>NZ_JASNFO010000201.1:0-529 GCF_032027725.1 Pseudofrankia coriaricola | reverse complement strand
AGTGGATGTTTACGCAGCCCTGGTGACGATAATTCCTCTTTGAGGCCGGCTGCCTTTGCGTGTTTCGCGTCGTAGGAGCACGTTCGCGCATCCCGCGGCCGCGATCATGGCATCCGTTGAGTTCGGATATGCGGCGCGGATTCTGTCTGGTTCGATGATGGGCGAAAACTCCCTCCCGACCGCCCGGCCACGTCCGCCCAGGAGGGTTTAGGGACAGGCACGCCAGGTAGGAGCGTCTGTCATGAGCCCGCGCACGCCGTACCCCAGTGACCTGTCGGATGCCCGCTGGGAGCTGATCGCCCCCACCCTGCACGCCTGGCGGCAGGCCCGGCTCGACCGCCGGCCCACCGGCCAGCCCGCCCAGGTGGACCTGCGCGAGGTGTTCAACGCGATTCTCTACCTCAACCGGACCAGCGTCCCGTGGAAATACCTGCCCCACGACTTCCCGCCGCACGGAACCGTCTACTTCTACTTCGCCGCCTGGCGGGACGAGGGCATCTTCGCTCGGCTCGGCTACGAGCTGACCGGT
>NZ_JASNFO010000200.1:0-807 GCF_032027725.1 Pseudofrankia coriaricola | reverse complement strand
GCCAGATCAGTCCGTTGGCGTGATCGCCGGTAGCGTCCTCTGATGGTCGTGAACGGCGGTGATTACAACCACCTGAGGGCTGAAACCGCGATCATGTCTGCCAGGTTCAGGCGAAGGCGGCCTGGCGCAGGGTCTCGACCTCGGTGGACAGCCCGGGCGCCAGCCGGCGGGCGGCACCGCCGTCACCGCAGGACTCGAGCCAGCGGGCGAGCATCAGGTGGCCGCCCTGGGTGAGCACCGACTCGGGGTGGAACTGCACGCCCTCGATCGGCAGCGTCCGGTGCCGCATGGCCATCACGACGCCGCTCTCCGTCCGGGCGGTGACCTCGATCTCCGCCGGCAGGGTCGACTCCTCCACCGCGAGCGAGTGGTAGCGGGTCGCGATGAACGGGCTCGGCAGGTCCGCGAGCACCCCGGCGCCGTCGTGGTGGACGACCGAGGTCTTGCCGTGCAGCAGCTCGGGCGCGCGGTCGACGGTCGCGCCGAACGCGACCCCGATCGCCTGGTGCCCGAGGCAGACGCCGAACACGGGCAGGCCGGCCGACCCGGCGGCCATCACCATCGGGATGGTGGCGCCCGCCGCCTCCGGCGTGCCCGGACCGGGGGAGAGCAGCACGCCGTCCACCCCCAGCTCGCCGACGAGCTCCGGCTCGACCTCGTCGTTGCGTCGCACCAGGCACTCCGCCTCAAGCTGCCCCAGGTACTGAACGAGGTTGAAGACGAAGGAGTCGTAGTTGTCGACGACCAGGATGCGCATGCCGCTCCCGCTTCCCACTTGTCTTCCGGGTAATCCCGGTGGCTCGGCCC
>NZ_JASNFO010000199.1:0-1242 GCF_032027725.1 Pseudofrankia coriaricola | reverse complement strand
GACAACGACCGAGACCATCCACGCGGTCACGAGCCTGCCGACGCATCAGGCCAGCCCCGCGCTGCTCGCCGCACTCGCCCGCGGGCGCTGGGGCATCGAGAACCAGCTCCACTGGGTCCGCGACGTCACCTACGACGAGGACCACCACCGCGCCCGGACAGGAAACGCACCCCAGGTCATGGCCAGCCTCCGCAACCTCGCGATCACCATCCTGCGCCTGACCGGAGCCGGCAACATCGCCCACGCCCTACGCCACCACGCCCGCCACCCCGAACGACCACTCGAAACGATCAAGAAAGTCAGTTGCTAACAAGCAACTTTGCCGGCGCCCTGGCATCCCCCCGCCTTACATCCGCGACATATTGGGACACGTCGACCTGTCCACGACAGAGATCTACGCACGGGCGTCGACCGAAGCCAAACGCAAAGCCCTGGAAGCCGCCTACACCGACATCTTCACCGACGACCTGCCCGAGTGGAGCCAGGACCTCGACCTCCTCAACTGGCTCACCTCGCTGTGAGCCTCCGCGGCTGACCGGGTTATGCGCAGCGATCCACCCCCGACCGGGTCCTCACCAGGCCCGACAGGCCAGCGCTGCGCATAATCCAGCGCTGTTCATTAGGTTCCTTATGCACAGCTGCGCATAAGTGGATGTTTGATTTGGGTTGATTGTGGCTTATGTTCTATCGAGGGTCTCGCCAGGTGGGTGTGGTTTCGCCCGTTATGCGTTTGGCCGTGTTGTCGATCATGGCAATGTGGATCATCGCTTCGGAGCTGGCGGGGAGGGTCTCGTAGTCACGGGCCAGGCGGCGGTGGAACATGAGCCAGCCCAGGGTCCGCTCGACGACCCACCGCCGTTTCACGACGTGGAAACCGCGTTTCTGGGTGTTTCTGGAGACGACCTCGACGTCGACCCCGAGGGCGGCCCCGTACTCGACCACGGTGTTCTTGAAGCCTTTGTCGACCCAGGTTTTCGCAATCGACCGGTAGGTGTCCGTGGCCTGGTCGAGCAGCCGTGTGCCCAGGGTGTTGTCCGACAGGTGCGCTGCGGTGACGCTCACGGCGAGCAGCAGACCGAGGGTGTCGGTGACCACGCCCCGCTTCCGCCCGACGATCTTCTTCCCGGCGTCCGTCCCCTGGCTGGCAAGGGGGACGTCAGTGGAGGTCTTGACACTCTGGGTGTCGAGGATGCACGCGGTCGGCTCGGGCGCGCGGCCTGCCGCGGCGCGGGCCAGACCGGT
>NZ_JASNFO010000198.1:0-1807 GCF_032027725.1 Pseudofrankia coriaricola | reverse complement strand
CGGGATGCGCGAACGTGCTCCTACGACGCGAAACACGCAAAGGCAGCCGGCCTCAAAGAGGAATTATCGTCACCAGGGCTGCGTAAACATCCACTAAGTGGGTGTTCGATCCCGCGGGTTTCGTTTAATTCGGATTCATGTTCCTCGCCAGGTTGGGGTTGATTCGCCGGTGGCGCGGCGGGCCAAGAGGTCGATCATGGCAAGGTGGATCATGGCTTCGGAACGGGTGGGGTGGGCTTCGTAGTCGCGGGCGAGGCGGCGGTAGGACATGAGCCAGCCGAAGGTGCGCTCCACGATCCAGCGGTGTGGGAGGGGAATGAATCCCTTGGTTGCGGGGTCGCGGCGGACGGTCTCGATGTCAATACCGAGTCGGGCGCCGTGTTCGATGACCGCGCTGCGGTAGGCGCTGTCGGCCCAGACCTTTCGGATTCTGGGATGGGCGGCGGCGAGAGTGGTCAGCGGGCGGAGGCCGGCTCGGCCGTCGGATGTGTCGGCCGAGGTGACCAGGACCGTGAGCAGCAGCCCGAGTGTGTCGACGATGATGGTGCGTTTCCGTCCGACGATCTTCTTGCCGGCGTCGATGCCCTGGGTGGCAGCTGGAACGGTGGGAGCGGTCTTGACGCTCTGGGAGTCGATCACGCAGGCGGTGGGTTCGGGGTCGTGGCCCGCGTCGGTACGGACATGGTGTCGCGTGAGGTCGAGGAGCTGGTCGAGGACGCCGTCGTTGTGCCAGTGAGCGAAGTAGCCGTAGACGGTTTCCCAGGGCGGGTAGTCGTGGGGGAGGTAGCGCCAGGGGATACCAGTGCGGTCGACGTACAGGATCGCATTGAGGATGCTGCGCAGATCGTGTGTTGGAGGGCGTCCGATGTTGAGGCCTTTCTGGTGGCGTTCGGCGCGCCAGGCGGTCAGCACGGGTTCGACCAGCTTCCACCGCGCGTCGGACAGGTCGCTGGGGTAACGTCGCTGCTCGGTCATGGTTGCGGCCTACCGCGGATCGGCGGTGCCTACCCGGAGTTCTCTCCGCCACCGATAAGGGTCGCAAAGCATCAGACTGCGGGATGAGACGGGATCTTCCGGGCGAACACCGCGCCGCCATAGGTGTCATATCCGTCAGAATATGCCGGACCGCCCGTGAATCTCGGAGAGCGATGGCTGCGCGTGACCGTCGGGCGGGAAATAAACTGGCCGACAGTGCCCGAGAAAGGACCAAACACCCTTTAAGTGGGTGTTCGATCCCGCGGGTTTCGTTTAATTCAGATTCATGTTCCTCGCCAGGTTGGGGTTGATTCGCCGGTGGCGCGGCGGGCCAAGAGGTCGATCATGGCAAGGTGGATCATGGCTTCGGAACGGGTGGGGTGGGCTTCGTAGTCGCGGGCGAGGCGGCGATAGGACATGAGCCAGCCGAAGGTGCGCTCCACGATCCAGCGGTGTGAGAGGGGAATGAATCCCTTGGTTGTGGGGTCGCGGCGGACGGTCTCGATGTCAATGCCGAGTCGGGCGCCGTGTTCGATGACCGCGCTGCGGTAGGCGCTGTCGGCCCAGACCTTTCGGATTCTGGGATGGGCGGCGGCGAGGGTGGTCAGCGGACGGAGGCCGGCTCGGCCGTCGGATGTGTCGGCCGAGGTGACCAGGACCGTGAGCAGCAGCCCGAGTGTGTCGACGATGATGGTGCGTTTCCGTCCGACGATCTTCTTGCCGGCGTCGATGCCCTGGGTCCGCTGAGCTGGGCGTTTGTGTTGGGGTGACACGTTGTGGCTGTTGCTTGATCGTGGCGGTGGGGCGTGGATGATCTGGGTTTGTGGCTGAC
>NZ_JASNFO010000197.1:0-1843 GCF_032027725.1 Pseudofrankia coriaricola | reverse complement strand
TTCCAGCTGGCGGGTGACCAGCCGGTTTTCCGGTTCGGCGAGCTGGTACTGGCGCCGGGCGCGGTCGGCGGTGTAGCGGGCGCGTTCCAGCCGCTGACGCCACAGGGTGTCCAGCTCGGCCCGGTCTGCCTCGGCGTGGGCGGCCGCGGTCAGGGAGACCTCCAACGCGGCCGGGGCGACGGCGTCGAGCAGCTGGCCGGTCACGTAGCGGTCGAGCGCCGGGCCGGCGAGGTGCTGACACAGCCGGCCGGTGCCGTAGGTGGCGCGCAGGTAGCCGCAGTGGTAGTTGTGCGACGGGAACCGGCTGGCCGGGGTGTGGTAGCTGACCGTCATCCGATGTCCGCACCGTCCGCAGCGCAGCAGGCCCGTGAGCGGCCCTGCGTTTTCCGGATAGCTTCCAATGGGGTTTTCTATGCCGCGGCCTGCTGGGCGTCGTATTCGGCGTGGACTTCGGCTGGGGTTCTGTAGCCGAGTCCGGAGTGGCGGTGGTTCTCTGGGGGTCGGACGCTGGTCCGGGCGCCTGATTTCTGCGTTTGTGCAGCTCAGGGGCTGTTTGACTTGAAGGTATTGTCTGCAACAGGTGTGGTGCAAGGGCGACGCGCCGGGTTTTTATCGGCTCGTCGTCGGGGCGTTGATGCGGGTCATCAGTTCGCGGTTTGCCTGCCGGGCGGCGGCGAGGTCCTGGTCGCGTTCCTCGAGTTGGAGGCGTAGGTCGACGACCTGCTGCTCGAGGTTGACGATGCGCGTGTTGAGTTTGTCGATGTCGGCCGGGGCGCCGAGTCCGGACTCGCGCCAGGCCTGTTCACCGAGGGTGTCGGACAGGCGGTTTTCGAGTTGGTGGATGCGGGCGGCCAGGCGGACGGCGCGTTCCTGGGCAGCGAGCAGGTCGGCCTGTAGGGACGCCCGGGTGACGGCGGGTCCGACGCCGGGGGTGGGAGCGGGCTGGGCTTCGAGGGCGTGGGCCTGCTCGAGCAGGTCACGGTGCCGGTAGAGAAATGTCCGGTCGACGCCGGCGGCGCGGGCGATACCGCTGATGGTGATCTCCTCGCCGGCGGCGTGGGCGCTGGTGAGGGCGGTCTGGACGCGCCCGCGGCGCCGGTCGGTGTCGGCGCGCCGGCCCTTCGCCATCGCGGCGGTGCGGGAGGAGGAAGTGGTCATGGCGTCGCCTGGCCGGCGGGGAGGGCTCCGGCGCGCAGCCGGGGCATGCCGAGCATCGCGGCGCGGTGGCGTCGGACGGTCGCGACGGCGTCGTCGATCTGGGCGCGTTCGGGGCCGGTGAGTTGGTCGAGGCCGGCGCTGACGCGGCCGATCAGCCTGCGGATGCGGGTGATCTCCTCGTCGGAGGGCATGGCCTCGGCTCTGGCCCAGTCGTCGACGTCCGCGGTGGCGAGGAGCCGTTCGCGGGTGCGCAGCAGGTCGTCGAGGTAGCTGGTCAGTTCGGGCAGGTAGGAGACGTCGGTGCGGAAGTGGTCGCAGCCGGCGCAGCGGAACCGGTAGGGGCAGGCCTGGCCGCCGGCCTTGACGTTGGACGGCTCGGCGCAGATCCCGAACGGGACGGCGACCTCGCCGATCGCCCGGTGGGTGTGCGCGGCGTCGAGGAGGGCTTGGGCCTGCTGCCAGACGCGGTTGCCGTGCCGGTCGAACTGCAGGGCGGTGAGCCGGTCGACGGCCTCGCGGCGGCGCTGCTCGCCGACGCGGTAGTACTGCCGGGTGGTGTCGAGCTTGCGATGGTCCATCAGCTCGCGCAGCACGTCGATGCCGACGCCGGCGTCGGCGTGCCGCTGGGCGTAGGTGTGCCGGTAGGCGTAGAGCACGATCCTGCTCTTGTCGAACTCGACCCCGT
>NZ_JASNFO010000196.1:0-2028 GCF_032027725.1 Pseudofrankia coriaricola | reverse complement strand
CGCGGAGGCGCGCCTCCGCGCCGCTGGGCACCGGTCCGGTGTTCGGGGACCTCGGGGTCCTGCTGCTCCTCGTGCTGCTGGTTCTGTTGCTGCTGTTGCTGTTGGTCGCCGGAGGAGTCGGGGCCGAGGTCTGGGCCCTGGGCGGTCTGGAAGTCGCCTACGGCCGGCCGGCCGTAGGCGCCGGGTCGCTCACCCTCGGCGAGCTCCGGCGCGAGCACCCAGGTGTCCTTCGAGCCGCCGCCCTGGCTGGAGTTGACCACCAGGCTGCCCCTGGGCAGCGCGACCCGGGTGAGCCCACCCGGCAGCACCCAGATCCGGTTGCCGTCGTTGACGGCGAACGGCCGCAGGTCGATGTGGCGTGGGCCGAGCCGGTCACTGGACAGCGTCGGCGACGTCGACAGCCGCACCACGCGCTGCGCGATCCAGCCGCGCGGGTCGGCGATCACCTGCGCGCGCAGCGTCGCGAGCTCCTCGTCGGTGGCCTGCGGCCCGATGACGATGCCCTTGCCGCCCGAACCGTCGACCGGCTTGATGACGAGCTCGTCGAGGTGGTCGAGCACGTGGGCGCGCTGGTCGGGATCCTCGACCCGGTACGTGTCGACGTTGGGCAGCACCGGCTCCTCGCCGAGGTAGTACCGGATCAGCTCGGGGACGTAGGTGTACATGAGCTTGTCGTCGGCGACGCCGTTGCCGACGCCGTTGGCGATCGTGACCCGCCCGGCGCGCGCGGCGTTGACGAGCCCCGCGCAGCCGACGACCGACTCGGGCCGGAACTGCAGCGGATCGAGCCAGTCGTCGTCGACCCGGCGGTAGATGACGTGCACCGGCTGCTCGCCCTCGGTGGTGCGCATCGTCACCCGGTTGTTGCGGACCAGCAGGTCGCGGCCCTCGACCAGCTCGACGCCCATCTGCCGGGCGAGCAGCGCGTGCTCGAAGTAGGCCGCGTTGTAGATGCCGGGGGTGAGCACGACGACGGTCGGGTCGGCCACCTCGGGTGGTGCCGCGGCCCGCAGCGCGTGCAGCAGATGGGAGGCGTAGTCGGCGACCGGGCGGACCCGGTGGGTGGCGAACAGCTCCGGGAACACCCTGGTCATCGCACGGCGGTTCTCGATGACGTAGCTGACCCCGCTCGGGACCCGGACGTTGTCCTCGAGCACCCGGAACTGGCCCTGCTCGTCGCGGATCAGGTCGATGCCGGAGACGTGGCAGCGCACCCCGTTGGGCGGGTCGATGCCGTGCGCGGCCCGGTGGAAGTGCGAGCTGGACATCACCAGCCGGCGCGGCAGGATGCCCTCCTCGAGGACCTCGGCGCGGCCGTAGACGTCGGCGAGGAACGCCTCCAGCGCGCGCACGCGCTGGACCACGCCACGCTCGATGGTGTCCCACTCCGGGCCCGACAGCAGCCGGGGAACCAGGTCCAGCGGGAAGGGGCGCTCCTCCCCGAACAGGATGAACGTGATGCCCGCGTCCCGGAACGCCCGGTCGAGCGCCGCCTTGCGGGCCGCCAGGTCACCACTGCTCAGCGGCCGCAACGCGTCGTACAGCGCCGCATACACCTCTCGAGGCGTGTCAGCAGCCTCGAACACCTCGTCCCAAGCGGCGGTGGCCTGCACCTCCGCCGGATATCCCTCGAACAGGTCCGCCACGGCCGCAGCGTAGGGCGCGGATGTTTCCACGACATAACCAACCGACCGATCCCGCTGGTGACCACTCCCACTCCATCAACACACGGGATATCCACCCAGGGAACACCACGCACCGGTTACGTCCGCGCACCCACTCCCAGCCCGAAGGAAGATCGGCCCCGGCCCGACAGACCGGCCCGGAACCACCTGTCGGGGCGAGGCGCTGGGCGCGCTCGCCCCGTGTCGGGCGCTGGGCGCCCTCCTCGCGTGGTTCCGGGCCCCTGGCATATGGCGGTGGTATGGCTGGGACCGGGCTGACGAGGTGGCTGGGTGGGTATTGCGCCAATGCGCGGTCACCAGCTGTGGCTGGACATCCGAGCCCATGGGATGTCTGTCGGGCGCG
>NZ_JASNFO010000195.1:0-2136 GCF_032027725.1 Pseudofrankia coriaricola | reverse complement strand
CGTCGCCCGCGCGAACGCCCGCCTCGCCGAGGATCTTGAGGCCGCCGGTTTCGACGAGGCGATGAAGGCCGCGCTGCGCGCCGAGCCGGTACTGTGCGGCGACGAGTCCCCGGTCAACGTGCTGCGCAGGGATCTCGACGAGGCCACGGGCACGGTCCTGGGCGTGTCATGACGACGGCTCTGGCGCACATTCGGTGGTAACGGTGCGTTAGCGCCGGTCGTGGAGGTCAAAGCGGTCGAAATCGGCCACCTCACAGACGTTCGCGAGGTCCGGCAGGCGCCGCCGCGCTGCGCTGGAAAGCCTCAACCAGGACAAAGTAGACGCAAGCGGCGTCTCACCACGCGATCACTGAACGTCACCACCGAATATGCGCCAGAGCCATGACGACTGTGTAAGCCAGAGGTGGACCAGGATTGATTTACCTTGATCGGGTAGGTCAGAAATGGACACCGAATGACACAGATCGTTACGCCTCGGACAAATGACGAGGCGGCGGTGCGGAGGGTTGCGGAGGCTTTTTCTCCGGAAACGATTGACGCGTTGTTGAAGGATGCGAAAGCGACCGGAACGCCGGTCGATGGGGTTGATGGTTTGTTGAACCAGATGACGAAGGCCGTCCTGGAGCGTGCCCTGCAGGTCGAGATGACGGACCATCTCGGGTACGAGGTCGGCGATCCGGCCGGACACGGCACGGGGAACTCCCGTAACGGGAGGTCCACGAAGACGGTGTCGACGCGTAACGGGCCGGTCGACATTGAGGTGCCGCGTGACCGGAACGGCTCGTTCGAGCCGATGATCGTACCGAAGCATGCCCGTCGGATAGGGAACCTCGACGACACGATCCTGTCGTTGTACTCGCGGGGAATGACGACGCGCGACATCGAGGCGCACCTGGGCGAGGTCTACGGCGTCCATGCATCCCGGGAACTGATCTCGAATGTCACCGAGGTGGTGGTCGACGAAATCAAGGCGTGGCAGTCCCGGCCACTCGACGAGGTCTACCCGATCCTGTACGTGGATGGTCTGCGGATCCGGGTCAAGGACAACGGTGTGGTCACGACCAAGGTCGCCTACCTGGCCGTGGGTGTCGACGTCGACGGGCGCAAGCACGCGCTGGGCTGCTGGATCCAGGACACCGAGGGGGCGAAGTTCTGGCAGAAGGTCCTGGCCGATCTGCGCAACCGCGGTGTGCGCGACATCCTGATCGTGTGCTGCGACGGGCTCACCGGCCTGCCCGAGGCCGTCGTCGCGGTCTTTCCCGAGACCGTGGTGCAGACGTGCGTTGTCCACGTGATCCGCAACGCGATGCGTTTCGTCTCCTACAACGATCGGAAAGCCGTCGTCAGGGCGATGAAGGAGATCTACACCGCGCCTACTCTCGAAGCCGCCGAACTCGGCCTGGCCGCCTTCGACAAGAACTTCGGGACCCAGTACCCCGGCGCCGTCGACGTATGGCGTCACGCGTGGGCGGAGTTCATTCCTTTTCTGGACTACCCGCCGGAGCTCCGGAAAATCGTCTACACGACCAACGCCATCGAGTCGATGAACTTCCAACTCCGGAAAATCACGAAGAATCGAGGCCATTTCCCGGACCGTGACGCGGCGATGAAGCTACTCTACCTGGGACTCCGGAACATATCGAGCCACCGGGGCGGCGAGTCCGGGACCGGGACCCACGGCTGGAAAATCGCGCTCAACTCGCTGGTCAACCTCTTCCCGGGACGCTTGCCATTCTGATAATGTGAACTTGTAGGCTGGTGTTCATCTCTGGCTTACACGAAAATCGTGGCTCTGGCGCATATTCGGTGGTGACGTTCAGTGATCGCGTGGTGAGACGCCGCTTGCGTCTACTTTGTCCTGGTTGAGGCTTTCCAGCGCAGCGCGGCGGCGCCTGCCGGACCTCGCGAACGTCTGTGAGGTGGCCGATTTCGACCGCTTTGACCTCCACGACCGGCGCTAACGCACCGTTACCACCGAATGTGCGCCAGAGCCAAAATCGTGACAGGCTCACGGTCCTGTCCGGCACCCCGCACCTGCTGGTGGTCCGCACCCCGACACCCGGGCTGGTCTGGTACGCGGCGATCAGCTCACGCTCGTCGGAGGCGATCGACGCCACCGGGGTGCTCGACGGCTGG
>NZ_JASNFO010000194.1:0-2323 GCF_032027725.1 Pseudofrankia coriaricola | reverse complement strand
CCACGAAGAAGACGTCGGACCGTGACCCGCGCCAGGCAGGGCACGGGGCGTTGATCGACCGCCGGGCGTCATCCGAACACCGCTCAACGCCGAACAGCAGCGGCAAGAACCAGCGAGAACGACGAAAGGCCGACGATGAGCTCAGAGGCCACGGATGGCCGCTTACTCCTGGTACACGGCGCATTTCACCGAGGCGCCAGCTGGCAGCCGCTGACAGCGGAACTACGGCGACGTGGATACGCGGTGGACGCCGTCGACCTCCCCGGCCGCGACGATCCCGCCGTGGCCGCCACCGCGACCCTCGCCGACTTCGTCGAGACCGTCGTCGAACGGATCCACGCCGCCCGCGGGCCGGTCATCCTGGTCGGGCACAGCATGGGCGGCGTCACCATCACCCAGGCGGCCGAGATCGTGCCCGACCTGGTCGGCTGCCTGGTGTACCTGGCCGCGTTCGTCCCGGCAGACGGCCAGTCGCTGATCGACATCGGCGGCCACCAGGACTTCGCCGACTCGCTGGTCATCACCAGCCAGCGGTTCGACGAGGAAAGACGCGTCAGTTATGTACCGGTCGAGCTCGGCCGCGAGACGTTCTACACCGACGTCCCGGAGACCGACTACGGCCGCCTCGGCGCACTGCTGGTACCCGAATCGCCCCTCGTGGCCGCCGAGCCCGTAGCACTCACCGACGAGCGATGGGGACAGATCCGCAAGGTCTACGTCGAGACCACGCGGGATCTCGCGCTCCCGATTGCATGCCAGCGCCGGATGCACCAGGCCGCGCGGGTCGATGCCGTCCACACCCTGGACACCGCGCACTCCCCGTTCGTGACGGCGGTGCCCGCGCTCGCCGACATCCTCGCCGGCGAGACGAACCGGCTGGCCACCGTCCCACACCAAATCCCGCGACGGGCCTGATCGAAAAGGACCGGAACGTGGGCAGGCTAGCGCCGCCCCTTGCCACTCGAGCGTCGTTATGATCTTCGCTGCCGTGGTCATGTTGGCCGTATTCATCGTCCGGGCAGGAAGATTCCGACTAGCGACGGCGCGCCCGACGACGGTGCGCCGGCGCCCGAGGGCTGACTGGCTGGACCACGACGCGCAGCGTGCTGGCGGTTCGGGTCAGCAGCCGCTCAGGCCCGGCAGCAGGACTCGGACGGTCGCCTGGTACACGGTCGCGCCATCCCGGAACCGGGTGCGGGAGGTCGCGGCGGCGAGGACCCGATCCACCTCCGGGCCGCGGACCACAAGGCACCGCTGGGCGTCGGCGAGCGAACCCGCGCCGGTCGGCCAGCCGACGACATTCGCGGATTCCCCCCCAGCGGCCTCCCCCGTGCCGTCGTCGGCACCCCCCTGCTGGTCCACTGGCCGCGCACGGACGGCGTAGGAGTTGGGCCGGTACAGCTCAGCCGGAGTGACGTGACCCGGGCTGGCCAGGGCATCGAGGTCGGTGAGCCGCTCGATGAAGCGGTTGAGCTGTCGGCGGGCGCCGGACGAGTCGATGGTGCGGCCGTACGCCCGGTGCACGTACGTCTGTCCGTTCGCCGAGATTGTCAGGGTGGTCAGCCCCGCGTCGGGTGTCTGCTCGGCGGTCGCAGACCGGTAGGACCGCCGCCGCAACAGCCGATCCTGGTCGGCCGTGGCCAACAGCTCCCGCATACCCGCGGCATCCAGCTGGCGGACGAAGAGAGGGGGCAACATGGGCGGCGTTCCGGCCGCCGGTGCGTTCCGGAAGCCAATGACCGTCCCGTCCCCGTAAACGAGCAGCAACGGCAACTGGAGGAACGAGGTGGACGTCACCCCGGCGCCGCTGTAACCGGCCGGTGCGAGCCCATTGGCCTCCTCCCAGGTGAGCACGAGGTCCGACCGCCCCATGGGATACCGAATCGCGCCGCTGGGACTGTCACCGCAGCTCGCCACTCCCGACACCACCGCCACCAGCGTGATCGTGGCGAAAATCGACCGTCGTGGACCGCACGGACGGCGGCCGTAACGAAACGCTCGTGTCATGCGCGCTTGGACGCGGCCGGGCCGCCGGCGGTTCCACTGCGCGGCGAGATCGGCCAGAACGGATTGCCGGGATGTCAGGTGAGCAGGATTCCCCTTGCTCCGCCGTGATCCTGCTGTACGCGCGGGCACCGCGCTCAGCTCCGGCGGAGCTGGGAACACCGGGGCGGCGCGACCCTGACGTCGTCTAGTCCGAACTTGCGAGTGCTCGAAGATCGCTACGCGCACAGCCTGGCACTTTGGCCTGTGTTGTCCGAAGTGTAGTCAGTAGGTTGCTTGATCGGGATCTTGCTGGATGGGATCATCGACTCGTGGCGAG
>NZ_JASNFO010000193.1:0-2416 GCF_032027725.1 Pseudofrankia coriaricola | reverse complement strand
TGGGACTTCGAGACGGATCCGGAGTATGCGCGCGAGCTGGAGTGGGCCGAGGAGTTCGTCCGCGAGGAGGTCGAACCGCTCGACTTCGTCATCGAGCACGCCTGGGACGTGCGTGACCCGGTGCGCGCGAAGCTGATCCCGCCGCTGCAGGACCAGGTCCGGGAACGGAAGCTGTGGGCCTGCCATCTCGGCCCGGAGCTGGGTGGCCCGGGCTACGGGCAGGTGAAGCTGGCACTGCTCAACGAGGTCCTCGGGCGTACCCATTCCGGCCCGGTCGTGTTCGGCTGCCATGCGCCGGATTCGGGAAACGCCGAGATCCTCGCGCACTACGGCACTGACGACCTGAAGAAGACCTACCTGGAACCGCTGATCGAGAACCGGATCGTCTCCTGTTTCTCGATGACCGAACCGCAGGGCGGCTCCGATCCGACCGGGTTCACCACCCTGGCCCGCCTCGACGGTGACGAGTGGGTGATCGACGGGGAGAAGTGGTTCTCCTCGCACGCCCGGTTCGCCTCGTTTCTAATCGTGATGGCGGTCACCGACCCGGACGCACCGGCGCACCGGCGGCTGTCGGCGTTCGTCGTCCCGGCGGACACCCCCGGCATCGATATCGTCCGCAATGTGGGGGTGTCCGGGCACGACGAACATGAGGGCATCCACGCCTACATCCGTTACGAGGGCGTACGCGTCCCGGCGGATCATCTGCTCGGCGAGCGGGGCGCCGGCTTCGCCGTGGCGCAGACCCGGCTGGGCGGCGGCCGCATCCACCACGCGATGCGGACCGTCGGGCTGGTCAGGCGCTCGTTCGAAATGATGTGCGAGCGGGCGGTCTCCCGGACTACCAAGGGCGAGATGCTCGGACGCAAGCAGCTCGTCCAGGAGATGATCGCCGACTCCTGGATCCAGATGGAACAGTTCCGGCTGCTCGTCCTGCGCACGGCCTGGCGCATCGACAGGTACAACGACTACGACAAGGTGCGCGCCGATATCGCCGCGGTCAAGGCGGCGATGCCCAAGGTGCTGATGGACGTCGCGTCCCGCGCGCTGCAGGTGCACGGCTCCCTGGGCGTCTCCACGGAGATGCCGTTCGGCCGGTGGGTGCTGGAGTCGTTCCACATGGGCCTGGCCGACGGCCCGACCGAGATTCACAAGGTGAACCTGGCCCGGCAGCTGCTGCGCGGCGTCGCGCCGGCCCCGGGGTTGTTCCCCACCGGCCACCTCCCGTCCCTGGCCGCCGATGCCCGGGCGCGGTACGCCGTCGAGCTCGAGCTCGCCGATTCGGAGTGAGCGGCTCTCAGGGCTCTTCGAGCTCTCAAGGGGGTACAGGAGCATGAACCTTGCACCGAGCGAGGAGCGCGCCGAGCTGAGGCAGGCCGTGCGGTCGTTCCTGGCCGCGCACTCCGCCGAATCCGACGTCCGGCGACTGATGGAGACGCCGGAGGGCTACGACCGGGGGCAGTGGGCGAGGCTGGCCGGCGAGCTCGGCCTCACCGGGCTGTGCATCCCGGCCGAGCACGGCGGCAGCGACGCCACCTTCGCCGAGGTCGGCGTGGTCCTCGAGGAGATGGGGCGCACCCTGACGTGCGCGCCGTACCTGTCCACCGTCGTGCTCGCGACCGGCGCGTTGCTGCACATCGACGACGAGGCGGCCCGCAAGGATTATCTGCCTGGCATCGCCGCGGGGGAGACCATCGCGACCGTGGCGGTCGTGGAGGAGTCGGGGCGCTGGGATGCGGCCGATGTCGCCGCGACCGCGACGCGCGGCGCGGCGGGCTGGGAGCTGCACGGGACGAAGATGTTCGTCCTCGACGGACACATCGCCGACCTCGTGCTCGTCGCCGCGCGGACGGGCGACGGCGCGGGATCCGCCGTCAGTCTCTTCGCGGTCGACGGAACCGCGCCGGGTCTGACCCGCGGCGCGATGCCGACACTCGACCTCACCCGCAGCCAGGCGCGCCTCGACCTGGACTCCGTGCCGGGCCGGCTCGTCGGCCCGGAGGGCGGCGCCGGACCGACCCTCGAGCACCTCGGCCACCTGGCCGCCGTCGCCCTGGCCTGCGAACAGGTAGGCGGCGCGGCGCGGGTGCTGGAGACGGCCGTCGCGTTCGCGAGGACGCGGGTGCAGTTCGGGCGTCCGATCGGGCAGTTCCAGGCGATCAAGCACCGCTGCGCGGACATGGCGCTCGAGCTGGATGCCGCTCGGACCGCGCTGGCCCACGGGCTGTGGGCGGCGGCGACCTCGGACCCCGAGCTGCCCGTCGCCGCCTCCATCGCGAAGATCCGCTGTTCGGAGTGCTTCGATTTCGCGGCCGCCGAGAACGTCCAGATCCACGGCGGTATCGGCTTCAGCTGGGAGCACTCCGCGCACCTGTACTTCCGCCGGGCGAAGAGCAATGCGCTGATGTTCGGCGAC
>NZ_JASNFO010000192.1:0-2509 GCF_032027725.1 Pseudofrankia coriaricola | reverse complement strand
TGGGACTTCGAGACGGATCCGGAGTATGCGCGCGAGCTGGAGTGGGCCGAGGAGTTCGTCCGCGAGGAGGTCGAACCGCTCGACTTCGTCATCGAGCACGCCTGGGACGTGCGTGACCCGGTGCGCGCGAAGCTGATCCCGCCGCTGCAGGACCAGGTCCGGGAACGGAAGCTGTGGGCCTGCCATCTCGGCCCGGAGCTGGGTGGCCCGGGCTACGGGCAGGTGAAGCTGGCACTGCTCAACGAGGTCCTCGGGCGTACCCATTCCGGCCCGGTCGTGTTCGGCTGCCATGCGCCGGATTCGGGAAACGCCGAGATCCTCGCGCACTACGGCACTGACGACCTGAAGAAGACCTACCTGGAACCGCTGATCGAGAACCGGATCGTCTCCTGTTTCTCGATGACCGAACCGCAGGGCGGCTCCGATCCGACCGGGTTCACCACCCTGGCCCGCCTCGACGGTGACGAGTGGGTGATCGACGGGGAGAAGTGGTTCTCCTCGCACGCCCGGTTCGCCTCGTTTCTAATCGTGATGGCGGTCACCGACCCGGACGCACCGGCGCACCGGCGGCTGTCGGCGTTCGTCGTCCCGGCGGACACCCCCGGCATCGATATCGTCCGCAATGTGGGGGTGTCCGGGCACGACGAACATGAGGGCATCCACGCCTACATCCGTTACGAGGGCGTACGCGTCCCGGCGGATCATCTGCTCGGCGAGCGGGGCGCCGGCTTCGCCGTGGCGCAGACCCGGCTGGGCGGCGGCCGCATCCACCACGCGATGCGGACCGTCGGGCTGGTCAGGCGCTCGTTCGAAATGATGTGCGAGCGGGCGGTCTCCCGGACTACCAAGGGCGAGATGCTCGGACGCAAGCAGCTCGTCCAGGAGATGATCGCCGACTCCTGGATCCAGATGGAACAGTTCCGGCTGCTCGTCCTGCGCACGGCCTGGCGCATCGACAGGTACAACGACTACGACAAGGTGCGCGCCGATATCGCCGCGGTCAAGGCGGCGATGCCCAAGGTGCTGATGGACGTCGCGTCCCGCGCGCTGCAGGTGCACGGCTCCCTGGGCGTCTCCACGGAGATGCCGTTCGGCCGGTGGGTGCTGGAGTCGTTCCACATGGGCCTGGCCGACGGCCCGACCGAGATTCACAAGGTGAACCTGGCCCGGCAGCTGCTGCGCGGCGTCGCGCCGGCCCCGGGGTTGTTCCCCACCGGCCACCTCCCGTCCCTGGCCGCCGATGCCCGGGCGCGGTACGCCGTCGAGCTCGAGCTCGCGGATTCGGAGTGAGCGGCTCACCCGTCGCGGGCCGCCCGTCGAGCGGCTGGGAACTCCGCGGTTCTGATCGGCCGAAGATCGCGCGATCATGGCGTGGCCGCACGCCCGGAGGCCCTCCGCCCAGTGCCATGCAAGGGGGTACCGGAGCATGAATCTTGCACCGAGCGAGGAACGCGCCGAGCTGAGGCAGGCCGTGCGGTCGTTCCTGGCCGCGCACTCCTCGGAAAACGAGGTCCGGCGACTGATGGAGACGCCGGAGGGCTACGACCGGGGGCAGTGGGCGAGGCTGGCCGGCGAGCTCGGCCTCACCGGGCTGTGCATCCCGGCCGAGCACGGCGGCAGCGACGCCACCTTCGCCGAGGTCGGCGTGGTCCTCGAGGAGATGGGGCGCACCCTGACGTGCGCGCCGTACCTGTCCACCGTCGTGCTCGCGACCGGCGCGTTGCTGCACATCGACGACGAGGCGGCCCGCAAGGATTATCTGCCTGGCATCGCCGCGGGGGAGACCATCGCGACCGTGGCGGTCGTGGAGGAGTCGGGGCGCTGGGATGCGGCCGATGTCGCCGCGACCGCGACGCGCGGCGCGGCGGGCTGGGAGCTGCACGGGACGAAGATGTTCGTCCTCGACGGACACATCGCCGACCTCGTGCTCGTCGCCGCGCGGACGGGCGACGGCGCGGGATCCGCCGTCAGTCTCTTCGCGGTCGACGGAACCGCGCCGGGTCTGACCCGCGGCGCGATGCCGACACTCGACCTCACCCGCAGCCAGGCGCGCCTCGACCTGGACTCCGTGCCGGGCCGGCTCGTCGGCCCGGAGGGCGGCGCCGGACCGACCCTCGAGCACCTCGGCCACCTGGCCGCCGTCGCCCTGGCCTGCGAACAGGTAGGCGGCGCGGCGCGGGTGCTGGAGACGGCCGTCGCGTTCGCGAGGACGCGGGTGCAGTTCGGGCGTCCGATCGGGCAGTTCCAGGCGATCAAGCACCGCTGCGCGGACATGGCGCTCGAGCTGGATGCCGCTCGGACCGCGCTGGCCCACGGGCTGTGGGCGGCGGCGACCTCGGACCCCGAGCTGCCCGTCGCCGCCTCCATCGCGAAGATCCGCTGTTCGGAGTGCTTCGATTTCGCGGCCGCCGAGAACGTCCAGATCCACGGCGGTATCGGCTTCAGCTGGGAGCACTCCGCGCACCTGTACTTCCGCCGGGCGAAGAGCAATGCGCTGATGTTCGGCGAC
>NZ_JASNFO010000191.1:0-2914 GCF_032027725.1 Pseudofrankia coriaricola | reverse complement strand
GTGACCTTGAGCAGGGCGTTCGCGCGTTCGCCGACGGCGCGTAGCGCGTTGTGGATCCGGTTGTGTGCCTTCTGTTCGTCGGTGAGGGTGGCGCCCTTGGGCTTCTTGTACGCGATCGCGAGCGGCCCGGCCGGGCTTCCTATCCCTTCGTAGCCGAGGTCGAACAGCACCTCGTGCAGGTCGGCGGTCCATTCCTCGAGGATCGCCAGTGCGCCGGAGGCTTTCAGGGCGGTCGAGTCGTGCTCGCGGCCGGGCCGCACGTCCGAGACCCACAGCGGCCAGCCGTCGTCGGGGGCCGAGAGGACCTGGATGTTGCCGCCGTGGTTGGAGGCCTTGCCGGACCACCACAGGTCCACGCCTTCGGTCGGGCCGGGCATGCGCAGCCGGTCGGTCTCGATGACCGTGCCGTCGAGGACGAGGTGGTCGTAGCCGGCGATCCTGGCCCGCATCAGCGCTTCGCGCAGGTCAGGGGCCTGCCAGGCGAGCACGGCGATGCCCTCGTGCAGGTAGCGGTAGCCCACCGACCGGGACACTCCATGATCCCCGAAGAGCTGTCTGGCCCTGAGGCCGTCACAGAACCAGCGCAGGACCATGACGGCCTGTTCCAGCGCGGACAGCGTGCGGGTGCCGTCGCGGGTGCCACGGCGTTGACGCTCCGCGACGAGAAGACCCGCCAGGCGGAAGACGGTGTGATCGCCGAGGGGCAACTCGGCGGTGTATGTGAAACTCATCGAGGCGCGGGGTTCCCTGGGGTTGATCTTTGGTCGGAGCAACCTTCCTATCGGAGCCCCGCGCCCTCGTTGTCACAGCCCCAGGGATACTCACACCCCGTAACAGTCACCGAACGTCACAGGTCGTTGCTGGGAATGGCTCATTCACTCCCGAGACGGAGCGGACGAGTCGCTATTTCTTTGCGGCGGCGCGCGACTGGCGTGTGGACGCAATGCCGTTTAGGGTTTGCGGATAATCAACACGCTGGTTTGGGCTTCGGTGTCAGGTCGATGCCGTGCGCTTGGGCGTGTGCGGTCAGGTCGGCGAGGGTCGCGAGACAGGTCGTCGCGGGCGTGACGGTGTGGCGGTTCTGGTCGAGCAGCGGGTGGATCTCCCGGTCTGCTTTGGCGATGGAGCCGAGGGAGACGCCGAAGAGTTCGGCGAGGACTGGCTGCGGTGTTCGGAAACGCAGCCGCAGGACGGTCACGAGGGTTTGCTCGGCGAGGGTGAGGGCGGGTGGGTGGTCGCCGGCGGGTCTGCGGGTGGGTGGGCCGCTCCTGCGGGCGAATAGCTCGTTGTCGCGCTGGATCCGGTGCGGGACGGTGAGCGAGGCGATCAGTTCGTCCCAGGCTGCGGTGCTCAGGCCGGTCACGGCTGGGTGTGCCCAGTCGGTGCGTTCGGGGGCGCGGGCCGGCTCGGGTGGTGGTGGTGGTGGTTCGGGGCGCAGGGTGTAGTTCCAGTCGCCGTGCCAGCTGTGGCGGTCCAGGGGGAGGCAGTCGATCTGTGTGTCGCTGACCTTGGCCCCCGCGGGGTAGGCGCCGGTGTCGAGTTCGGCGTGGACGCGCAGCCCGGTGCGGGTCGTTGTCGCGGCGATCGAGTTGACGATGACCTCGTGGCTGGTCAGGGGCCGGCCGCGCCAGTTCATGGTGATGTGGGAGAACAGCCGGTGCTCGATCTTGTTCCATTTCGAGGTCCCGGGCGGGAAGTGGCAGACCGTGACTGTCAGGACGGTGGCGAGGGCGAACGCGGCGAGTTCGGTCTTCCCGGCGCGGGTGCGGTAGCTGTTCGAGCCGCCCGCGTCCGCGGTGATCAGGAGCCGGCGGGCGTGTGGGTAGGACGCCTGGCCCTGCCCGTCCCACCAGCGGCGCAGCGAGGCGACCGCGAACGCGGCGGTGTCGTGGTCGGTGCCGACGCTGACCCAGCCGGCGTCTGCCGCCAGGTCGTAGATCCCGTAGGGGACGGCCTTGCCGAGTTCCTTGTCCGGGAAGTCGTGGCTGTCGACCTTCACCGGGTCGCCGGTCGGTCGCCACTGACGGCCGCGGTTGGCGTACTCGCCGACGAGTTCCTTCTTCTTGGTGTCGACGCTGACGACCGGGTCACCCGCGTCCAGACTGTCTGTGACCTGGGCGTTGATGTAGCGGAACTGCGCGTCCCGGTCGGGGCTCTGCGCGCCTTCCAGCGTCTTGCTGTTGCCCTGGAGGCTGAACCCCTCCGCGTGCAGCAGGTCGCCGACGGTGTCCGCGCCGACCCGGTGACCCTGGCGGGTCAGCTGTTCGGCGAGATTGCGGGTCGACTTCGTCGTCCACCGCAACGGCGACATCGGGTCACCCCGCTCGTCCGGCTCGACCAGAGCCAGCAGCGCCGGACGCAGACCAGGGTCGACCTCGGCCGCCCGCTTGCGGCCCCCGCCCGGCCGGCGGACCCGGCCCAGCGGCGGGGCACCAGCGTCGAGCTCGTCGACTCCCCGCGACACGGTGGCCTCACGGACCCCAGCAGCCCGCGCGACCGCCCGGATATCCCCATGGCCCAGCGCCCGAGCCTCGGCCGCCATCACCAGCCGGCGCTGCCGCTCATCCAGATGCGGGAACACCCAGGGTGCCGTCAAAGTCCCTTTTCGCTGATCAGGCCGATGATCTGGAGGACGCGTTCGGGCTGGCGGGCGGTGGCTCGCAGGGCTTTGGCGATGCTTCTGTGTCCGGTGAGGCGTAGCGCGCTGATGGCGGTGTCGCGGGCGATCGCCCAGGCCAGGGGCGCGTTGCCGGTGCGGACGGTGTGGCGGTCCTCGTCGAGGACGCGGTCGCGGACGTGGTGGACCGCTTCGACCGTCCAGTGCCCGCGTGCCCGTGCCGCGAGGTCCCGTGGGTGGGCCTGTTCGGCGGGCAGGCTGGTGACCAGGTAGAACACCTCCTCGGACAGGGCCGGT
>NZ_JASNFO010000190.1:0-2918 GCF_032027725.1 Pseudofrankia coriaricola | reverse complement strand
GGTGTCACGCGTCGTTCTTGGTGGGCGCGGCGAGGCGGGTCGGCGTCGTCGTGGGTGGGCATGTGCCAGCTGTGATCTTGTGGTGGGTTTCTTGTTGGTGCGCGACGACAGGGTGAGCACGTCGGAAATGGCGACGGCCCTCCCCTGATCACCTTGGCCGGTTCGGGGAGGGCCGTGCGAGGCGCGTGGAGGCGCCGGTGTTCACCGTAGACGTGGATGTGGTTGAGGTCGAACGGCGGTTGGCGGTGGGTGAGCTGGCCTGTCCGGGGTGCGGGAGCGGTCTGGCGGGTTGGGGGTGGGCGCGGGTGCGCCGGGTTCGGGGGTCGAGGGGGAGGTCCGGCCGCGGCGGGGGCGGTGTTCGGGCTGTCTGGCGACGCATGTGCTGCTGCCGGTGACGTGCCTGGCGCGGCGGGCGGACGCGGTGGCGGTGATCGGTGAGGCGGTCGGGCTCGCGGCCGGTGGGCTGGGGGCGCGCCGGGTCGCGGTGGCGGTGGGCCGGGCGCCTGCGACGGTGCGGGGCTGGCTTGGGCGGCTGGCAGGGCGGGCGGTGCGGCTGCGGGCGGCGTTGGCGGTGCGGCTGCGGGCGGTGGCCGTCGACCCCCGGGTTCCGGAGGTCGACGGCGGGTTGCTCGCGGGTCTGGTGGCGCTGGTCGTCGCGGTGCGCGACGCGGCGGCGGGCCGCTGGGCGCTGCCCACGTTGTCGGCGTGGGAGTTGGTGTCGTTCGTGACGGCCGGTGGTCTGCTGTTGCCCGCGTTCCTCCCCGAGGCGATCAACACGAGTCCGCGTCTGGCCGGCTGAGGTCTTCTCCTCGACGGTGTCGATGTTGTGTCGGCACTGTTCCCTGGGTTCCGCGTAATTCGGTTCGCCTAGACCGAAGTTACGGATCGCCAAAGATCAATATCGTCTTTACCTGGAACTTTGGTGTGCGTTGGGCGAGCGGTAGACAGTAAGACGATCAGCTCGCGCCTCGCGGTCTCCCATCGCGGTCCGTGACGGCCTGCGGTTCACGAGGACCACCGCGAACACGGCCAATGCCGGCGTATGCTGCGGAAACGCTGACCACGCGACTACCTTCAGGCGATAGATCGACTACCTTCAGTAACGGTAGCCAGTAGAGCGAATACGGTCCGCCGCAAGTGTGCTGGTCAGGGCGCTGGACTTCATCAAGATCACGCAACTTCGGCCTAGAGTGGCGATCATGGCTGTGACCTGGGCGGACATGCCGATGCACCGCTGTGGGCCGTTTCTCTAGGCTTCGGCGGGGTTCGGGGCGGGTCTAGTCAGGGTTTCGGCGTGCTGAGCTGGTGGATCGTCCGGGGCGGGTCGAGGTGCAGGGCCGCGAACAGGTCGCGGGCGGGCTTGGTCAGTTCGGTGACCTGCTGGAAGGTGCCGGCGGGGCCGGTGAACGTGCCGATGTGGATCCGGTCGAGCTCGCGGCGCATCCGCGTCCAGGTGGTGCCGGTCTCGTTCTCGGCGACGCGGACGAGGAGCAGGGCGAGCCAGCAGAGCAGGACGTGGGCGCGGATCCGCTTTTCGAGCCGGTGGTGGACGGGCCGTAGTTGAAGGACGGTCTTCAGGTCGCGCCAGCCGCGTTCGACCTCGAGCAGCTGCTTGTATCCCAGGGCGATGTCCTGCGCGCTCATCGTGGGGTCGGCGCAGCGCAGCAGGTACTTGCCGTCGAGGTTCTCCTCGGCATTCGCCCTGGCCTTGTCGATGCGCAGCAGCCCGCCGGGGGTGACGCGCAGGAACCGGTTCAGCCCTGGCATCGTCGAGATCTTCCCCCGCAGTTCCGCGCGTTTGTCCCTGCTGAGTTGGTCCGACTCGGCGATGAGGCCTTCGAGCTGGTGGATCAGCTCGGCGCGGATCGCCGCGTCGCGCTGTGCGGCGTCGGGGTTGAAGCAGACGACGAACCGGTCGGTGGCGTCGGGCAGCCGGACTTCCTTGACCTGCAGGTTGTCGGCGACGTGCTGGTAGCGGCCCTGCCGGGAGAGCGCGGCGGTGGCCTCGGCGGAGTCGGACCGCAGCTTCTCGCCGATGATGTAGGCACCGGCCCCAGCCTGGAGGAACCTGCGGTTCTCCTTCGAGGTGAAGCCGCGGTCGGCGACCCAGATAACCCGGCCCAGGCTCCAGTCGCGCATATCCTGCTTGACCTGCCGGATCAGCGCCGAGTCGGCGGTGTTCCCTGGCCAGCACCAGATCCGCACCGGGATCGCCTCGCGGGTGACGGCGAGCCCGACGACGATCTGGGGCAGGTCGTCCCGGCTGTCCTTGGACTTGCCGTGGACCCGGAACCCTCCTTGTCCGGGTCGGCGCTCTGCTCGTCGGTGGCGGGCTCGCCGCGCCAGTCGCGCGGCACGTCGGCGTCGGGATCCTCGGTCTCGAAGTAGGTGGAGGTCGTGTCGAAGAACAGCAGGTCGACCTGGAGGTTGAGCAGGTCCGCGACCTGGAAGTACACCTGCTTCTCGAACTCGCCGCGCACGGCGTGTAGCCAGTCCATCGCCCGGTAGCAGGCGTCGTCGGACACCTCGCCGAGCCCGTCGATGTGCACGTCCTGGCTCATCCACTCGGCGGCGGCCAGCTTCGAGGCCGGGGCGAGTGCCCGGTTCGCGACCAGGGCGAACAGCACCCGCTCCGCCGTGGCCGCGTCACGGGACCGGCCCCGCCCCGACGAGGCGAGCCCGGTCAGGATCTTCTCGATGCCGAGCCGCCGCCAGATCTGGTCGAGCACGTAGGCGCCGCCGTAGGGCCGGGACCCGGTGAACACCAGCCCCGAGCCCGCCTCCGCCGTGGCCGCGAGCGCGTCAGCGGGGTCGAGCAGCCGGCCCAGCGACGCGACGAGGCGGCGGACGGCGTCGGTGTCGAGGCCGTCCTCACGGCCGAAGCTGTACAGGATCCGCGGGACGGACCGTCCCCTGCC
>NZ_JASNFO010000189.1:0-3007 GCF_032027725.1 Pseudofrankia coriaricola | reverse complement strand
TGAGCCATTCCCAGCAACGACCTGTGACGTTCGGTGACTGTTACGGGGTGTGAGTATCCCTGGGGCTGTGACAACGAGGGCGCGGGGCTCCGATAGGAAGGTTGCTCCGACCAAAGATCAACCCCAGGGAACCCCGCGCCTCGATGAGTTTCACATACACCGCCGAGTTGCCCCTCGGCGATCACACCGTCTTCCGCCTGGCGGGTCTTCTCGTCGCGGAGCGTCAACGCCGTGGCACCCGCGACGGCACCCGCACGCTGTCCGCGCTGGAACAGGCCGTCATGGTCCTGCGCTGGTTCTGTGACGGCCTCAGGGCCAGACAGCTCTTCGGGGATCATGGAGTGTCCCGGTCGGTGGGCTACCGCTACCTGCACGAGGGCATCGCCGTGCTCGCCTGGCAGGCCCCTGACCTGCGCGAAGCGCTGATGCGGGCCAGGATCGCCGGCTACGACCACCTCGTCCTCGACGGCACGGTCATCGAGACCGACCGGCTGCGCATGCCCGGCCCGACCGAAGGCGTGGACCTGTGGTGGTCCGGCAAGGCCTCCAACCACGGCGGCAACATCCAGGTCCTCTCGGCCCCCGACGACGGCTGGCCGCTGTGGGTCTCGGACGTGCGGCCCGGCCGCGAGCACGACTCGACCGCCCTGAAAGCCTCCGGCGCACTGGCGATCCTCGAGGAATGGACCGCCGACCTGCACGAGGTGCTGTTCGACCTCGGCTACGAAGGGATAGGAAGCCCGGCCGGGCCGCTCGCGATCGCGTACAAGAAGCCCAAGGGCGCCACCCTCACCGACGAACAGAAGGCACACAACCGGATCCACAACGCGCTACGCGCCGTCGGCGAACGCGCGAACGCCCTGCTCAAGGTCACCTCCCAGACCCCACCGACGACCGGTATCGCCCGTTCATGGCACTGATCGGCCAGATCATGACCCAGCCCCGCTACCGGGACGCCAGGCGAGTGTTCGTGATCGTGGACAACGGCTCGGACCACCGCGGCCAGGCCTCCATCGACCGCCTCCGTGAGGCCCACCCGACCTGCATACTGATCCACACGCCGAAGCACGCCTCCTGGTTGAACCAGGTCGAGATCTTCTTCTCCTTCGTCCAGCGGAAGGTCGTCGCGCCCTGCGACTTCGCCAGCCTCGACGAACTCGCCGACACCCTGACCGCGTTCGTCGCCCGCTACAACACCACCGCCACACCGTTCCGCTGGAAGTACACCGCGGCCGACCTCGAACGGCAGCTCGCCCGGATCCCACAGCCGGCCGCAGCCAGCGACTCACTCCTTACCGAGGCGCCTGACCACCCCCGAAGGACTTCCAGCCCGAACCACTTAGGCAGCGGATGACAGCGGGGCGGCTGGCCAGGGCGGGCCGCGGGGAGCTGGCGGTGCCGCTGCCGGCGGGATATGTGCGCCGTCCCTCGGGCGAGGTCGCCCTTGATCCGGACGAGCAGGTCCAGGCCGTGGTGCGGCTGGTGTTCGAGCTGTTCGAGCGGCTGGGCACCGTGCACGCGATGTTGCGGTTCCTGGTCGAGCATCGGGTGCAGATCGGGATGCGGGAGCGGTCGGGGCCGGGCAAGGGTGAGGTGGTCTGGCGTCCGCCTCACCAGCAGGGCCTGGTCAACATGTTGCGTAATCCGGCGTATGCGGGGATCTACGCCTACGGTCGCAGCCGCACCGAACCGTCCCGGCGGCGACCCGGTCGCGAGCACTCCGGACGGGTCCGCGGCCTGCAGGCCGGGCAGTGGCAGGTGCGTATCGAAGGGGCGCTGCCCGCTTATATCAGCGTCGAGCAGTACGAGCGGAATCTCGCCCGGATGGCCGCCAACCGGGCGCGGGCCGACAGCCTGGGGGCGGCGCGGGACGGTCCTGCGTTGCTGGCCGGGCTGGTGGTCTGCGGGCGCTGCGGCCAGCGGATGCAGGTCGCCTACGAGGCCGGAGCCGACGGACCGGTCCACCGCTACTGCTGTCAGCGACGCCACCACACCTACGGCGAACCGCGCTGCCAGCAGATGGCCGGGCGCTGCGTGGACGGCCATGTCGTCTCCCAGGTGCTGGACGCGCTGGCACCAGCGGCGCTGGAGGTGTCGCTGCGCGCGGCCGAGCAGATCGAGGCGCACCGAGTACAGGTGGACCGGATCTGGCGGCAGCGCCGGGAGCGCGCCGAGTACGCCGCCGAACGCGCTCGCCGCCAGTACCAGCTGGCCGAACCCGAAAACCGCCTGGTGGTCAGGCAGCTCGAGCGCGAGTGGGAGCAGGCGCTGGCCGCCCGGGCGCAGCTCGCCGAGGACCACGCGCGGTTCGCCCGCCAGCACCCCACCCGCCTGTCCGCCGCCGAACAGGCCGCGATCCGCGCCCTGGCCGCCGACATCCCGGCGCTGTGGTCGGCCCCGACGACCACCACGGCCGACCGCAAGAGACTGATCCGCGCCGTGGTCGACCAGGTCACGGTCACCGCCGCGGGCACCAGCGAGCAGGTGCACGCCACCATCACCTGGGCTGGCGGCCACCAGACCCACGCCGACCTGGTCCGCCCGGTGGCCCGGATCGACCAGCTGTCCTACCACCCCGCGCTGCTCACCCGGCTCGGACAGCTGGTCGCGGCCGGCCTGGACAACGCCGCGGTCGCCGACCAGCTCGCCGCCGACGGGTTCCGCACGCCCCATCTGCGCGAGCGTTTCCACGTCGGCGAGATCCAGCACCTGGTCCGCCGCCTGGGCCTGCGCCCCGGCCTGGACCACGACCGCCGCACCGACCAGGGCAGTCTCGGCCCCGACCAATGGTGGCTGACCGCCCTCGCTCGCCAGGTCGGGATGCCAGCGGCGACCTTGTACACCTGGGTACGGCGCGGCTGGGCTACCGGACAGCAAGACAGCCGACCGCCCTACCGCTGGATCATCACCGCCGACCAGGGCGAGGTCGAACGCCTGCGCGCCCTGCACCAGCTCCCAGCCGGCTACCACAACCGCCGCCGCTGGACCGACAACCCAGCCGACCAGC
>NZ_JASNFO010000188.1:0-3039 GCF_032027725.1 Pseudofrankia coriaricola | reverse complement strand
GGTCGACTCCATCCCGACCCGGGTCACCCCCAGGGAGGTCAGCCAGTCCCGCAACGCCAGCAGCTCCCGGGTCGTGGCCCCGAACGTGTGCAACTGGACCTGGGCAGACCCACCCGGCCGCTCGGTGACCCGCACACAGGCCACGATCTCGTCCTTGTGCACGTCCAGACCGGCGCACCGCGCCACCTGCGCTTCCATCAGACCCCCAGACGGTCGTCCCGACAGGACAGGGCGGCCACCCGGGGGGATCCGATGATCAAAGAGTCTAGAGGTCGCGCTCGAAGCAGCAGTCCCACGTGCCTGCAGATCCCCACGTCACACTATCGACCTTGAATTCGTGGGGTGAGCTTCGGGTTGTGGGGTAGCCCCGAGGTATGAGGTATGCCGATGGTGGCGGGTTGACGGATGCGGACCGTGCCCGCCGTGAACAGGTCCGTCTGCGGGCCGCGGCGATGTTCGCTGATGGCCTGCCTGCGCCGCAGGTCGCCGTGCGGCTGCGGGTGTCGAGAAAGTCCGCCTACGCCTGGCAACAGACCTGGCGCGCCGGTGGGACGGAGGCGTTGCGGTCGAGTGGGCCGGCGTCGCGTTGCCGGCTGGACGACGAGCAGCTGGCCCGGCTGGACGACGAGCTGGATCGCGGGCCGGCTGTGCACGGCTGGACGGTCGACCAGCGCTGGACCCTGTCCCGGGTCGCGCTGCTGATCGAGGACCTGTTCGGGCAGTCCTACACGCTGACCGGGGTCGCCAAGCTGTTGCACCGGCTGGGCTATTCGGCGCAGCGCCCGACGCAGCGGGCGGTCGAGCGCGACGAGAGGGCGGTCGCGACCTGGCAGCGGGACGGGTGGCCGCGGGTAAAAGAACGGCCGCGGCCCGCGGTGCCTGGATCTGTTTCCTCGACGAGACCGGCCAGTCGCTGAGACCGCCGAAGGGACGGACCTGGGCGCACCGTGGCCGCACCCCGATCGTGGCGGTCTCGGCGCGGCGCTCACCGCGGGTCGCGATCATCGGCCTGCTGTGTCTGCGCCCCGGTCACAGACCCCGGCTGCTCTACCGGCTGCGGGTCCACCGAGGCCGTCGCGGCGAACCCAAAGGGGTCACTCCGTCCGACCTGACCGGGCTGCTGCGCGCCGCGCATCACCAGCTCCCCGGCAAGATCACGGTGGTGTGGGACAACCTGCCCGCCCACCACGCCGCGCTGACCCGCACGTTCGTCGAACACCACGCCGACTGGCTGGACGTGGCCTGGCTACCGGCCTACGCCCCCGAGCTCAACCCCGCCGAGATAGGTTTGCCGAACTACGAGGTGCGTATCCAGTCATGATGTCTGGTCTCCTTGCTGGTGCTGCTGGTGCTGCTGGTGCTGCTGGTCGGCTGGTCGGCTGGGTTGTCGGTCCAGCGGCGGCGGTTGTGGTAGCCGGCTGGGAGCTGGTGCAGGGCGCGCAGGCGTTCGACCTCGCCCTGGTCGGCGGTGATGATCCAGCGGTAGGGCGGTCGGCTGTCTTGCTGTCCGGTAGCCCAGCCGCGCCGTACCCAGGTGTACAAGGTCGCCGCTGGCATCCCGACCTGGCGAGCGAGGGCGGTCAGCCACCATTGGTCGGGGCCGAGACTGCCCTGGTCGGTGCGGCGGTCGTGGTCCAGGCCGGGGCGCAGGCCCAGGCGGCGGACCAGGTGCTGGATCTCGCCGACGTGGAAACGCTCGCGCAGATGGGGCGTGCGGAACCCGTCGGCGGCGAGCTGGTCGGCGACCGCGGCGTTGTCCAGGCCGGCCGCGACCAGCTGTCCGAGCCGGGTGAGCAGCGCGGGGTGGTAGGACAGCTGGTCGATCCGGGCCACCGGGCGGACCAGGTCGGCGTGGGTCTGGTGGCCGCCAGCCCAGGTGATGGTGGCGTGCACCTGCTCGCTGGTGCCCGCGGCGGTGACCGTGACCTGGTCGACCACGGCGCGGATCAGTCTCTTGCGGTCGGCCGTGGTGGTCGTCGGGGCCGACCACAGCGCCGGGATGTCGGCGGCCAGGGCGCGGATCGCGGCCTGTTCGGCGGCGGACAGGCGGGTGGGGTGCTGGCGGGCGAACCGCGCGTGGTCCTCGGCGAGCTGCGCCCGGGCGGCCAGCGCCTGCTCCCACTCGCGCTCGAGCTGCCTGACCACCAGGCGGTTTTCGGGTTCGGCCAGCTGGTACTGGCGGCGAGCGCGTTCGGCGGCGTACTCGGCGCGCTCCCGGCGCTGCCGCCAGATCCGGTCCACCTGTACTCGGTGCGCCTCGATCTGCTCGGCCGCGCGCAGCGACACCTCCAGCGCCGCTGGTGCCAGCGCGTCCAGCACCTGGGAGACGACATGGCCGTCCACGCAGCGCCCGGCCATCTGCTGGCAGCGCGGTTCGCCGTAGGTGTGGTGGCGTCGCTGACAGCAGTAGCGGTGGACCGGTCCGTCGGCTCCGGCCTCGTAGGCGACCTGCATCCGCTGGCCGCAGCGCCCGCAGACCACCAGCCCGGCCAGCAACGCAGGACCGTCCCGCGCCGCCCCCAGGCTGTCGGCCCGCGCCCGGTTGGCGGCCATCCGGGCGAGATTCCGCTCGTACTGCTCGACGCTGATATAAGCGGGCAGCGCCCCTTCGATACGCACCTGCCACTGCCCGGCCTGCAGGCCGCGGACCCGTCCGGAGTGCTCGCGACCGGGTCGCCGCCGGGACGGTTCGGTGCGGCTGCGACCGTAGGCGTAGATCCCCGCATACGCCGGATTACGCAACATGTTGACCAGGCCCTGCTGGTGAGGCGGACGCCAGACCACCTCACCCTTGCCCGGCCCCGACCGCTCCCGCATCCCGATCTGCACCCGATGCTCGACCAGGAACCGCAACATCGCGTGCACGGTGCCCAGCCGCTCGAACAGCTCGAACACCAGCCGCACCACGGCCTGGACCTGCTCGTCCGGATCAAGGGCGACCTCGCCCGAGGGACGGCGCACATATCCCGCCGGCAGCGGCACCGCCAGCTCCCCGCGGCCCGCCCTGGCCAGCCGCCCCGCTGTCATCCGCTGCCTAAG
>NZ_JASNFO010000187.1:0-3143 GCF_032027725.1 Pseudofrankia coriaricola | reverse complement strand
TGCGCATCGACAAGGCCAGGGCGAATGCCGAGGAGAACCTCGACGGCAAGTACCTGCTGCGCTGCGCCGACCCCACGATGAGCGCGCAGGACATCGCCCTGGGATACAAGCAGCTGCTCGAGGTCGAGAGGAGCAAGCCCCGGTGCTGTCATAGCCATGGCTGTTCGACATCGTCGCCGGTTCCTTCCTTGTTGATGTTGTCGATGCGGGCTGCCTGATTGGTCAGCCAGGGGCGGCGGTTGTGCTGGCCTCGGGGGACCTGGTGCAGGGTGCGGAGGCGTTCGACCTCGTCGGGGTCGGCGCGCACGACGGTCAGCCGGGCCTGGGGGTGGAGGTATCCGCTGGCCCAGCCGCGGCGGACCCAGGCGTCGAGGGTGGGCTCGGGCATGCCCAGGTATTCGGCCAGGTCCCGCAGCCACCATTCGTGGTCGTCCAGCTTTGGGCGGGCGTGGCGGGCTGGGGTGCGGGTCCGCTGGATGCCGAGGGCTCGTAGCAGGTCGTTGACCGCGTTGGGGGTGAAGGTCGCGCTGCGTTTGGGTGGGCGGAGTCCCTCGGCGTTGAGGCGTTCGGCGATCTGCCTGGTCGTGTGCCCCGTCTCGACCAGTTCGCGGGCCCGGGCGGCGAGCTGGGGGTAGTAGCTGAGCTGGGTCAGGCACGCGACCGGGCGGACGATCTGGCTGCGGGTGTGGTGCCCGCCCGCCCAGACGACCTCGACCTGGACCTTCTCGGTGGTGTCGACGACCGCGACGCGGACCTGTTCGATCAGCTGCCGGAGCAGCTGTTTGCGGTCGGCGTCGGTGGTGCTGGCGGCGTGCCAGATGCCGGGGATGTCGCTGGCCAGTGCACGGATCTGGTCGCGTTCGGCGGCGGTCAGGGTGCGCGGGCGGGCGGCGGTGAACCGGTCGTATTCCTCGCTGAGGCGTTCTCGTTCGGCGAGTGCGGCTTCCCAGTCGGCTTCCAGCTGGCGCACGACGAGGCGGTTTTCCGGTTCGGCCAGCTGGTACTGGCGCCGGGCCCGGTCTGCCTGGTAGTCGGCGCGTTCCAGCCGCTGCCGCCAGATCCGGTCGACCTGTGCCCGGCGCTGTTCGACCTGGTCGGCCGCGGCGAGGGAGACCTCCAACGCGGCCGGAGCCAGCGCGGCCAGCAGCAGGCCGGTCACGTGGCTGTCCAGGCAGTCCCCGGCCAGCTGCTGGCACTGCCCGGCGCCGTAGTCGGTCTTATCTCGGGCGCACACGTAGGACGGGTGCAGCCGTCCCCCGGGCCCGTGCTGGTAGCGCACTGTCATCCTCGCCCCGCAGCGGGCGCAGACCACCAGCCCGGCCAGCAGGGCCGGGCCGTCGCGCACCGCGCCCGGACTCGCGGCCCGGGACTGGTTGGCCTGCATCCGCTGCATGTTCCGCTCGTACTGCTCGACGCTGATATAGGACGGCAGCACCCCTGGCAGGCAGACGGTCCACTCTGCCCGCTCGGTGCGCACCCGCCCGGTGAACGGTCTACCCGCCTGCCGCCGTCTTGGGTCCAGCCTGCTGCGGCCGTAGACGTAGATGCCCGCGCAGGCCGGGTTGCGCAGCATGTTGTGCACCGCCGCCCGGCTGGGCCGCCGCCAGTCCACCTGCCCACGCCCGGGCCCCGCCCGCTGCCGTATCCCGACCTGGATGCCGTTGTCGGCCAGGAAACACAGCACCGCGTTCACCGTCCCGAACCGCTCGAACAGGTCGAAGACCAGCCGGACCACCGCCTGGACCTGCTCGTCCGGGTCCCGGACCACCTCGCCCGACTCCCGGCGCACGAACCCGATCGGCAACGGCACCGCCAACTCGCCGCGCCGGGCCTTGGCCAACCGCCCGGACCACATCCGCTGTCTGATCAGATACAGCTCGGCCTCGCTGATCGTGCCCTTGAGCCCCAGCAGCAACCGGTCGTTGTGCTCGGCCGGGTCATAGACCCCGTCGAGATCGGCCAGCAGGGTTCCCGACAGGGCACACAGCTCCAGAAGCTGATGCCACTCCCGGCCGGACCGGGCCAGCCGGGACATCTCCAGGCCCACCACGATCCCCACATGGTCCAGCCCGACCTCGAAGACCAACCGGGCGAACCCCGGCCGGGCCTGCGCACCCGAGGCCGAACACCCGAGATCCTCATCGATCACCAGCACCCGCGACCGCGCCCACCCCAACCCGACCGCCCGCTCGACCAACCCGTACTGCAACCGGGTCGACTCCTGATGATCAGCAACCTGCTCGGCGGTCGACTGACGCACATACACCGCAACCAGACGATCACGATGCCACGGCTGGACCTTGCCACCCGCACGCTCCCGCGCCTCAGCCGCGACGCTCGGCCCGCTCATCGCCACACCGTCCGCTCTCCGGCGTCGGCAGCGCCGTCATCCGCTCCACCAGCAGACCCAGCAGACCCAGCAGACGCCGCACCGCCTCCCGGTTCACCTCCGGGAACGCCTCCCACGACGGCACAGCCGCGTCCACCAGCGCCACGATCACCCCCGTGCTCCCCGTCACCCCGCCCCTCCCGCAGCCGCCGAACGGCCGCGACCAGCGCCAACAGGCCATCAACCCCAACCACGAAGGCGTTCCCCGCCCCCGACTCACCTATGTGCGCAGTGCGGCTTGCTCCTTGAACGGTTCTTCAACCGGCTCAAACAGTGGCGCGCCCTGGCGACCCGCTACACCAAGCGCGCCCACTACTTCCGCAACGAGATCACGATCGCCGCGATCTTCACCTGGCTCAATGATCCACGAGAAATGGCCTAGTGTCTCGTGATTCCGTTTCCTTTATTTACCATTGTTGTCGACCAACTTCTTGATGTTGGTCTGGACCAGTTTGACCTTGGCGAGGATCTCGTCGGCGGTCGCGGTCCAGACGAACGGCTCCGCGTCGGCGTTCCAGTAGGCGATGTAGTCCTGGATCTGCTTGATAAGGACTTTTACGGAGCTGAACGTGCCACGCCGGATCGACTGGCGCGTGATGATACCGAACCAGGTCTCGACCTGGTTGATCCAGGACGAGCCTTTGGGGGTGAAGTGGAAGTGGATGTGGGGGTTCTTCGCCAGCCACTTCTCGACGTCGGGCGTGGTGTGCGTGGAGAGGTTGTCCACGACGATGTGGATCTCCTTGCCCGCGTG
>NZ_JASNFO010000186.1:0-3279 GCF_032027725.1 Pseudofrankia coriaricola | reverse complement strand
GCCGATCCCCTCGCCCCAGGCGGGGTCCAGGATGAGGCTCTGCGCGGTGGTCGGGCCACCCTCCGCGGCGATGATGTCCTTGACGCCCAGAGGGATCCCATGCAACGGGCCGCGGTCGACGCCGGCGGCCAGCTCCTCGTCCGCCTTCGCCGCCGCCGCCAGCGCCAGCTCGTCAAACCGGGCCAGGTAGACGCCGAGGTCCGCGTCGTGACGGTCGGCGGCGTCGATCGACGCCTGGGTCAGGGCGACGCTGGTGGTCGCGCCGGACCGCAGGGCGGCCGCCGCGTCGCTGATCGTCAGCGTGCTGGGGTGGTCGGTCATGACGTCGTGAACTCCCTTGGGCGGGCGGTGTGGGACGAGGGGTGCGGAACACGGAACACCGCCGGCGTTCGGGGCCCGGCGCGTCGACGACCTGGGTGCGCCGCGATGCGTCCGGCCGTCCGTTCGGGCCGGCGCCCGAACGGACGGTGACGATGGCGGTGGCGGTGGCGGTGGCGGTGGCGCATCGACGGCGTCAGTGCCGGATCGGTAGGCCTGGGAACGGTAGGCCTGGGAACGGTAGGCCTGGGAACGGTAGGCCTGGGAACGGTAGGCCTGGGAACGCCTGACTACGTCAGGCGAACGCGGGCTCCGCCGCCGAGACGATCGGCGGAACCTTCAGGTGCCAGTCGGTCGCAAGCTGGTAGGCGTGGCCGGCGTTGAAAACGGCCGCCTCCTCGAACGGCCGGCCGGCGAGCTGCAGCGACAGCGGCAGGCCGCCCTCGCCGAAGCCGATCGGCAGCGAGAGGGCGGGGTAGCCCACCGCGTTCCAGACCCCGGTCTGCACCACCTGCAGCAGCTCGTCGAGCCCCGTCCCGGCGATCCGCGGCGCACCGCGCACCGCGGTCGGGGTGAGGACGAGGTCGAGGTCGGTGAACAGCTCGGCCATCCGGCGCTGCCCGACCCGGCGCACCCGCTGGACCTGGACATAGTCGGCACCGCTGGTAAGCGCCGCGGCGCCGATGGACAGCCGGGCGCCCCGGCCATAGTCGGCCCAGCGGCTGACGAGGTCGCCCCGGTGGTAGGCCAGCGCCTCGTGCCCGAGGCCCGTCATGGTGGCGGTGAACAGCTCACGGTAGAGGGGGATGCGCACCGGCACGACCTCGGCGCCCGCGGCGGTCAGCACCGCGACGGCGGCCTGCATCAGCCCGGCCAGCGCCGGGTCGGGCTCGATGTCGAGAAGGCCGTCAAGCATGTCCAGGCCGATGCGCACGCCCTCGAGCGAGCCGGTCAGCGCGGCGGCGTAGTCGGGTACCGGTACGTCGACGCTGGTCGCGTCGGACGGGTCGTGCCCCGCCATGACCCCGAGCATGACGGCGCAGTCGTAGGCGCTGCGGGCCATCGGTCCGATGTGGTCGTAGCTGTAGCCGAGCGGGGTGCAGCCCGACTTCGGCACCCGGCCAAAGGTCTGCTTCATCCCGGTGATGCCGTTGAACGCCGCCGGGCAGCGGATCGAGCCGCCGGTGTCGGTGCCGAGCCCGCCGAGGAACATCCCGGCCGCGACGCCGTTGCCGGTGCCCGAGCTGGAGCCACCCGGCGTGCGGGTGACGTCCCACGGGTTGCGCGGGATCGGGAACGGCTTCTCGTCGTCGGGCACACCGATCGCGAACTCGAAGGTCGTCGTCTTGCCGGTGATGACGGCGCCGGCGGCGCGCAGCCGGGCGACGACGACGGCGTCGCCGATCCCCTCGCCCCAGGCGGGGTCCAGGATGAGGCTCTGCGCGGTGGTCGGGCCACCCTCGGCGGCGATGATGTCCTTGACGCCGAGAGGGATGCCATGCAACGGGCCGCGGTCCACACCGGCGGCCAGCTCCTCGTCCGCCTTGCCCGCCGCCGCCAGCGCCAGCTCGTCAAACCGGACGATGTAGGTTCCGATCTTTCCGTCCAGCCGGTCGGCGGCGTCGATACACGCCTGGGTCAACGCGACGCTGGTGGTCGCGCCGGACCGCAGCGCGGCCGCCGCATCCTTGATCGTCATGGGGTCCGTCATCGGTGCGGTCCTTCCAGTTCAGCCAGCTGCCGGGTTGGGGAGGGATGGGCGTGCGTTCGGACGAAGTGCCGCGGCGGTCGGGCCGACCAGTCGGCCGTTCAGCCGGGCGGCCGGCGGCCGGCGGCCGGGCGGCGCGGGACGGCTCGGCGCGTCAGGCGAAGGCCGGCTCGTCGGCCACCAGCGGCGCGACCCGCAGGTGCCAGTCGGTGGCCAGTTGGTAGGCGTGGCCGGCGTTGAAGACCGCGGTCTCCTCGAAGGGGCGGCCGGTCAGCTGCATCGACAGCGGCGTTTCCTCGGAGCCGAAGCCGATCGGGATGCACATGGCCGGATGGCCAGTGGCGTTCCAGACCGGGGTCATGACATGTCCGATGATCTTGTCGAAGTCGAGGTCGTCGAGCTTCAGCGCGCCCGACGACGTCGACGGTGTGAGCACGAGATCCACCTCGGTGAACAGCTCGGCCATCCGGCGCTGCCCGACCCGGCGCAGGCGCTGCATCTGGACGTAGTCGGCGCCGCTGATGAAGGCGCCCTGGGCGAGGGTGAGCCGGGTCGTCCGGCCGTAGTCCGCCCAGCGCTCGGCCAGGTCTCCACGCTGGTAGGCCAGCGCCTCGGCCATCATCGTGCGCTGGCAGGCGTCCGTGAGCTCCTGGTAGAGCGGAACGGTGATCGGCACGATCTGCGCGCCGGCCGCCACCAGCACGTCGGCGGCCGCCCGCATCCGGTCGGAGAGCACCGGGTCGCGGTATGGGGCGGTGTTCTCCAGCAGGTCCAGGCCGATCCGCACCCCGGCCAGCGAACCGGTGATCCCGGCCGCATAGTCGGGGACCGGCACGTCCACGGTGCACGGGTCGGAGCTGTCGAGCCCGGCCAGCACCTGGAGCAGCAGCGCGCAGTCGTAGGCGCTGCGGGCCATCGGCCCGATGTGGTCGAGGCTGTTGCCCAGCGGGGTGCAGCCCGACTTCGGCACCCGGCCAAAGGTCTGCTTCATCCCGGAGATCCCGCACAGTGCCGCCGGCCAGCGGATCGAGCCGCCGGTGTCGGTGCCGAGCCCGCCGAGGAACATCCCGGCCGCGACGCCGTTGCCGGTGCCCGAGCTGGAGCCACCCGGCGTGCGGGTGACGTCCCACGGGTTGCGCGGGATCGGGAACGGCTTCTCGTCGTCGGGCACACCGATCGCGAACTCGAAGGTCGTCGTCTTGCCGGTGATGACGGCGCCGGCGGCGCGCAGCCGGGCGACGACGACGGCGTCG
>NZ_JASNFO010000185.1:0-3468 GCF_032027725.1 Pseudofrankia coriaricola | reverse complement strand
GAGCAGTCGTTCCGGATGTCCAAGACCGACCTCGCCGCCCGGCCCATGTTCGTACGCACCAAAGACGCAATCGAAGCCCACCTGACCATCGTGTTCACCGCGCTCGCCGTCGCCCGCGCCATCCAGAACCGCACCGGCCTCGCGGTCCGCAACGTCATCCGACAGCTCCGCCCACTCCGCTCCGCGACCATCGCGATCAACGGCGCCGCCCAGACCTTCCCACCCGAACTCGACCCCGAACGGAGAACCCTGCTCGACGCCCTCACGGGCAAGGCACTAACCAAATGACCGAACTCAGGTCAGCGGGTGGGTGTTGCCGTCGCCGGCGTGCGCGACGACCGCGATCGTGACGTCGCGGGCTGCCGCGATCGCCTCGACGCCCGTCACCAGCTCCGGCAGCCGGGGCAGCGGGACACCCACGTCCTCCAGCAGCACCGGGCCGAGCCGCTCGATCGCCGTGATCGCGCAGCGGCGGGCGACGACGAACGCCTCGCCCTCGTCCGGGTCGTCGGTGGCGAGCACCTCACTCGCCCCGGCGGCCTCGCACGCGGCGACCATGGCCCGCAGCTCCTCCTCGCCGGCCCGGTGGGGGGCGTCCGTGCGGGCGAGCAGCAGCGCCGCGGCGCCGCGGTCCAGGCCCATGGTCAGCATGTCCTCGACCGCGTTGATCGACGTCCGGTCCATGAGCTCGAGCATCGCCGGGCGCAGCGCCGAGGTGATCGACAGGACCGCGGCCGTGGCCGCCGCCATGGTCGGGAAGCTCGCGACCAGCGTGCTCGCCGGCGGCTGAGCGGGCATCAGCCGCAGGGTCGCCTCGGTGATGATCCCGAGCGTGCCCTCGCTGCCGACGAACAGCTTGGTCAGCGACAGGCCGGCGACGTCCTTGAGCCGCGGCCCGCCGAGCCGGACCGCCGTGCCATCGGCGAGCACCACCCGCAGGCCGAGCACGTAGTCGGTCGTCACCCCGTACTTCACGCAGCACAGGCCGCCCGCGTTGGTCGCCACGTTGCCGCCGATCGAGCAGATCTCGAACGACGACGGGTCCGGCGGGTACCACAGCCCGTGCTCGGCGGCCGCCCCCTTCACCTCGGCGTTCAGCGCCCCGGGCTGGGCGACCGCGATCCTCGTCACCGGGTCGACGTGGACCGCCCGCATCCGCTCCGTCGAGAGCACGATGCCGCCGGTCACGGCCGTCGACCCGCCGGACAGGCCGGTGCCGGTGCCGCGTGGCACCACCGGCACCCGGTGCCGCGCCGCCCAGCGGACCGCCACCTGCACCTGTTCGGTCGACTCCGCCCGCACCGCGGCGAGCGGAATCCCGGCGTCGGGATCCGCCGCCCGGTCCCGCCGGTACTTGTCCAGCAGGTCGGGATCCGTCGCCACGACACCCGCCGGCAGCGCGTCCACGAGCTCGGCGAGCTCGGCGAGCGTCACACCCACGGTCCGCCTCCCAGTTCCCGCCCCCGCTGTGTCCCGTCAGTGATCCTGGGGACAACGGCCGCCGGGCGTGCGAAGGAAGATCATTTTCGCACGCCCTTTGGCCCTCTAGACCGAACTTGCGAGTGCTCGAAGATCGCTACGCGCACAGCCTGGCACTTTGGCCTGTGTTGTCCGAAGTGTAGTCAGTAGGTTGCTTGATCGGGATCTTGCTGGATGGGATCATCGACTCGTGGCGAGGCAAACGGGTGCTATGCACGTGGACCGGATTGTCAGTCGGCAGACGAACGCGGCCGGCGAGCCGCGGGAGTACGTGTCGCATCTGGTGCGGCGTACCTTCCGGGAAGACGGAAAGGTCAAGAACGAGACCATTGCGAACGTCTCGCACCTTCCGCCGGCGGCCATCGACGTGCTCAGGAAAGCGCTCGCGGGCCGGACGCTGGTCGATGTCGAGAAAGATGTCGAGATCGCTCGGTCTCTTCAGCACGGCAATGTCGCCGCGGTCATGACGGTCGCCCGGCAGCTCGGCCTGCCGGCACTGCTGGGGCCGGCTGGGCGACAGCGGGATATCGCCCTAGCGCTGATTGTCGCCCGGATTATCCAGCCCGGTTCGAAGCTCGCCACCAGATCCTGGTGGTCCGACAACACGCTCGGCGCGGACCTGGGGATAGACACGGCGTCGACCGACGAGATCTATGCCGCCATGGACTGGCTGCTACACCGGCAGGACGACATCGAAAGGCAACTCGTGGGCCGGCATCTCGTCGACGGCGGCCAGGTTCTTTTCGACCTGTCGTCGTCCTGGATGGAAGGGCACTGCTGCCCGCTGGCGTCCCATGGCTATTCCCGTGACGGCCGTCGCGGGCTCGAGCAGATCGAGTACGGAGTCCTCACGGACGCCGACGGCCGGCCTGTCGCGATACGCGTCTTCCCCGGTAACACCGGCGACCCGTCCGCGTTCATCGAAGCCGTGCACGCCGTCCAGAAAACGTTCCACCTGAAGAGTGTGATCATGGTCGGCGATCGAGGGATGATCACGTCGGCGCGTATCAGGGCGCTCCGCGAGTCCGACGACCTGGGATGGATCACCGCCCTGCGCGCGCCCCAGATCGCCCAGCTCGCGGCCGTGGACGGCCCGCTGCAGCCGACCCTGTTCGACGAGACCAACCTCGCCGAGATCCGCCACCCGAAATTTCCCGGAGAGCGGCTGATCGCCTGCCGGAACCCTTTCCTGGCAGCCGAGCGTGCCCGCAAGCGTGACGAACTGCTCGATGCCACCGAAAAGGCGCTCGCCCCAGTCGTCGCCGCCGTCACGGAAGGCCGGATCGTCGGCGCCGCGGACATCGGCATGAAGATCGGGAAGATTGTCCACAGGCGGAAGATGGCGAAGCACCTCGAGATCACGATCACGGACGCCGATGTCACCATCGCCCGGCGGGAGGAGAGCATCGCCGCCGAGGCGGCGCTCGACGGCATCTACGTCGTCCGCGCCGAGGAGAAACACGCGAGCGGAATGCGCGGAGACGAGATCGTCACCGCGTACAAGAACCTCTCCCAGGTCGAACGAGTCTTCCGTACGATCAAGACGACCGACCTTCAGGTGCGACCGATCTACCACTACCTGGAAAACCGGGTCCGCGCACATCTCTTGATCTGCTCCCTCGCTGCCTACATCACCTGGCACCTGAGGAAACGGCTCGCCCCCCTCACCTTCACGGACGAGGAGCCGCCAGGCCGCACCGACCCGGTCGCGCCCGCTCTCCGTTCCGAGGCCGCCAACCGGAAATCCACACGCAAGGAACAGCCCGACGGAACGCCTCTTTACAGCTTCCAGGGCCTCCTCGCGCACCTGGCCACCCTGACCCGCGACGAGATCCGCATCAGCGGCGGCGGCAGCCTTCAGCTACTCACGAACGCCACCGAAACCCAGAGAAAGGTCTTCCAGCTAATCGGCGCGCCTATCTCCAAGACCGTTGGTAGTCAGTAAGACGATCAATGGCTGCCGCGAACCCGCAAGTCACGAGCCCGCAG
>NZ_JASNFO010000184.1:0-3650 GCF_032027725.1 Pseudofrankia coriaricola | reverse complement strand
GCCGGACGGCGGTGCTTCTCGCAATGCGCACCCGAGGTAACAGCCCGGGTCGGCACCACGAAGGAGCGGGACCCATGACCTCAGCCCAGATCGAGAACGTCGTCCCCGACGCGGTCGACCTGTTCACCACCGCCCACCGCCTCGACCCCTACCCGGGCTACCGCCGGCTGCGCGAGGCCCCCAGCCTGACCGACATCCGCCTCGGCGACACCGAGGTGACGGTGCTGTCCAGGTTCGCCGACTGCGCCGCCGTGCTGCAGAGCGCCACCTGGGGGCACGGCAACGCCGACCGGCTCAGCCCGTTCTGGGACCAGGAAGCGAGCCTGCCGGGCTCGTTCATCCGGATGGACCCCCCGGACCACCGACGCCTGCGCGGCCTGGTCAACAAGGCCTTCAGCGCCCGGATGGTCGCCGACCTCACCCCCATGATCACCCGGCTGGTCGACACCCTCGTGGACCGGGCCGTCGAGGCCGGCGGGCTCGACGTGGTCCGGGACCTCTCCGCGCCGCTCGCACTCGCGATGGTGGGCCAGCGGCTGCTCGGCGTACCCGAACAGGACGCCGACCAGCTGCGAGCCTGGGAGCTGGCAATCGCCCGCGGCACCGACCCGGAACCGCTGCTGACCACCGAGGAGATCACCCGCCGCGACCAGGCCGGAGCAGGCGTCGTCGCATACCTGATGGACCTCATGGAGCGCCGCCGCGCCCACCCCGAGAACGACCTGCTCAGCCGGCTCGTCGCCGTCGAAGAAGCCGGGGACAAACTCAGCGCCGCCGAGGTCATCGGCATCTGCGTGCTGCTCCTCGTCGCCGGCATGGAGACCAGCATCAACCTCGTCGGCAACGGCATCCTCGCGCTGCTGGACCACCCCGACCAGCTCCAGCTGCTGCGCCAGCGGCCCGAGCTGACCGGCCCGGCCGTCGAGGAAATCCTGCGCTACGACACACCGACCCAGTTCACGATGCGGGTCGCCCTCGCCGACACGACGATCGGCGACCGCGGCTTCCGCCGCGGCGACGGTGTCATCGTGCTGATGGGATCCGCCGACCGGGACGCCGAGGTCTTCACCGAGCCGGACCGACTCGACGTCACCCGCTACGCCCCGACCGGTCGCGCCTCCCGCCACCTCGGCTTCAGCCTCGGGCTGCACTACTGCATGGGGGCGCCGCTCGCCCGCCTGGAGGCGTCGAGCGCCATCAGGACCCTGCTGGAGCGGGCGCCAGGGCTGCGGCTGGCCACCGACGAGCCGCTGTCCTACCAGCCGAGCGTGATCCACCGGGGCCTGGTCTCGCTCCCCGTCGAGCTGACCCCCGCCGCGGCCTGAGGCGCTCCCGTGGCCGGACGCTCCGCGCCCGCCACCGGGCAGCGCCTGTCGGGCGCTGAGCGCCCTCCGGACCTGGTTCCGGCTAACTGCTTGAGGCGGTGGCTGGTCTGGTTCCGGGCTGGGGATGTGGCTGCGTTGACGCCAGCGCCGATGCGCCGTCACCAGCTGTGGCTGGGCTGGGTGGACAGGTAGCCAGAGCGGCACAGGAAATTCGGAGCAAACGACCGAGTGCCGGAGACGATCGCGTCTCCGGCACTCGGCCTTCCAGCATCCGCCCGGTGTCGATCCTCCGGGAGTGCTAGTTCTCTTCCATTCGGACGCGCAGCTCGCCGATCCCCCGGACGATCATGTTGGGCCGGTACGGCGGCGGGTCGACCAGCGGGGTCATCCGTGGTGCCCGCCGGGCCAGCGCCCGCAGCAGCAGATCCATCTCGAGGCGCACCATCGGCGCGCCGATGCAGTAGTGGTGCCCCCGCCCGAACCCGAGGTGGCGCGGCGTCCACTGGTCCCCCGCGTACCGGGCCAGGTCCAGCCGGTCGGCGTCGGCGTAGACCTCGGGGTCCCGGTTCCCGCTCGCGAGCAGGACGATCACGCCGTCGCCCTCGGCGAACCGCTCCCCCGACACCTCGGTGTCGCGCACCGCCCGCCGGGTGGAGATGTGTGCCGGCGAGTGGAAGCGCATCAGCTCGTCCACCGCCGGCACGGCGAGGTCGGGGTTGGCGCGCAGCGCCGCGTACTGGTCCGGGTAGCGCATCAGGGCGTCGAGCGTACTGGCGATCAGCGCGACGGTCGTCTCGTGGCCGGCGACGAGCAGCACGACCAGGGTCGCGAGCATCTCCTCGTTGCTGAGCCGGTCGCCCTCGGCCTCGGCGAGCGCGAGCGCGCTGACGAGGTCGCCCGTCGGCTCGGCCCGGCGGCGCGCGACGAGCTCGGTGAGGTAGTCCCGGATCTCCTTCGCCGACCGCTGCCGGTTGTCGACCTCCGCCGGGGTGAGCAGGAGGTCGGGGTCCAGGCCGCGGGCAAGCCCGGAGGACCACGACCGCACGGCCGCGTGGTCGGCCTCGGGCACGCCCATCAGGTCGGCGATCATCGTCAGCGGCAACGGGTAGGCGATCGCCTCGACGAGGTCCACCTCGCCCGCCGCGACGGCCGCGTCGAGCAGCCCGTCGACGAGCGCGCTGGCCCGCGCCCGGGTCTCCTCGATGCGGCGGACGGTGAACGCCCGGCTGACCAGCTTGCGGATGCGGGTGTGGTCCGGCGGCTCCATCCACAGGAACGACGTCGGCAGGTCCGAGCCGTCGCTGTCGGGATGCATCAGGTCGCCTTCCTCGGCGTGGCTCCAGGCCGAGTCCTGCAGGATCGCGTCGATCTCCCGGTAGCGCGTGACCAGGCGCATGCCCAGCGGACCGGGGACGAACGGGCCGGCCTCGCGCAGCACCTGGTAGTTCGGGAAGGTGTTGTGGTTCCAGGCGGGGTCGAAGATGTTCACCGCCGCCTGCTCGGGTGTGATCACAGCCGGGCCGGCGGACGGCGGCGCTCCGAGGGCGGCGGTCACACCATCGCCTCGGCGAGACGGCGGCGGACGCGGCCGTTGGTGCTCACGTCCAGGCCGGTGAGCGCGGCGAAGGCGCGGCGGATGTTGTCCTGCAGCCGGTCGAGCTCGCCGTCGGTGGCGATGCCCGCGAGGAACAGCTCGAACGCGGTGTCGATCGTCTCGTGGTTCGCGAGCTCCTCCAGCCCGCTCTTGAACACCCCGACCGGATGCTTGATCCGCGACTCGGACGTGTAGACGTAAAGCGTCTCCAGAACCGAGGGCAGCTCCCCCGGATGCGCGTCCAGGCGGCGGCGGGCGTAGTGCAGGAACTCCCGCGCATGCCCGGCCTCGTCCCGGCTGGCCCGCGTCATCAGCCCGCGCAGAACCGGTTCGTCGACCCAGGCGGCGACGGACCGGTAGACGTGGTTGACCGTCAGCTCGGAGATGATGTTGGTCGCCAGGGTGGCGCTCGGCGTGGTGCCCGGCGCGTACGGCGCGCGCATCGCCTGGACCGGGGCGGTGGGCATCGTCACACCGACGGCGTTCAGCCAGGTCCGGAAAGCGAAATGATGCTGGAGCTCCTCGTAGCCCCAGACCGCGACGAACGCCGAGAAGTCGTAGTCGTCGAACTCGTTGAGGAAGCCGTGCTGGGCCGCGATCGAGTTCGCCTCACCCATCACGGCACTCTTGACCATGGTCACGTACTCGGGCCGCACCAGATCCTGGTCGATCTCGTCGAACGGGAGCTCGTCGAGCGTCCAACGCTTGCGTTCGTAGTGCCGGAAGACGTC
>NZ_JASNFO010000183.1:0-4093 GCF_032027725.1 Pseudofrankia coriaricola | reverse complement strand
CCCGACGATCAACCAGGTCTGGATGTGGGCAGCGGTCCTCGCCGGCTGGATCTCCGCGCTGCTGCAGGCGATCAGCGGCTACGACCAGCACGCCGGCCGCGCGCACGCCGCCCGGTTCCGACACGACCTACTCCTGGTCCCCGGCCGGCTCGTCCGCCACGCCGGCCAGCTGACCCTTCGCCTGCCACCCGGCCGCGGCGACCTGCTCACCGACGCCCTCGCCGTACTGCGCGCCCCGCGCCCCGTCACCAGCTGACGGTCACCCCAGCCCGACCCGCGCACCCGTCGCACCATCCCACCCGACCGCACCGCCACTCTCCCAGCACCCAAGGACCCGGAACCGCTACCCCGGAGCGCATCCGGACCTCCCGCATCCCCGAAACAAGGAAAACCGCCCCCCAACCCGATGCCGATCAATCAGGGAGCCCGTCGACGATCTCCAGCAGCGCTACTGGCGGATTTAGGTCAGATGTCCCGAGCGAGCTCGGTGAACGCTGCAGCGAGTCGGCGGCGGGTCCGGCGTCGACGCCAAGTTCGTAGTGCCCGTGGCGGACGTTCTGGATGAAGGCGTGTCCGGAGCCGATCACCTGGGCGGAGCGGAGGAGTTTCAGTCCAACGGCCGGGCGCGTCGGTCAGCAGCGAGGTGAACCGCTGCGCCCACCTCCAGATCGTCACATGATCGACGTCGATGCCGCGCTCAGCCAGTAGCTCCTCGACGTCCAGGTAGAACAGGCCGTAGCGCGGATACACCGCACTCGCAGCACGATCACCTCCGCCGGGAAGCGGAACCCAGTAAACCCCGAGGCCGCAGCGACGGGACGGACGCGCCGACGGGCCTGTAAGAACAACGGCTCTGTCGCACTTTCGGCTCTGGCGCATATTCGGTGGTGACGTTCAGTGATCGCGTGGTGAGACGCCGCTTGCGTCTACTTTGTCCTGGTTGAGGCTTTCCAGCGCAGCGCGGCGGCGCCTGCCGGACCTCGCGAACGTCTGTGAGGTGGCCGATTTCGACCGCTTTGACCTCCACGACCGGCGCTAACGCACCGTTACCACCGAATGTGCGCCAGAGCCGCACTTTCGGTGGTGACGGAAGCGCCTTCTTCTGTCACGATCCGTTATGGAGAGTGCGGATCATCTGGTGAAGGTGGTGTTTTCGGGCCTGTCGCCTCTCGTGATCGAGGACGTGGCTGACGAGGAGGACCTGATCCGTCTGCGGGCGCGGACGCCGGACGAGCCGGCGGCCTGTCCGGGCTGTGGGGCCGGGTCGTCGCGGGTGCACGGCTATCAGGAGCGCACGCTCGCGGACCTGCCGGTCGACGGGCGTCGCGTGGTGCTGGTTGCGCGGGTCCGCCGGCTGGTCTGCCCGACCCGGGGCTGCCGGCAGACGTTCCGTGAGCAGGTTCCCGGGCTGCTCGAGCGCCACCAGCGGCGGACCGCCCGCCTCGCGGCGCAGATCGGCGCGGTGGTCCGGGAGTTAGCCGGCCGCGCCGGCGCCCGCGTGCTGGCCGCGTGGGCGGTCCGGCTGTCGCGGCATACAGCGCTGCGCTGCCTGCTCGCCCTGCCCCTGCCTGTCTTCGAGGTCCCGCGGGTGCTCGGCGTGGACGACTTCGCGCTGCGCCGCCGGCAGCGCTACGCCACGATCCTGATCGATGCGGAGACCCGCCGCCGCGTCGACGTCCTGCCCGACCGCGGCGCCGATGCACTGGAGGCCTGGCTGCGCGCCCATCCCGGCGTCGAGGTCGTCTGCCGGGACCGATCGGGCGCCTACGCCGAGGCCGTCCGCCGCGTCCTGCCCGACGCGGTCCAGGTCGCCGACCGCTGGCATCTCTGGCACAACCTCGCCGAGGCGGTCCGCCAGGAGGTCGCCGCGCACAGCGCCTGCTGGGCGAAAGCCGGCCCGGCGCCGACCGACGGCCCCCGCGCGCGCACGACCCGGGAACGCTGGCGCCAGATCCACGACCTGCTCGACCAGGGGGTCGGCCTGCTCGACTGCGCGCGGCGACTCAACCTCGCACTGAACACGGTCAAGCGCTACGCCCGGGCAGCCGAACCCGACCGGCTCGTCGCCGCCCCGGCGTTCCGGCCGACGCTGGTCGATCCCTACCGGGACCATCTCAGGCGCCGCCGCGCGGAGGAACCCGGCGTCCCGGTCCTGGGCCTGTTCCGCGAGATCAGGGAGCAGGGCTATACGGGCAGCCACAACCTGCTCGTCCGCTACCTCAACCAGGGACGCCTCGACGGCGACCGGCCGGCGATCTCCCCGCGCAGCCTGACCCGGCTCCTGCTCACCAGGCCCGACGCCCTCACCGACGCCCAGCGCGACCGGCTCGGCGAACTCACCGCCGCCTGCCCCGAGATGACCACCCTCGCGAGCCTGGTCCGCGGCTTCGCGGCCCTGCTCGACCCAGCCGACGGCAACGACGACCTCCTCACCACATGGATCACCAACGCGCGGGGCGCCGACCTACCCCACCTGCACGCATTCAGCCGCGGCCTCGAACTCGACCGCCAGGCCGTCGACAACGCGCTGACGCTGCCCCACCACAACGGCGGGACCGAAGGCGTGAACACCAAGACCAAGAGGATCATGCGCCAGATGCACGGCCGCGCAGGCTTCCCCCTACTCCGCCACCGGATCCTGCTCGGCTAACACTGCGTCACCACCGAAAGTGCGACAGAGCCGAAAGTGCGCCAGAGCCGCTAACTTGACAGTCCCGCGCCGACGGTGCACCACTCGATCACGCCTGACCGGCCAGTGCGGCGCTGCCAGACGTGCTGCCTCGTCGGATCGAGGGAAGCGGATCGGTACTGTTGAGGTGTCGGTGTCGTCCCACGCGCCGGCGGGTTGATCAGGTGCCAGCAACGATGTGGTCGGCTTGGTCCGGAACACGCGAAGGTAGTTGGCCAGTCGACGGATGCCGGTGGGGTCGGTGGCTGGGTTTGTGGCGGCGAGGCGGGTGAGCACGTCGGCGCGGGCGGACGCGATCAGGACGGCGATCAGCGCTGCTGACAGGTCTCGGCGGTCGAGAGTCGGGGTGGTGTGGCGGGCATAGCTGAGCACGCCGTGGCTGTTCCCGCGGAACAGGTCGTGCGCGATCACGGTCCCGACGGGCCCGCCGACCGGCTGCGCTGGTGGGGTGTAGACCTCGGGCTCGGTGACGGCGATGCCGCCGGTTCGTACAAGGTCTCGCGGCGGCCGGTCGAGGGCGGACGTGTCGGAGTGCGGGACGCTAAGTCGGCAGGCAGGATGCTTGCGCGCAAACCATCAGCCGGCCAGCCCGCGACTGGCGTCGAGTGCCGTCAGCAGAATCGACTCTCGGCACCAAAAACGATAATGAAGATGCCCTCCTCGGCTCACCGCGTGCATCCGTGAACCGGCCGGGGCCGTCTCCAGCGTGAGCCGGACCATTCGCGCGGCGTCGCGTGTCATTGCGCACAGAACCAGTAGGTGCGATTGAAGGAGATGCTATGAGCCTCGTCGCTCGCCCAGAGACTCTGCCTCTGGGCAGCGCGCCGACGTTCCCGAGCCGTATGTGGTAGGTGGCGGCGCGTTCCGCGGAGGTGGGAGGCGACCTTCTCGCCCGGCGGATCGCCGACCGGCCGATGGTGTTGTACCGGACCGATGAGGGAGTTGTTGCTCTCGACGACAGGTGCCCGCACCGCTGGCTGCCGTTGTCGAAGGGCTGCCGGGCTCCTCACGCCGCGGCGATGGGGGTGGAGCCGGGTTCACTCGTCGATCGGCGTAACGAGAGCCGGGTTCCGACGCTGGCCCTGCACCGCGACGACGACCACATCGCGACGACGACGCTGCGAAGCCCGGCCGGGCACGGGCACGAGTACCGCGGGGCGGTCCTGCACACATTGAGCCTTTCCCGGTAACGTCTCGTCGCGTTCCGTGACAACAATGGTGTGTTGGTGTATTGGGTGTCAGGCGGTCCTGCGGTGCTCGGTGTGGAGGATGACGAGGGCGGCTTTCGCGACGAGTCCGATCTTCCAGGGGTCGATGGTGATGTTGTGGAGCAGCCGGAAAGTGACCTTGAGCAGGGCGTTCGCGCGTTCGCCGACGGCGCGTAGCGCGTTGTGGATCCGGTTG
>NZ_JASNFO010000182.1:0-4100 GCF_032027725.1 Pseudofrankia coriaricola | reverse complement strand
ACGGGGTCGAGTTCGACAAGAGCAGGATCGTGCTCTACGCCTACCGGCACACCTACGCCCAGCGGCACGCCGACGCCGGCGTCGGCATCGACGTGCTGCGCGAGCTGATGGACCATCGCAAGCTCGACACCACCCGGCAGTACTACCGCGTCGGCGAGCAGCGCCGCCGCGAGGCCGTCGACCGGCTCACCGCCCTGCAGTTCGACCGGCACGGCAACCGCGTCTGGCAGCAGGCCCAAGCCCTCCTCGACGCCGCGCACACCCACCGGGCGATCGGCGAGGTCGCCGTCCCGTTCGGGATCTGCGCCGAGCCGTCCAACGTCAAGGCCGGCGGCCAGGCCTGCCCCTACCGGTTCCGCTGCGCCGGCTGCGACCACTTCCGCACCGACGTCTCCTACCTGCCCGAACTGACCAGCTACCTCGACGACCTGCTGCGCACCCGCGAACGGCTCCTCGCCACCGCGGACGTCGACGACTGGGCCAGAGCCGAGGCCATGCCCTCCGACGAGGAGATCACCCGCATCCGCAGGCTGATCGGCCGCGTCAGCGCCGGCCTCGACCAACTCACCGGCCCCGAACGCGCCCAGATCGACGACGCCGTCGCGACCGTCCGACGCCACCGCGCCGCGATGCTCGGCATGCCCCGGCTGCGCGCCGGAGCCCTCCCCGCCGGCCAGGCGACGCCATGACCACTTCCTCCTCCCGCACCGCCGCGATGGCGAAGGGCCGGCGCGCCGACACCGACCGGCGCCGCGGGCGCGTCCAGACCGCCCTCACCAGCGCCCACGCCGCCGGCGAGGAGATCACCATCAGCGGTATCGCCCGCGCCGCCGGCGTCGACCGGACATTTCTCTACCGGCACCGTGACCTGCTCGAGCAGGCCCACGCCCTCGAAGCCCAGCCCGCTCCCACCCCCGGCGTCGGACCCGCCGTCACCCGGGCGTCCCTACAGGCCGACCTGCTCGCTGCCCAGGAACGCGCCGTCCGCCTGGCCGCCCGCATCCACCAACTCGAAAACCGCCTGTCCGACACCCTCGGTGAACAGGCCTGGCGCGAGTCCGGACTCGGCGCCCCGGCCGACATCGACAAACTCAACACGCGCATCGTCAACCTCGAGCAGCAGGTCGTCGACCTACGCCTCCAACTCGAGGAACGCGACCAGGACCTCGCCGCCGCCCGGCAGGCAAACCGCGAACTGATGACCCGCATCAACGCCCCGACGACGAGCCGATAAAAACCCGGCGCGTCGCCCTTGCACCACACCTGTTGCAGACAATACCTTCAAGTCAAACAGCCCCTGAGCTGCACAAACGCAGAAATCAGGCGCCCGGACCAGCGTCCGACCCCCAGAGAAGCACCGACACGGCGAGATCGGTCTGGTCCCACCCACCGAGCACGAGGCTGCCTGGGCGGCCAGCCAGACAGACCAGCAGGACGCCCGGCAGCTCGCCGGCGCGTGACAACTCAGTCTCCACCAAACCCGGCGCTTGACATAGACCCCGCAGCCGTACACCGCCCCAGGCGGCCGGCTGCACCGAGGCGACGTCTGAATTGGTCCGGACGGGCGACTCGGCGGAGAGGGCCCTCCACTAGCCATGGAGGGCCCCCTCCCCACCTCTCCCACGCCGTTGAGCACCTCGCCTGCTCGCGCGTACTCCGATTTCGCCTGCCCCACCCGCGAACCCCACCGCTACGCCCGCCCGACCCTCGCCGGGGTCACCGCCATCCGCCGTGCACCTATGGAGGTAGCGCGCAGCGCCACCTCCGAGTCACCGGCGCCGGCCCGCGCCGCCGCTGCGGTTCCGCGGGGAGCCGACGACGACGGCGGCCAGGTCGACCAGCCAGCTGGCGCAGCCGAGGACGTAGGCACGACCGTCGGCCCGGAAGAACAAGCCGAGCAACATCAGCAGCCCGGCGAACAGCACGACCACCAACGCGGGCAGCGCGCCAACGACCGGCTGCGCCACCGTCCGCAGTCCCTCAAGCCACGGAGCCATCCAACCCTCCTTACCTAAAACTCTTCATAGGGTGCCCGAAAAGATCATCGATCCGGGCGCGGAAGCCGCGCTTCCTCGCGCAGCTCGGCCGCCATCCGGAACGCCGTAGCCCGCAGGCACAGCGCCCACCACAACAGGCCCAGCCTTCGCCGGTGGGTGCGGTGCTCGGCCCACTCCTCCGCCCACCGTTCCCGCTCGCACTCCGGCAGCCGCCCGACCGCACCATCCACCAGTACGTCCACCACCCCCCGTGCAGACCGGGACCTCACCAGCCGGCGAACCACCCGACCCAGGCCATGCAACGACGGCCTTCCCACCCCGGACGAGCCCTTCGGCCATTGACCGATGCGGGCTATGCCGACGGCGAGGACGACCAGGACGACCGCGACGAGGGCAAGGGCGCGGACGGCGGCGATGAAGGAACGGAGACCTGTCCCACCGTCACGGTCGGCTTTGTCAGCGATGACCGTGGTGGCACGGACGCCACCGCGGACGCCGCCGCCGTCGGCGATGGCAGCGTGGACGGCGACAGCGATGGCCTTGACGATGATGGAAATGATGTTGCGGCCGGTGCAGACAACGAGGCCGCAGAGTGAGGCAGCGGTATCGCGGCCGGTGGGACCGGGAGGATCGGGGCGAGTAGCGCCGCTCATGCGGTACCTGCCCGTGGCTGGTAGGCGGGCGGCTGGGAGCCGAACATGCGCTGGGTGGCGGTGTCGAGGGCTTCGCGGGCGGCGAGGGCGCCGTGGCCGGTCAGCCGGTACAGCCGCCGCCGCGGTCGCTCGAGCGCGACCGGGTCACCGTCCTCCCAGAAGCTCGCCAGCCAACCGGCCTTCTCCAGCCGAGCCAACACCGGATAGATCGTCCCGGACGGGAACCCCGTCGACTCAGCGAGTGCAAGCCCGTAGTGATCCCCGGTCGGGTCGCCCAGCATCACCCGCAGCACCGCCACCGTAGGCAGCGTGATCCGCGGCCCCGACTGTCGACGCTTCCCACCCATGACCCAGACCCTACCCCAGAACTCTGTATAGGGGTAGTCGTGAACCGTGCAGCCTCGTGTCTGCCAGTTTCAAGGCGAGCTGGCGTCACCAGCGTCGTCGATCTCTTCACTGTCATCGTGCGGTGCGCGGCGCCCGGATGGAACTTCCTCGTCTCCGCCCCCGGAAGATCTTCCGACCCGGAGTTCTAGCCTTGCCCACGCCCGCTCGGTCTCGACTCGGTCTGTGCCTTCCACCTCGGGGAGAAGGGCGATAAGCCGCTCCTGCTCGGCGCGAGCCTGCTCCACGAGGAGCCGCTCCCGCTCCCCGAGAGACCGCTTCCGCGCGGCGGGCGTCGGGACCCGCCCGGTTAGCCCTGCCACTACAGGCGAGGGGTCCTCGACCGGACCGTCGAGGGTAGGGGACTGTTCGCGTGCCAGGGCCGAGCGCAGCCAGCCAAGGAACCCGGACCCGTCCGGAGGTCTTCTGTAGAGCGGGGTATCGCGAGCGAGAGCTGTGATCAGCTGCCCGGTGAAGCGATCGGCGCGCATGGTCAGGCCCCCTGAGCCCGAGCTCCGGGAGCGTCCGCTGGAACAGGTGACATAGCCGGTGTCGGATCACCGGCCTCGGGAGCGGTCTCTACTGGGACAACCTCTGGCGCTGGGCTTCGGGGGACGCGGCGAGCGAGCTGCTGGACCAGCAGGGGCGCGGCAATTCCAGCAGCCAACGCGGCGAACGGTCCGTTGAACTGCCCGCCCGCACCCATGGCCCCGGCCACGATCGCCCCGACCACCACTCTGATCACGATCGCCGTCAGAAACGGCGCCGCGGGTGGTTCACCACGTCGTCTCCACGGCCACCCCTGTGCGCGGTGAATGGCCGCAGCGAACTCCAGCCCATCCAACGCGAAAGCGCCGAGCGCGCCCCACCCGGCAGCTTCGGCCCCCGTCATACGCCAGACCGTAGTCGTGCGGCGCCCGAATACGAGGCCTGTCGCAGACTTTCTGTACGGGTTCAAGGGCGGCGCCGGGCGGCGTCGGGCGGCGCCGCGCCCGGCGCGCCGACGGCCAGGGCGCCCCGCGGCGGGCTGCGCGCGGCGCTGGCGCGCCGGGCGCGCCCGGCGGGT
>NZ_JASNFO010000181.1:0-4126 GCF_032027725.1 Pseudofrankia coriaricola | reverse complement strand
TCGACCCCGACCGGGTCGGCTTCGCCCGAACCCTGCGCCTCGTCCGCCGTTCCGCCACCGGGACGGCGGACATTCCCCCCTGACGACTGGCACGCCCAGCTACCCCGGTTCCACGCCGAGATCACCCGCACGCTCAACCCACCGCGGCGCCACCGCACCTGCCCCCGCGTCGTCAAACGCCCCCGCCACAACAGCTACCGCGTCAAGAAACGCGACGAACCCGCCTCAATCCGCCATCCAGGCCCGCCAACGATCCGGCTCCACCCGCTCGCCCCACGCGCAGCATGACCACATCCCGGAAAGATCAAACTACGCTTCACGGCATTGCCCCTAGACCCGGCACCGCCGCCGCATCGGGCGCCGATGTGCTCGGGCCGGTGAAGCCCGCGAGCGGCGAGCCGGTGAAGATCGGAGTCATCTCCGACGGCGCGTCCCCCGCCGTCGACAACACCGCCCAGCTCGGCGTCGCCGACGCCGCCGCCGCCTACCTCAACGAGCGGCGGTCCGGTATCGGCGGCCGCCCGATCAAGCTGTACAAATGCGAGACACAGGGCGACCCGGCAAAAGGCGCCGACTGCGCGAACCAGATGATCGAGGATGGCGTCGTCGCCGTCGCCATTCCCGAGTCGGCGGTCGCGGACACCATCTGGAAGCCACTGGCGGACGCCAAGCTGCCGGCGATGTTCTTTGGCTCCAGCAACCAGGACCTGCTCGCCGATAGCGAGTCGATGTTCACCCTCAGTGATCCGCTGTACACCCTGCTCCAGCTTCCGATCGGCCTCGCCAAGAAGCTGGGAGTCCACAAGGTGACATCGGTCGTGATCGACGTGCCAGCCGCACTGCATACCACCGAGGAAGTGGCCCCCAAGGTGTTCGCCGACGCCGGTCTCGACTACCAGGTCGTCGCGATACCGCCCGGCACCGCCGACATGACGCCACAGATGCAGAATGTCCTCAGCGGGCGGCCCGGTGTCGTGTTCGTCATCGGTAACGACGGATTCTGCATCAGCGCCTTCAACGGCCTGCGCGCGGTTGGCTACGACGGCACCGTCAGCGGAATTTCTCAGTGCATCACCGACGCGACCCGCAAGGCCGTGCCGGCCTCGGTTCTCAGCGGGATGGTCGTATCCGCTACCGTGCCGAACGGCGGGAGTGACCCGTCCACAGCGCCGTACGACGCGGTGATCAAGACCTACGGTCACGGCATCGACAACACCGCGATCAGCGGCAGGGGCATGTTCGTGACGCTCGGCGCCCTCGCGACAGCTCTCGAGGGCATCTCCGGGGACATCACTCCAAAGTCCGTCATCGCGACCATCAAGGCAATGCCGGAGCGGGAGCTGCCTGGCGTTGCCGGCCTGAGGTTCCGGTGCAACGGGAAGGCGGCTCCGGACACCCCTGCGGTCTGTGTGCGGGGCGGCCTGTCGACGACCCTCGACGACAAAGGCCAGCCCACCAAGTTCGAGGTGCTCGGCTCCACTCCCATCGGAGACTGAGCGCCTGACGCCCCGGATACGTGACCTGTTGCCGACGAGTGCGACGGGCCCTCAGGAATGCCAGGACCTGATGGGCCTGGACTTCAAGTCGCACTACTTCCAGGCATTCGCGCGGGTGCCGTCCTACTCGTCCTGGATGCTCGACGCGGATCTCACGCCGACCTACCACTATGAGCGGCGGGCGTTGAAGCTTTTGCAGTGGCGGGGCGATCGGAAGCCGTGGCGGCTGAAGTCGCCGACGCATATGATCTTCCTGGAACATCTGGTGGCGGCGTTTCCCGACGCGCGTTTCTGGATGACGCACGGGGATCCGACTGAGGTCCTCGTGTCTGCCGCCGAGGTCTACGAGGTGATCGGCGGCATGTTCACCGACGACGTCGACCGGCACTACATCGGCGCGCTCAACGTCGAACACTGGTCGATCGGGATACGGCGCGCCCTCGCCTTCCGCGCGGCGGGCAACGACCACCGGTTCTTCGACCTGGACTTCCGCGCCACGCAGCGGAACCCGATCGGCGAGGTTCGCCGCCTTTACGACTGGCTCGGCGAGCCTGTCACCCCGGAGTTCGAGACCGGCATGCGTCGTTGGTGGCACGAGAACGGCGAGTCCCGTGCGAGCAACTTGCACCCCGATCCGGTGACCTACGGCCTTGACCTGGAGAAAGTGCAACCGCTGTTCGCCGACTACACCAGCCGCGCCGCGGAGTGGACGACGTCCCGGACCTCTAACGCGGCCGGGGTCAGCGCGGCCAACAGCAGGCCGGTCACGTGGCTGTCCAGGCAGCCCCCGGCCAGTTGCTGACACTGCCGGGTGCCGTAGTCGCTCTTGTCTCGGGCGCACACGTAGGCCGGGTGCAGCCGCCCTCACGGCCCGTGCTGGTAGCGCACCGTCATCCTCCCCGGCAGCGGGCGCAGACCACCAGCCCGGCCAGCAGGGCCGGGCCGTCGCGCACCGGGCCCGGGCCCGCGGCCCGGGACTGGTTGGCCTGCATCCGCTGCATGTTCCGCTCGTACTGCTCGACGCTGATGTAGGACGGCAGCCGCCCGGGCAGACAGACGATCCACTTTGCCCGGTCGGTGCGCACCCGCCCGGTGAACGGCCTACCCGCCTGCCGCCGCCTTGAGTCCAGCCTGCTGCGACCGTAGACGTAGTTAAACGCAATGCCGTTGACTTAGGGTCGAGGTAGGCTGGGTTAGTAGTCCAGTGGCTACTAGAGGTGATGCCCAGTGGCTACTCACCTGGTTGATCGGTTCGCGCTTGGGGATCTCACTCAGGTGTTCCCGCCGGAGCTGGTGGACGTGGTGCTGGCCAAGACCCGGGACCGTGAGGTACGGGTGCGGCTGCTGCCGCCGAGGCTGACGGCGTACTTCGTGCTCGCGCGGGCGTTGTTCTGCCCGGAGCCGTACCGGGAGGTGCTGCGCACGCTCGCCGAAGCCGCCCGTCGCGAGGACGACGGGGGCCAGTGGCGGGTTCCGGACAAGGCGGCGATCTTCCGGGCACGCCGCGCGCTGGGCGTGGAACCGTTCCGTGACCTGCTGGTGCACGCGGGTACGGCGGTGGCCGACGAACGGACCCCGGGGGCGTTCTGGCGGGGCCTGCGGCTGATGGTCGTCGACGGGACTACCCTGCCGGCCGCCGACACCGAGGCCAACGAGGCGGGGCTTGGACGGCCGCGGCCCCGGCCGGGCAAGGGTCCGACCGGGTATCCGTTGGTGCGGCTCGCAGTGCTGATCGAGGCCGGCACCCACGTGGTCACCGACGCGGTGGTCGACTCCTACCGGGTCCAGGAGCGGGCGCTGGTCGAGCGGCTGGCCCCCTCGCTCGGGCCGGGAATGCTGGTGCTGGCCGACCGGGGCCTGCCCGGAGCGCATCTGTGGCAGCGGGCGGAGGCCCGCGGCGCCCACCTGCTGTGGCGCGTCCCGGGCACCTGGAAACTTCCGGTGGAAGACGTGCTCGCGGACGGCTCGTGGCTGTCCACGGTTCGCGGCGGCCGGGGCCGCCGCGTCCGGCCGCCCCAGGACGCACGGGTTCGAGTGATCGAGTACGGCCTGGACGTGTCCGGCCGGACCGAACGCTACCGGCTGATCACGACGCTGCTCGACCCCGACCAGGCCCCCGCCGCCGAGCTCGCCGCGCTCTACAGCGAGCGGTGGGAAGTCGAGAACAGTCTGGCCGAGCTGAAGACCACCCAGATCGGCGCAGGCACCGTCCTGCCGAGCAAGAGCCCGGCACTGGTGCTCCAGGAGGTCTACGCACACCTGGCGGTCTACACCGGTCTGCGGGTACTGATGCACGCGGTGGCCGTCGGCCGCGGCGAGCCCCTCGATCCCGACCGGCTCTCCTTCGCCGCCACCCTGCGGGCGGTCCGGCGCAGTGTCACCGCGTTCCCGGGGAACCTTTCCCCCCTACCGCCTCGCGGCTGAACTCGCCCACCTCGCCCGTGAGCTTCAGGAAGAGATCAACCCTCCGCGCCGGCTCCGCGCCGAGGTCCGCCAGGTCAAACGGAAGATGTCCCGCTTCCTGTCGTGGAACCCCCAACGACCGCGGCCTCCCCGGCCCACCCGACGCCCAGCCGAAACCGTACAGATCATCCGGGCCGTCCCACCCCTACCAGGTTCTTAAGTCAACG
>NZ_JASNFO010000180.1:0-4543 GCF_032027725.1 Pseudofrankia coriaricola | reverse complement strand
GAACAGTGCCGACACAACATCGACACCGTCGAGGAGAAGACCTCAGCCGGCCAGACGCGGACTCGTGTTGATCGCCTCGGGGAGGAACGCGGGCAACAGCAGACCACCGGCCGTCACGAACGACACCAACTCCCACGCCGACAACGTGGGCAGCGCCCAGCGGCCCGCCGCCGCGTCGCGCACCGCGACGACCAGCGCCACCAGACCCGCGAGCAACCCGCCGTCGACCTCCGGAACCCGGGGGTCGACGGCCACCGCCCGCAGCCGCACCGCCAACGCCGCCCGCAGCCGCACCGCCCGCCCTGCCAGCCGCCCAAGCCAGCCCCGCACCGTCGCAGGCGCCCGGCCCACCGCCACCGCGACCCGGCGCGCCCCCAGCCCACCGGCCGCGAGCCCGACCGCCTCACCGATCACCGCCACCGCGTCCGCCCGCCGCGCCAGGCACGTCACCGGCAGCAGCACATGCGTCGCCAGACAGCCCGAACACCGCCCCCGCCGCGGCCGGACCTCCCCCTCGACCCCCGAACCCGGCGCACCCGCGCCCACCCCCAACCCGCCAGACCGCTCCCGCACCCCGGACAGGCCAGCTCACCCACCGCCAACCGCCGTTCGACCTCAACCACATCCACGTCTACGGTGAACACCGGCGCCTCCACGCGCCTCGCACGGCCCTCCCCGAACCGGCCAAGGTGATCAGGGGAGGGCCGTCGCCATTTCCGACGTGCTCACCCTGTCGTCGCGCACCAACAAGAAACCCACCACAAGATCACAGCTGGCACATGCCCACCCACGACGACGCCGACCCGCCTCGCCGCGCCCACCAAGAACGACGCGTGACACCTGGTCGAGATCGGTCAGCGTCGTGCCGCGGTCGTGCAGCCAGCCGAGGAAGCGGATCGCGACGTGCACCCGGGTCTCGGCGTGGCGGGTCCAGGTGCGCGGGCCGCGGCGATGCTCGGCGCGTCGACGCAGCCGGCGCAGTACCCGCCAGGTGGCGTAGGCGGTCAGGATCCGGCGGTGTTGCGGCGGGTCGACGGTGGCGAGTCGGGCGGTGAGTCGCTGCTCGGCGCGTGCGAGCGCGTCGTCGCGGGCGGGGAGCAGCTGGTGGGCGACGAGCAGGGCGCGCAGGTAGTCGGCCGCGGCGCGGGTGCGCGTCGAGATCGGCGCCAGCGCCCAGTTCGCGACCAGGCCGAACAGCACCCGCTCCACCGCCGTGGTGAACCGCCGGTCGGCGACCGCCTTCTCGATCGCGGTGGCGACGCCGAGCTCGCGCCACAGCCCGTCGAGCAGCCATGTCCCGCCGATCGGCCGGGCGTCGACGACCTCCATCGGCCCCGCGCCGGCGGCCAGCCCTGTCTCCCCGGCGCCCGCGGATTCGTCCTGGCCGTCGCCGAAGTGCGCCCGGATCGAGGCGGCCAGCCGCCGCAGCCCGTCCACGTCGACCGTCTCGACCCGCCCCAGGTTCATCAACACCTGCGCTTGACCGCCCCGTCGACCCGGTGGTTGTGCGCGAGCGCGACCTAGCGCACGAGGCTGCCGTCGGCGTTCCGCCGCTGCGTGTACCGCAACTACATGCCCACACCACACCACGTAACCCCAGGCAGAGCAACCGCAAAAGGGGACGTAATCTTACCACACTTTGGCGTCCGCGAGGCCGATTTCCTTGCTTGGCAACCCCATGACCTGCGCCTTTGCCTTACCGATCTTCATCGTGTGTCCACGAACTGCGGAACCCGGGCCGCCAGCAAGTTCGGCGACAGGCCCCGTGACTCGAATCTAGTCTTGACAATCGAATCTGACTGGGTCATGGTTGCGTCAGTCACCGGGGGCGGCCCGGGGAGGCCACAGTCGGAGCTCACATGAGTTGGAGTAGACGAGGATCCATCTAGGGTCGCTCGCCATCACCGGGTTGCATGGCGGGGCGGCTGGTCTGATGGATGATCGCCCTGCAAGATGGGAGTGTGAACAGACCGGTCAAGGCTTGACGCTTGTCGCGTTGACGGTGGTCTTCCTCGGCTCGACGTGTATCCAGCCGTGACGTTCAACACCCTGGGCACGGTCATTGCAGTCCACTTCGTGGCTGTTATCGTGAACGGCCTGAGGCCTGCCGTTCCCAAGCTTGGGTGAACCCGCTGTTCCAGCGGGCCGGCGCTGCCGGACGCGGTCGCCTTGTCGGCCGCCATCCGTAGCCGCTGCAGCGAGCAATTGAGGATTCCATATGAAATTCGCCAACATCTCGGGCCGAGCGTGCATCATTCACGATGGGCGTGCGCTCGATATCGAACGTGCAAGCCGTGGTGAAATCGCGCCAGACCCGATGATGTATACGCGCCTCGCCCAGCACCCGCGGCTCGAATCGTTGCTTGCCGCCGCAAGCCCAGGTGACTTCCGAGAGTTCGACGTCGCGCACCTGGGACCACCGGTCCCTCGCCCCGGAAACATCATCGCTGTTGCACTGAACTATCACGATCACATCGAGGAGACCGGGCGGCAGCAGTCCGAAGAACCTGTGGTCTTTTCGAAGCTCACCAGCTCCGTCTGCGGCCCGTACGACCCCATCGAGGTCGCCGCGGACTGGACGCGCGTCGACTACGAGGCGGAGGTGGTCGTCGTGATCGGCGCTCGCCTCGGGGACGCCAAGACAGATGCCGTGTGGTCCGCTGTTGCTGGCGTGACCGTAGGCCAGGACATCTCGGATCGTGCTGAACAGAACCGCGAGCCACTACGCCAGTTCAGTTTCGCCAAGTCGTACAAAACCTTCACGCCGATCGGGCCATATCTTTCGACGGTCGACGATTTCGGTGATCCGGACCGTATCGAATTGTTTTCCCGCGTTGACGGGATGGAGGTTCAGCGAGCTACGACGGCGCAGTTGATCAGAAGCGTACCTGAATTGGTTTCTTGGATCTCGCGCCGAGTCGTGCTCGTGCCCGGAGACCTCATCCTTACCGGTACCCCAGGTGGTGTCGGCTCCCGCCGAACACCGCCGCTGTTCCTGTCCCCAGGAATGGTCCTCGAAACCGGGATCCCGTTAGTCGGGATCATGCGAAACCTCGTTCGGGAGCGACCGTCAGCGACAGATCGATCTGCCAGCGTGCAGGAGGAGGAACTTTCGGCATGACCGTCCGACGGGTACTCATCGGGACTGATCCAACCGGCAAGAGCGTCGTGGTCGACGACGGGCCCACGCCACGAGCCCACGACTTCAAGCACACTCCCGGCTCCAGCTATTCGATCGTCTGGGAGACGCCGGCTGAGCCGACGGCTGCCGTTCGACCGAGTCGATCCGACACTCGGAATTGACACTTTCTTCCCCGGCCCGGGCGGAACCAGGTTGCTACCCCCTAGTTAATTCGTGAGGTCACGGGGTTTTGTGATGATGCCGGTGGGGTGGGTAGCTCGCGGGGGTGAGGTATGCGACGGGTGGCGGGCTGACGCCCGCCGAGCAGATTCGACGTGAGCGGGTCCGGTTGGCTGCCGTTGACTGGTTTGCCCGGGGAGTGAGCCAGGCGGAGGTGGCGCGGGAGTTCCATGTGACGCCGAAGACGGTGAGCCGTTGGCATCGGGCCTGGGAGGACGGCGGTGTCGGTGCGCTGCGGTCGCGGGGGCCGTTGTCGGCGTGCCGGCTGGATGACCGGCAGTTGGCCCGGTTGGAGGCGTTGCTGCGTCGGGGCCCGGGGACGTGTGGCTGGGACGACCAGCGGTGGACGCTGGCTCGGATCCGGCGGGTGATCGCGGTGGAGTTCGGGGTGGACTACACCGAGGCCGGGGTGTGGTACCTGCTGGAGCGGCAGGGCTGGTCGTGCCAGCTGCCCGCCCGGCAGGCCAGCGAACGCGATGACGAGGCTATCGAGGCGTGGAGGAAGGAGCCGTGGTCGGCGGTAAAACCACGGCGGCGGCCCGTCGGGCCTGGGTCTGTTTCCTCGACGAGACCGGCCAGGGCCTGAGGCCGCCCCGCGCTCGTACCTGGGCTCGCCGTGGGGCCAGACCGGTCATCCGGGTGCCCGCCGCCCGGGGCGGCGGGCGGGTCAGCGTGACCGGCATGGTCTGCTACCGGCCCGGGCAGCGCGCCCGTCTGCTCTACCGGACCCGCCTCGGCGACCGCCGCCACGGCGAACGCAAGGGCCTCGACTGGACCGACTGCCGCGACCTGCTGGTCGCCGCGCACCACCAGCTTCCCGGCGGCCGGCTCGTCCTGGTCTGGGACCGGCTCAACATCCACCGCCAGACCGCGATGACCACCTTCCTCGACACCCACGCCGACTGGGTCGACGTCGTCTGGCTGCCGACCTACGCCCCCGAACTCAACCCGGCCGAGATAGGTTTGCCGAACTACGAGGTGCGTATCCAGTCATGATGTCTGGTCTCCTTGCTGGTGCTGCTGGTGCTGCTGGTGCTGCTGGTGCTGCTGGTGCTGCTGGTCGGCTGGGTTGTCGGTCCAGCGGCGGCGGTTGTGGTAGCCGGCTGGGAGCTGGTGCAGGGCGCGCAGGCGTTCGACCTCGCCCTGGTCGGCGGTGATGATCCAGCGGTAGGGCGGTCGGCT
>NZ_JASNFO010000179.1:0-5577 GCF_032027725.1 Pseudofrankia coriaricola | reverse complement strand
CGAGGTAGGCTGGGTTAGTAGTCCAGTGGCTACTAGAGGTGATGCCCAGTGGCTACTCACCTGGTTGATCGGTTCGCGCTTGGGGATCTCACTCAGGTGTTCCCGCCGGAGCTGGTGGACGTGGTGCTGGCCAAGACCCGGGACCGTGAGGTACGGGTGCGGCTGCTGCCGCCGAGGCTGACGGCGTACTTCGTGCTCGCGCGGGCGTTGTTCTGCCCGGAGCCGTACCGGGAGGTGCTGCGCACGCTCGCCGAAGCCGCCCGTCGCGAGGACGACGGGGGCCAGTGGCGGGTTCCGGACAAGGCGGCGATCTTCCGGGCACGCCGCGCGCTGGGCGTGGAACCGTTCCGTGACCTGCTGGTGCACGCGGGTACGGCGGTGGCCGACGAACGGACCCCGGGGGCGTTCTGGCGGGGCCTGCGGCTGATGGTCGTCGACGGGACTACCCTGCCGGCCGCCGACACCGAGGCCAACGAGGCGGGGCTTGGACGGCCGCGGCCCCGGCCGGGCAAGGGTCCGACCGGGTATCCGTTGGTGCGGCTCGCAGTGCTGATCGAGGCCGGCACCCACGTGGTCACCGACGCGGTGGTCGACTCCTACCGGGTCCAGGAGCGGGCGCTGGTCGAGCGGCTGGCCCCCTCGCTCGGGCCGGGAATGCTGGTGCTGGCCGACCGGGGCCTGCCCGGAGCGCATCTGTGGCAGCGGGCGGAGGCCCGCGGCGCCCACCTGCTGTGGCGCGTCCCGGGCACCTGGAAACTTCCGGTGGAAGACGTGCTCGCGGACGGCTCGTGGCTGTCCACGGTTCGCGGCGGCCGGGGCCGCCGCGTCCGGCCGCCCCAGGACGCACGGGTTCGAGTGATCGAGTACGGCCTGGACGTGTCCGGCCGGACCGAACGCTACCGGCTGATCACGACGCTGCTCGACCCCGACCAGGCCCCCGCCGCCGAGCTCGCCGCGCTCTACAGCGAGCGGTGGGAAGTCGAGAACAGTCTGGCCGAGCTGAAGACCACCCAGATCGGCGCAGGCACCGTCCTGCCGAGCAAGAGCCCGGCACTGGTGCTCCAGGAGGTCTACGCACACCTGGCGGTCTACACCGGTCTGCGGGTACTGATGCACGCGGTGGCCGTCGGCCGCGGCGAGCCCCTCGATCCCGACCGGCTCTCCTTCGCCGCCACCCTGCGGGCGGTCCGGCGCAGTGTCACCGCGTTCCCGGGGAACCTTTCCCCCCTACCGCCTCGCGGCTGAACTCGCCCACCTCGCCCGTGAGCTTCAGGAAGAGATCAACCCTCCGCGCCGGCTCCGCGCCGAGGTCCGCCAGGTCAAACGGAAGATGTCCCGCTTCCTGTCGTGGAACCCCCAACGACCGCGGCCTCCCCGGCCCACCCGACGCCCAGCCGAAACCGTACAGATCATCCGGGCCGTCCCACCCCTACCAGGTTCTTAAGTCAACGACATTGTAGTTAAACGACAAGCTTAGAAGTAGGTCGGTTCACGGAGGGTGTAGTGCTCTTCGAGTGCCGTGATCTCGTCGGTCGTGAGGGTGGTGTCCAGCGCGGCGACGGCGTCAGTGAGGTGGTGCTCTTTCGTGGCTCCGACGATCGGGGCGTCGACGACGGGGTTCTTCAGCACCCAGGCCAGTGCGATCGTGGCCATCGAGACTCCACGGTCCTTCGCGATCTTCTCGATCGCGTCGATGGTGGCCTTGTCGCTGTCGACCCAGAGCGGGCGGCCGTCGAAGTCGGTCTGCGGGTTGTCCTTCCCGCGGGTGGTGCTGTTCTGACCCCATGGCCGCGCGACGACGCCGGCGGCGAGCGGGCTCCACGGCAGGCTCCCGACTCCTTGGTCCTTGAGCAGCGGGAACATCTCCTGCTCTTCGCCGCGTTGCACCAGGTTGTACTGGTCCTGCATGGAGACGAACTTCGTCCAGCCGTGGACCTCGGCTATGTACTGCATCTTGGCGAACTGCCACGCGAACATGCTCGACGCCCCGATGTAGCGGGCTTTGCCCGACTTGATGACGTCGTGCAGCGCCTCCATCGTCTCCTCGACCGGTGTGAACGGGTCGAAACGGTGGATCTGATAAAGGTCGACGTAGTCGGTGCCGAGACGGCCGAGCGACAGGTCGATCTGTTCCATAATCGCCTTCCGTGACAAGCCCTCGCCGCCGGGGCCGTCGCCGACCTTCTGGTGCACCTTCGTGGCGAGCACGATGTCGTCGCGGCGGGTTTCTGCGAGAGCCTTTCCGACGATCTCTTCCGAGGAACCACCGCCGTAGACGTTGGCGGTGTCCCAGAAGTTGATGCCCAGGTCGAGCGCCTGCGCGAAGAACGGCCTGGCCTGGTCCCAGGGCAGCGCCCAGCTCCAGAACGGGACCGTTCCGTCGCCGAAGCCCATCGTGCCCAGCGCGATGCGGCTGATCTTCAAACCGGAGGAACCCAGTCGGGTGTACTCCATGTTGTTCTCCCTACTTGTCGCGCGGCGGGTCAGCGGTCGATCGAGGCCATGTTGGCTTCGTCGTGGCGTTCCCCGGCGGCGGGATCGAGGGTATTCAGCCGCTCGGTCTGGTCTGCGGTGAGTTCGATGCCGTCGGCGGCGGTGTTCTCCTCGACGCGGGCGAGACGACGGGTGCCGGGTATCGGTGCGATGTCGTCGCCGCGGGTGAGAATCCAGGCCAGGGCGGTCTGCGCCGGGGTCGCGCCGATCTCCGCGCCGATCTCGGTGACGGTGTCGACGATGGCCAGGTTGCGCTGGAAGTTCTCGCCGGTGAAGCGCGGGTTGGTCTTGCGCCAGTCGTCATCGGCGAAGTCGTCGACGGAGCGGATCTGCCCGGTCAGCAGCCCGTGGCCGAGCGGCGAGTACGGCACGAATCCGATCCCGAGCTCGCGCAGCAGCGGCAGGATCTCCGCTTCCACGTCGCGGGTCCACAGTGAGTACTCCGTCTGCAGCGCCGACACCGGCTGCACAGCGTGCGCGCGCCGAATCGTTGCCGGCGACGCCTCGGAGAGCCCGAAGTGCAGCACCTTGCCTTCCGCGATCAGGTCGGCGACCGCCTGCGCGGTCTCCTCGATCGGCGTGCCGCGATCCACTCGATGCTGGTAGTAGAGATCGATGTGGTCCGTGCCCAGACGCCGCAACGAGCCTTCGACGGCGGCCTGCACGTTCCCGGCGCTGCTGTCCACGACACCGGGGCCACCGCCCGAATGCGAGACCAGACCGAACTTCGTGGCGATCTTCACCTGGTCGCGGTGGCCCTTGACCGCCTGTCCGACGATCTCTTCGCTGAGGAAGGGTCCGTAGATCTCCGCGGTGTCGATGTGCGTGACGCCGAGATCGAGCGCGCGGTGGATCGCGCGGATCGACTCGTCGTTGTCCAGAGCGCCCTCGGAGGTGTAGGTACCGGCCATGGTCATCGCGCCGAGGCCGATGCGGGAGACCTCCAGGGTCCCGAGATGTGCGTTCTTCATCGGATTCTCCTTCTTGTGGCGTTCAGGCCTGCGAGGTGGGCATAGCCCACAGCCCGGAGACCGACGAGCGGCGAGGCCGGGTGACCATGAACTCGATGGCCTCGGCGATGTCCTCCGGCTCCAGCGGTTCCGGGATCGCGTCCGAGGCCGCGAGCTCGTTGCGGACCGTCTCGTTGTTGTGCGACACGAGTTCGGTGGCGACCGCGCCGGGCTCGAGCACGCCGACGCGCACGTACTTCTTCGTGACCTCCTGGCGCAGGGCCTCGGTGAAGCCGTTCACGCCGAACTTGGTCATGTTGTAGACGCCGTAGTTCGCCCAGGCGACGCGGCCCGCGATCGAGCTGATGTTGACGATGTCGGCCACCCCACGCAGATCGTCCGCGGCGGCCGTCAGCAAGTGCGGCAGGGCCGCGTTCGTGACGTAGAGGAGGCCCTTCTGGTTGATCGCGATCATCCGCTCCCACTCCTCGACGTCCGCCCCGACGACCGAGCCCAGGAGCATGAGGCCGGCGTTGTTGACCAGAATGTCGAGGCGACCGAGCTGATCGACGACGGTCTTCACGGCCTGCTCGGCCTGTGCGCGGTCGGTGATATCCGCCGCTACGGCCAAGGCGGCGCCGCCGGCGGTTTGGATCTCGGTGACGAGGGTGTCGAGGCGGTCCTTACGGCGCGCGAGAACCGCGACAATCGCGCCCTCGGACGCGAGACGGCGGGCGGTCGCCTCGCCGATGCCGCTGCTGGCACCGGTGACGATGGCAATGGTTCCGGTGAGTTTTGACGTCATGCGTGGTGTCCCTTGTTTCGTGGGTGAGGCCGCCGGCTCGGACAGCAGTGCGTCCCTGGAGATCTCAGGCGTCGTAGGAGAGCGATGCGGACAGCTCGCGGTGCACGTCCATCTGGCCCTGGACGGTGGCGAAGAAACGCAGCGGCAGGCCCCCGGCGTCGGAGAGGGCGACGAGGGCCTGGGCCAGCATGGCCCGGTCGCCGCCCTTCTGACCGTTCGTGCTCCTCCACGCCTCGATGGTCTGGTTGGCGCACTCAGCGTGGTCGTCGATCTGCGGCTCGGGCCAGATCGTCGACGAGTCCTCGACCAGCGACTCGGCGGAAGAAGCCCGGCTGACATCATCGAGATGCCGCACGGGGCGGGGTCTAACCGCAACGACTCCATCCAGCCCTCCAAAAGCGAGCTTCGACGAGGCCTAGGCGGCGCAGTTCTCCTGCGAGATCAGACCCTCGGTCAGGTGATCGTGATCATCTGGCCGAGCCGCTGCCAGCGCTCCACCAGCAAGATCGCCCGGGCCACAACACGGGGCCGAAGAAGTTCGTCTCCAGCCGCGCCCGGAACTGCTCCGGGCTGACTCGGCGTCGTCGAGGCCGCCGCTGCTGGTGTAGGTCATGGCGCCCAGGCCGATCCGGGAGACGTCGAGCCCTCCTAGAGATGTGTGGTTCATCAGCTAGCTCCTTCTCACAGTTCTCGCATCCCGGGTCAAAGAGGGCGATCAGGCTTGCTTCGTTCCGATGCCAGGTGCTGGGCAGCAACCCAAAGCCCGGCCAACGCCCCGAGAGGACCCGAGAGCTGTGGACGAGCCGTTGAACCCTGCCGGACGAGCGGCGGATGAAGGTCGTGGAAAGCCAGGCCGGGGCGATGGAGCGGTCCTGGCTGGCAAGGTCCAGCGCGGTCGTCCGGGGCGGCCGGCTGATCGGCCGTCGGGTTGGCTCTGGAGGGTGGAGGCGGCCGCGCTCGCGCGGTTGGACTCATGGTGCAGGCCGTGCTCGTGGCGCGCTGGTGCCGCAAGGGCATCGGTCAGGGCGGTCTCGAGGCCTGCGGACAGACAGCGCTGCGGGCACAAGCTTTGTGCCTCACCCGATCACGTGGAAGTCCACTATGCGCGGCGGCGGTGGGACACCGCTACTGGTGATGGATCTCGTACTCCTTGAGCAGGGCGCGGCTGATGATGCGCTTCTGGACCTCGGACGTGCCCTCGCCGATCAGCATGAACGGCGCCTCGCGGAACAGCCGCTCGATCTCGTACTCCTTCGAGTAGCCGTAGCCGCCGTGGATGCGGAAGGCGTCGGTGGTGACCTCGTGGCAGTACTCGCTGGCGAGGTACTT
>NZ_JASNFO010000178.1:0-5602 GCF_032027725.1 Pseudofrankia coriaricola | reverse complement strand
CGACTTTTTCCACGTCGTGCGACGCGAAGTCGCAATGTGTGAGTGAGCCGAACGAAAGGAGGGTCGACGTGGTCGACGATTCGGCTCCGGGCTAGTGCTCACAGCCCGTCCCCGCCTCTGGCATGCGTCGTGTGTGCATTCCATGCACGGGGTGTGAAGCCCGGAGGGAAGCCCAAGGGCCGGTGATCCATCCACGGGCTACAGGCAAGGGGAAGACCGGAAGGGTGAATAAGGTGAATCCTTGATGGAAGCCCCGTTAAGAAAGAACGCCGACGATGGGACGCTGGTTCGGCGGTTAGGGCCTGCCGTTGGGAAGCGGCGGTGGCAGCTGGGGGGATGTGCCTGGCTGTGCGGGTACCACGGCCCCGGGGTACAGAGGACACCCGACACCGGCCGTATCTCACACGTGCGGAACACGGAAACCGTGCGCCACGAGGCGCCATGGCACCAAGTGGAGGTGGAAGACCTCGCCGCTGGGCTGTCGCAGCAGCCTAGCGAAGCTGGGCGCAGCCTGATCCGGGAGACGCCGGGGAGGGCGGGAGCAGCGCCGACAAAGCCGGGACGGCCTGGGACTGTCAGACGGGTCGGGTCCGGCGAGCGTGACCGGACGGTGCACGAGAGGAATCAGTGATTGAAACCCCGTAAGCGTTCCACCGGGTCAAACCTGGCAGATATGGCCCGGGTTTGCAGCGCGTGGCCGGGCCAACAGGTGCCGGCCAACTCCGTAGCCGGTTGGTTTTGCCGGGGAGGAGGCCACGTTGAATGTCTGCGGCGTAGGCGTGGCGAGGCTGCCGGGGTAGAGCTGGGCACCAAGCCGGTCGATTGGGTCATGGTGAACGTGGGAACCGTCGGGCATCGCTCCACGGGCCGGTATTCCGTGCCGGTGCCGGGGATAGGTGCGTCGTCAGCCAAAGGTGTCGGGCGGGGCGGAGTCGTCGTAGTAGTCCGAGCGCGGGAAAGCCGCGTACACGGCCAAGGACGGCAGCAGGTTATGGCAGATCGGAGAATGGTAATGCCAGGAGTTCGCCGGTGAACATCGGTGATCTGGTGTCGTCGCCCGAAGTGGCGGTGGCGCGGGTACTGGGAATGCAATCGAAGCTGCACCGATGGGCCGGCGAGGACGGGAGTCGTCGGTTTGACGATTTGTACAATCTGGTGGCTGACCCGGCGTTTCTGGTGGTTGCGTGGCGCCGGGTCCGGGGTAACACCGGGTCACGCACGGCGGGTGTCGATGGACGAACCGCGTATGACATCGAGTCCGAGCGTGGCGTGGAGGCGTTCTTGAGCGAGGTTCGGGATCAGCTCAGGTCCCAGACGTTTCACCCGCTGCCGGTTCGTGAGCGGCTCATCCCGAAGGCGGGTGGGAAACTCCGCCGCCTAGGGATACCCACGATCGTCGACCGGGTCGTTCAAGCTTCGCTGAAGCTGGTTCTTGAGCCCATTTTCGAGCGGGACTTCCAGCCGTGCTCGTACGGGTTCCGTCCGAAGCGGCGCGCGCACGACGCAATCGCTGAGATCCGTCACTTCGGGGACCGCTCTTACGAGTGGGTCGTCGAGGGCGACATCGAAGCTTGTTTCGACTCGATTTCGCATTCGGCTCTTATGGGTCGAGTGAGGAGGCGGGTCGGAGACAAGCGGCTGCTCGCGCTGGTGAAGGCGTTCTGTAAGGCCGGGATCCTGACCGAGTTCGGCCAGCAGGAGAAGACACTTGCGGGTACTCCCCAGGGTGGGATACTTTCGCCGTTAATGGCGAACATCGCCCTGTCGGTTCTCGACGAATACTATGCCGAGGAATGGCAGAGCAAGATGGGAACCAACTACGAGCGTGTGCGGTTACGCCATCAGGGCCGGCCTACTTGGCGACTTGTCCGCTTCGCGGACGACTGGGTCGCGTTGGTGGCCGGTACCCGGGCTCACGCCGAGGCGCTGCGCGACGAAATAGCCGCGGTGCTGGCGCCGATGGGCTTGCGCCTGTCTCCGACCAAAACTGTGGTGGTCCACCTGGAGCAAGGGTTCGACTTCTTGGGGCACCACATCCAGCGGCGCTACAAGAGGGGAACCGGCAAACGCTACGTCTACACCTACCCCGCCAAGGACCGGCTCGCCGCCCAGAAGCGGAAGGTAAAGGCGCTCACCCGCCGGAACGAACACCCTGACCTAAGAACCCTGCTCGCCGCATTGAACCCGGTGCTGCGGGGCTGGTGTAATTACTTCAGGCACGGTGCGTCGAAGGAAACCTTCAGCTACCTCGCACACTACACGTGGTGGCGGGTAGCGCGGTGGATACGAAAACGGCACAAGCGCCTCTCCTGGAGTCAACTGCTGCGACGGTATTTCCACGACAAATGGACAGTCGCAGCGGACGGGGTCACAATGTTCGACTGCGCCACGACACCGATCACACGGTATCGCTACCGCGGCGCGCGTATCCCGACACCCTGGTCACCTGTCGTTGCTTGACCCGACGGCATGAGCCTGTGGAGAGCCGGATGTCGCGAGAGTGACAAGTCCGGTTCGGAGAGGCGGGCCGGGGAAACGGGCTGGCCGCAAGGCAAGCACCGCGCCCCGGTCCGACCTCTACTCGCTACGGTCCGGGGAAGCTGACCTTTCCCCGGTAAGCCGACCGCAAGGGGGGCCGAATCCCGTGGCGGGACAGGATGGCTCGAGAAGCGAACGGCGGCACGCCGAAAGGCGACAGGAAAGCGGGCACGCATGGCTGGACCTCCACCCGGCCGTGTCCGTATAACTGGCCGCATACCAGGCCTGGTGCCTGGGTCCGAAAGGAAGCTGACGCGAGCCGGGTAGCCCTTTGAACGAGTCGATGCCCACGAACCGCCCCAATCCGAGGAGCATGTTAGGCGCCATGGAACAGGACATGACCACCACCGCCGTCGACATGGCGGCGGCCGGCGTGTCCCACGCCTTGGTGAACGGATCCGAGGAGCCACTCGACTGGGACGCCATTGACTGGCGGGCCGAGGAGAGCAAGGTACGGCGGCTACGGCAGAGGATCTTCAAGGCGACGCAGGCAGGCGACTGGAAACAGGCTCGCAACCTGCAGAAGCTCATGCTGCGCAGCCGAGCCAACACGCTGGTCAGCGTGCGGCAGGTGAGCCAGCGCAACACCGGCCGCCGTACCGGTGGCGTCGACGGGCAGGTCGCCCTGACCTCCCGGGCCCGAGCCGACCTGGCGATGCTTCTGCACCGCCAGGCCACGCCCGGCCAGGCGCTGCCGGTGCGGCGGGTGTACCTACCGAAAAGAGGCGGAAAACAACGCCCGATCGGGATACCTGTCATCGCCGACCGTGCCCAGCAGCAGCGGGTGCGTAACGCGTTGGAACCCGAGTGGGAGGCTCGGCTGGACGCCCGACAGTACGGCTTCCGACCGGGCCGCGGCTGCCACGACGCGATCGAAATGATCTGGAACGTTGCACGCGGGAGAAACACCCGCACCTGGATCCTGGACGCGGACCTGGAAGCCGCATTCGACCGACTCGACCACAACCACCTACTCGAAAGGCTCGCAGGTTTCCCCGCGAGGGAACAGATCCGAGCCTGGTTGAAGGCCGGTGTGGTCGACAAGGGCCGGTACACCCCGACCAGGCAAGGCTCTCCACAAGGCGGGGTCATTTCACCGTTGCTCTTGAATATAGCGCTCCAGGGCATCGAGGAAGCCGCCGGAACCAGGTATAAAAGAAACGGAGTAACGCAACGGGGAACCCCTGCCGTGATCGTCTACGCGGACGATCTGGTGGCCCTGTGCCACAGCCGCGAGCAGGCCGACCTGGTTCAGGAACGACTCACAGCATGGCTGGCGCCGAAAGGTCTCCGCTTCAACCCGGCGAAGACCCGCATCGTCACCATTGAAGACGGGTTCGACTTCCTGTCCTTCAACGCCCGGCGATACCACACCGCCGACGGCCCGAAACTGCTGATCAAACCCAGCAAGGAGTCGCTGGTCACCATCCGGCGGCGGCTGAAGGCAGAGATCCGCGCTCTGCGCGGCCATTCGGCAGCGGACGTGGTCCACCGCCTCAACCCGATCATCCGGGGACAAGCGGCCTACTACCGCAGCGGAGTGTCGAAGGTGGCGTTCGCCGCCCTCGACCACTGGCTCTGGAACCGGCTCCACAGCTGGGCCCGCCGCCAGCACCAGCGGAAAAACCGCAGGTGGGTCGCGCGACGCTACTTCGGCCGCCACCACCCGTCCAGGAACGACAAGTGGGTCTTCGGCGACCCGAAAACCGGCGCCTACCTCCACCGATACTCCTGGACCCCGATCGTCCGGCACGTCCCCGTCGCGGGCCGGTCGTCTCCTGATGACCCCGCCCTGACCCGGTACTGGGCCAACCGGCGCAGCCGGCACAACCGCCGGCACCCGCCACTGGCCCCGACCACCGGGCGCGCCCTGCGCGCCCAAACAGGGCGATGCGCCCGCTGCGGGGACCATCTGCTCCACCCCGGGGACCCGCCCGACTCCCTCCACCAGTGGGAGACGTGGTTCCGCGCCGCCCGCACCGCGACTATCAGCACGGCGGTCACGGTGCCCGGCGCCCCCGACCAGGCCGGCGATCGACACCGCCTCGTACACGCCAGCTGCCACCGCCGACATCCAGCCGGCCAGACAGCCGACACGGACAGCAATCTGTAGGGCCTGCCCGCCCACGCGGGCCGCCTGAGCCCGGTGCCGCGACGAGTGGCACGCCGGGTGTGCGCCGTGAGGCGCTCTGTTGTATCCCCAGCGCAGCTGGGATGGATTCGGAGGAGGATCCTTGGGTTCGCTGGCTTACCTTGATCCGAAAGGTGAGGGGGACAGCAGCATGCCAGGAGACGGCGGGCGTCGCGAAGGCGTCGAAGGCGGGCCGCCGTTGAACCCGCGTGATATGGCGAAAGCTGGATTGCCTGAATTCCAATCTCCAGACGGTAGATGTGCGGACCCATCGGAAAGACGTCTGAAACCGATGCCACGACCTGCGCTGGCCAGAACCCGTGGGCTGGTGCAACCTCCGGGACGTGGGCGATGCCCTGCGAGGGCATTCAAGGAGATGAGTGGAACGCCTAAGTCGCGCTCGATACGTACAGCAGGGACGTACCACGGGATCGCCTAAGGGGCGCGAGCCCTAAGGTGACGGAGTTCCCATAGTAGTCGTGGGAGTCACGCCCCACCAGGGACGGCATGAAAGATGCCGACAGGGCGAAGGGGAACAGGTGGCTGGACATTACAAGGACGGGAGGTATGCGTAATGCAGAGCGCCGAAACGGTCCTGGGTGTCCTCCGTGAACGTGGAAGGAGAGGGCTGCCGCTGGAGCGGGTGTACCGACAGCTGTTCAACCCGGACCTATACCTGCTCGCCTACGGGCGTCTGTACTCCAACAAGGGGGCGATGACGCCCGGGGTGACCGGGGAGACCGTGGACGGCATGTCGCTGGCGACCATCGAACGCATCATCCATGCGATGCGCCGCGAGCGCTACCGATGGAAACCGGTGAAGCGGGTGCACATCCCGAAAAAGAACGGGAAGAAACGCCCGCTGGGCCTGCCTACCTGGTCGGACAAGCTGGTCGCCGAGGCCGTGCGTCTCCTGCTGGAGGCGTACTACGA
>NZ_JASNFO010000177.1:0-5685 GCF_032027725.1 Pseudofrankia coriaricola | reverse complement strand
CCGAACTTGCGAGTGCTCGAAGATCGCTACGCGCACAGCCTGGCACTTTGGCCTGTGTTGTCCGAAGTGTAGTCAGTAGGTTGCTTGATCGGGATCTTGCTGGATGGGATCATCGACTCGTGGCGAGGCAAACGGGTGCTATGCACGTGGACCGGATTGTCAGTCGGCAGACGAACGCGGCCGGCGAGCCGCGGGAGTACGTGTCGCATCTGGTGCGGCGTACCTTCCGGGAAGACGGAAAGGTCAAGAACGAGACCATTGCGAACGTCTCGCACCTTCCGCCGGCGGCCATCGACGTGCTCAGGAAAGCGCTCGCGGGCCGGACGCTGGTCGATGTCGAGAAAGATGTCGAGATCGCTCGGTCTCTTCAGCACGGCAATGTCGCCGCGGTCATGACGGTCGCCCGGCAGCTCGGCCTGCCGGCACTGCTGGGGCCGGCTGGGCGACAGCGGGATATCGCCCTAGCGCTGATTGTCGCCCGGATTATCCAGCCCGGTTCGAAGCTCGCCACCAGATCCTGGTGGTCCGACAACACGCTCGGCGCGGACCTGGGGATAGACACGGCGTCGACCGACGAGATCTATGCCGCCATGGACTGGCTGCTACACCGGCAGGACGACATCGAAAGGCAACTCGTGGGCCGGCATCTCGTCGACGGCGGCCAGGTTCTTTTCGACCTGTCGTCGTCCTGGATGGAAGGGCACTGCTGCCCGCTGGCGTCCCATGGCTATTCCCGTGACGGCCGTCGCGGGCTCGAGCAGATCGAGTACGGAGTCCTCACGGACGCCGACGGCCGGCCTGTCGCGATACGCGTCTTCCCCGGTAACACCGGCGACCCGTCCGCGTTCATCGAAGCCGTGCACGCCGTCCAGAAAACGTTCCACCTGAAGAGTGTGATCATGGTCGGCGATCGAGGGATGATCACGTCGGCGCGTATCAGGGCGCTCCGCGAGTCCGACGACCTGGGATGGATCACCGCCCTGCGCGCGCCCCAGATCGCCCAGCTCGCGGCCGTGGACGGCCCGCTGCAGCCGACCCTGTTCGACGAGACCAACCTCGCCGAGATCCGCCACCCGAAATTTCCCGGAGAGCGGCTGATCGCCTGCCGGAACCCTTTCCTGGCAGCCGAGCGTGCCCGCAAGCGTGACGAACTGCTCGATGCCACCGAAAAGGCGCTCGCCCCAGTCGTCGCCGCCGTCACGGAAGGCCGGATCGTCGGCGCCGCGGACATCGGCATGAAGATCGGGAAGATTGTCCACAGGCGGAAGATGGCGAAGCACCTCGAGATCACGATCACGGACGCCGATGTCACCATCGCCCGGCGGGAGGAGAGCATCGCCGCCGAGGCGGCGCTCGACGGCATCTACGTCGTCCGCGCCGAGGAGAAACACGCGAGCGGAATGCGCGGAGACGAGATCGTCACCGCGTACAAGAACCTCTCCCAGGTCGAACGAGTCTTCCGTACGATCAAGACGACCGACCTTCAGGTGCGACCGATCTACCACTACCTGGAAAACCGGGTCCGCGCACATCTCTTGATCTGCTCCCTCGCTGCCTACATCACCTGGCACCTGAGGAAACGGCTCGCCCCCCTCACCTTCACGGACGAGGAGCCGCCAGGCCGCACCGACCCGGTCGCGCCCGCTCTCCGTTCCGAGGCCGCCAACCGGAAATCCACACGCAAGGAACAGCCCGACGGAACGCCTCTTTACAGCTTCCAGGGCCTCCTCGCGCACCTGGCCACCCTGACCCGCGACGAGATCCGCATCAGCGGCGGCGGCAGCCTTCAGCTACTCACGAACGCCACCGAAACCCAGAGAAAGGTCTTCCAGCTAATCGGCGCGCCTATCTCCAAGACCGTTGGTAGTCAGTAAGACGATCAATGGCTGCCGCGAACCCGCAAGTCACGAGCCCGCAGTGCGTCCTAGATCAAGTAAGTTCGGTTTAGTAGACAGTTATCTAATTATGCCGCCATGACAGGCTTCCTGTCAAATTTCTCCTCGTACTCGACGGGTGTCAGGTATCCGATGGTGGAATGTAGCCGTCTGCGATTGTAGTACGTCTCGATGTAGTCGAAGACGCCGGCGCGGAGTTGCTTGAGGCCGGCGAAGGCGTGGAGATGGATGAACTCCTTCTTGAGGGTCGCCCAGAAGGACTCGGCAGCGGCGTTGTCGTAGCAGATGCCGGTCCGCCCGACCGAGTTCCTGATCTTTTTCTTCCTGCAGAACCTGACGAACCGGCGGCTGGTGTACTGGCTTCCGCGGTCGGCGTGGAACACGACGCCGGCGGGTGGCCGGCGGCGGGCGAGCGCCATTCTGAGCGCGTCGAGGACCAGGTCGGTCTCCATATGGTCGGCGACGGCCCAACCGACGACTTTCCTGGAGAACGCGTCGATGACCGAGGCAATATAGCACCAGCCGTCGGCCGTGCGCACATACGTGATGTCGCCGAACCACAATTCATCTGGCTTCTTCGCGGTGAAGTCCTGCCGCACGAGGTCAGGCAGCGCCGATGGCTCGGCGGCCTGCACCGTGGTGACATGGCGGCGCTGCGGGTGCACGCTGACCAGGCCCATCGCGGCCATCAGGCGCTGGACGCGCTTGTAGGCGACGCGGACACCCTGGCGGCGGAGGTCGTGGAAGATCCGGCGCACGCCGTACCGGCCGCGGTGTGCGTCGAAGATTGCCCGGATTTTCGTCGAGAGGGCGACGTCGTCCCGGTCGTGCCGTGACAGCCCGCGTTTGCGCCAGGCGTAGTAGCCCGCCCGGGAAACGTCGAGCATCCGACACATGTAGTCGACGGGGAACGCGTCCACACCGTCAGCCCGAGCCGGCTTCTTCGGAGCATGCGACGAGATAAACTCGAACTTTACTTCTGGTCGCTCGCGAAGAAGCTCGCCACTTTTTTTAGGAAGGCGTTGTCCATCTGCAGCTGTGCGTTTTTCTTCCGCAGCTCCTCGAGCTCGGCGCGCTCCGACACCGACAGCGGCCGCTCCTCGGCCTCATCGGAACCTTTCGCCTTCTTCACCCAGTACCCCAAGCTCGTCTCGTTGATCCCAAGGCTCTTCGCCACCTCGGCGATTGTACGATCCGAACCAAGGACGAGAGCCACCGCCTCGTCCTTGTACTCCTGGGTGAACTTCCTCCGCGTCGATCCCATCCCTTGATCTCCCTGGTAGTCAGTGGTAATTACGTCCACTGTCTACGAAACTGGGATCACTCCAATCAACCCCAACCATCGGGGCGTTCCCCGTCTCCGGCTCGCCTATGTGTGCAGTGCGGCTTGCTCCTTGAACGCAGCTGGCGCGACCTGAAGACCGTCCTTCAACTACGGCCCGTCCACCACCGGCTCGAAAAGCGGATCCGCGCCCACGTCCTACTCTGCTGGCTCGCCCTCCTGCTCATCCGCGTCGCCGAGAACGAGACCGGCACCACCTGGACGCGGATGCGCCGCGAGCTCGACCGCATCCACATCGGCACGTTCACCGGCCCCGCCGGCACCTTCCACCAGGTCACCACACTGACCAAACCCGCCCGCGACCTGCTCGCGGCCCTGCACATCGACCCGCCCAGGACGATCCACCAGCTCAGCACGCCGAAACCCTGACCAGACCCGCCCCGAACCCCGCCGGCGCCTAGAGAAACGGCCCGCCGGGGCACATCGGCATGTCCGCCCAGGTCACAGCCGTGATCGACACTCTAGGCGAACCGAATTACGCGGAACCCAGGTTCGGCGCCTACGAGCAATGGCTCGCGGGCAGACGGCTCGCGTCTTCCACGGTCAGCAAGAAGCGGTGGGCGCTGGTGCGGTTCCTGAGGTTCCTCGATGGCGCGGGCGTGCCGTCGTTGGCGGCGCTGCGGGCCACCGATGTCTACGGGTTCCTCGCCACGGGCAGCGGGTGGACGTCCTCGACGCGCACGACAGTGCTGTTCGTCCTGCGTGAGTACCTGAGGTTCGGGGTCGAGCGGGGCCTGGTCGACCCGTCGTTGGGCGCGCTCTTCCCGGTGATCGTCGCGAACCCCGAGGCCGTGCTGCCGTCGGTGTTCACGCCCGGGGAGGTGGCCACCGCACTGGACGGGCTCGACGCGCTGCCGTCGTGGGACCCGTGGGCGCGGCGTGACCGTGCCGTGTTCCTCCTGGCTGCCGTGCTCGGCATGAGGGTCGGCAACATCGCGGCTCTGCGGTTGAGCCAGATCGACTGGCACACGCGACGGATCTCGGTGCCACAGGTCAAGACAGTTCGGCGCGTCGATCTGCCGATGCCCGAGGAGGTGATGCTTGCGCTGCTGGACTACGTGAAGCATGACCGGCCCGTCAGCGACACCGATCACGTGTTCCTCCGTGCGCAGGCGCCGTTCGGGCCGCACCCGAGCGCCCGGGCGTTCTACCACGTCGTGGCGAACGCGTTCGCCCGAGCCGGTCTCGACGTGACCGGGCGCCGGCACGGGCCGCACTCCCTGCGCCACTCCCTGGCTTCGAACATGCTTGCCGGCGCGACGTCCTACCCGGCCATCGGCGCCGTGCTCGGGCACGCAGGCGTCGAGTCGACCAAGTCGTACTTGCGCGTCGACGTCGAGCAGCTGCGCGGCCTGGCGTTGGAGGTGCCCGATGCCCGCTGACCGCGGTTTCGCCGGCCCGTGGGCGCACCTGTTCGAGGAGTTCATCGCCTTCAAGCGCTCGCTGGGCTACCTGTTTCCGGAGGACTCGGTACGGAAGTACCGGCTGCTGTCCCACCACATCGCGTCCTTCCCCGCCGACCCGCGGGTGCTGACCGCCGAGATGGCCGAGGCATTCCTCGACCCCGGCAGCCGTGCTCCCGGGACGTTGTGGGTGCGGCGCAACACCCTCAAGCAGTTCGCGTTGTTCCTGCGCAGCCACGGGATCGACTGCTGGCAGCCGCCCGACCGGTTCGACGCGATCCCAGCGCCCCGGTTCGATCCGCGGATCATCACCAGCCAGGAGATGGCCAAGGTCATCGCCGTCGCTGACGCGATGCCGCCGAGCCCGTCGTCTCCGGCCGGGGCGGCGATCTACGGGATGCTGCTGCGAAATGTTGACCGGACTACCGAGCTCGCGTCCGGCGTGTTCTAAGTGGATGTTTGATTTGGGTTGATTGTGGCTTATGTTCTATCGAGGGTCTCGCCAGGTGGGTGTGGTTTCGCCCGTTATGCGTTTGGCCGTGTTGTCGATCATGGCAATGTGGATCATCGCTTCGGAGCTGGCGGGGAGGGTCTCGTAGTCACGGGCCAGGCGGCGGTGGAACATGAGCCAGCCCAGGGTCCGCTCGACGACCCACCGCCGTTTCACGACGTGGAAACCGCGTTTCTGGGTGTTTCTGGAGACGACCTCGACGTCGACCCCGAGGGCGGCCCCGTACTCGACCACGGTGTTCTTGAAGCCTTTGTCGACCCAGGTTTTCGCAATCGACCGGTAGGTGTCCGTGGCCTGGTCGAGCAGCCGTGTGCCCAGGGTGTTGTCCGACAGGTGCGCTGCGGTGACGCTCACGGCGAGCAGCAGACCGAGGGTGTCGGTGACCACGCCCCGCTTCCGCCCGACGATCTTCTTCCCGGCGTCCGTCCCCTGGCTGGCAAGGGGGACGTCAGTGGAGGTCTTGACACTCTGGGTGTCGAGGATGCACGCGGTCGGCTCGGGCGCGCGGCCTGCCGCGGCGCGGGCCAGACCGGT
>NZ_JASNFO010000176.1:0-6141 GCF_032027725.1 Pseudofrankia coriaricola | reverse complement strand
GTGACCTTGAGCAGGGCGTTCGCGCGTTCGCCGACGGCGCGTAGCGCGTTGTGGATCCGGTTGTGTGCCTTCTGTTCGTCGGTGAGGGTGGCGCCCTTGGGCTTCTTGTACGCGATCGCGAGCGGCCCGGCCGGGCTTCCTATCCCTTCGTAGCCGAGGTCGAACAGCACCTCGTGCAGGTCGGCGGTCCATTCCTCGAGGATCGCCAGTGCGCCGGAGGCTTTCAGGGCGGTCGAGTCGTGCTCGCGGCCGGGCCGCACGTCCGAGACCCACAGCGGCCAGCCGTCGTCGGGGGCCGAGAGGACCTGGATGTTGCCGCCGTGGTTGGAGGCCTTGCCGGACCACCACAGGTCCACGCCTTCGGTCGGGCCGGGCATGCGCAGCCGGTCGGTCTCGATGACCGTGCCGTCGAGGACGAGGTGGTCGTAGCCGGCGATCCTGGCCCGCATCAGCGCTTCGCGCAGGTCAGGGGCCTGCCAGGCGAGCACGGCGATGCCCTCGTGCAGGTAGCGGTAGCCCACCGACCGGGACACTCCATGATCCCCGAAGAGCTGTCTGGCCCTGAGGCCGTCACAGAACCAGCGCAGGACCATGACGGCCTGTTCCAGCGCGGACAGCGTGCGGGTGCCGTCGCGGGTGCCACGGCGTTGACGCTCCGCGACGAGAAGACCCGCCAGGCGGAAGACGGTGTGATCGCCGAGGGGCAACTCGGCGGTGTATGTGAAACTCATCGAGGCGCGGGGTTCCCTGGGGTTGATCTTTGGTCGGAGCAACCTTCCTATCGGAGCCCCGCGCCCTCGTTGTCACAGCCCCAGGGATACTCACACCCCGTAACAGTCACCGAACGTCACAGGTCGTTGCTGGGAATGGCTCAATGTCCGCCGCTCGCAGGAGCTCGTCACCGTCGGGCATGCTCGGGTCGGACAGCGCGATTCCGACACTGGCCGATTCCGACCCTCCGTGACCGTCGATAGTCGTCGGCGCGACCAGCCGCTCCAGGATGCGGTCGGCGATCGGGAGGATGTCGGCATCCGAACCGATCGGCGTCCGTGTCACCGTCCGTGCCAGCGTCGGCCGTGTGGTCGGAGCGCCGGATGCGGACCGCGGCGTCCAGGTGTTCGGCGAGGACGACCTCCCCACGCGCCGCCACAGTACGTCGGGCTCGAGGCTCTCCAACGCCCGCGGGGCGAGGTCGGCCAGGATGGCCTGTTCCGCTGAGCGCTGGCGAACCTGCTCCAACGCCCGTTCACGCGCCGTGACCTCGGTGGAGAGGACCGCGACGCAGAGGCCGACCCGTAGACGACAGGGAACAGGTGCAGATCGAAGGAGCGGTCGTCCATCGAGTGGATTTCGTGGATGTGCTCGCCTGCGCGGGAGCGGCGCACCATCGCCTGCAGCCGCGGGTGCCCCTGGAGGATCTTGTCGATGCTGTCCCCGTCCTTGACGGGCATCGTCTGTGCGGCTTGCGGGTTCGCGGTGTCGGTCCGGTAGAGGACGCGGCCCTCGGCGTCGGCCAGGACGATCGACACCGGCGCGTTCTCGAGTACCAGCCCCAGGCGGAACTCGGCGGCCACCTGCTCGGTGACGTCCTGAATCTGAGAGATCATCAGCGGTATGTCTGGGCCGTCGGGGTCGACGACGGCGGGTGACGTCGCGCGAGGCGGGCATCAGCGCCGTCGACTCCCACCAGCCTGCCCAACAGCTGCCGGCTCACCGAGACCTTGTAGGCCGAGTGGCGGCACGCTGGGCACAAGGCATCCCTCTTGGGGCACACATCGTGGCGGAGCCGGTCCGCGCCGCCGCTGTCGAGGCGCTCGCCGAGCCAACGCCGCCGCGACCCACGACCGCGTCGCCTCGACGGCCCGTCGCCTGGGGACCCGGCTCTTGACAGTGACATGTAGGAGCGGCACACTCGAATCTTGCCGTCAGAAACGATAATATACCGGAAATCGGCGACTTTGCCCCGCAGGGCCGATTCCTCCGAATGAAGGAGATGCCATGAGCGTCGTTGCTCGCCCGGAAACTCTGCCCCTTGGCGGGGCGCCGACGTTCCCGAGTCGGATGTGGTGGGTGGCGGCGCGTTCCGCGGAGGTGGGAAGCGACCTCCTCGCCCGGCGGATCGCCGACCGGCCAATGGTGTTGTACCGAACCAATGAGGGAGCCGTCGTCGCCATCGACGACATGTGCCCACACCGCTGGCTGCCCCTGTCGAAAGGCCGCAGGGAGGGCGACCAAGTCAGGTGCGGCTACCACGGGCTGTTGTTCAACCACGACGGGTCATGCGCCGAAGTTCCATCCCAGCCGGAGGTGTCCACCCGCGTTGCCGTGCGGACCTACGCCGTCATCGAGCGGGCGCCGTGGGTCTGGGTGTGGACAGGCGACGGCGACGATGCCGACCCCACCGAGATCCCTGCCTACCCGTGGCTGACCAACCCCGACTGGCGTATGGACGAGGCGTATCTGCCGATGGCTGCCAACTACCTGCGCGGCCACGAGAACGTCCTCGATCTCAGCCATTTCGACTATCTGCACCCCGGGGGGCTAGCCACCCAAGAATGGACGAGAGTACGGCCGAGCCTCAGTATCGAAGACGGCGTGCTGGTTGAGGTCCGTGACCTGCGCTCGGCACCGGCAGCGCCGAACGCCGCAGCGATGGGGGTAGAGCCGGGTTCACTCGTTGATCGACGTAATGAGAGCAGGGTTCCGACGCCAGCCCTGCACATCGCGACGACCACGTTGCGCAGCCCGGCTGGCGACGGGCACGAGTACCACGGGGCCGTCCTGCACGCGTTCACTCCCGAGACGGAGCGAACGAGTCATTACTTCTTCGCGGCAGCGCGCGATTGGCGCGTGGACGACAGCGAGTTCGACGAGCGGTTCTGGCAGATGGCGCTCTTTACCTTCAACCAGGACAAGGATGCGCTGGAGGCCGTCGAACAAGTAGCGCTCACCCATCCGGGTCCGTTGCGCGAGTTCAGCGTACGCTCCGACAAATCCGGCCTGCGGCTGCGCCGGCTCGTGAAGGAGCTCATTGCCGACGAAGCGCGAGGACAAGCCAAGTCCGAGGACTAGCCTCGATCTTTCGTGCGCCCAGCAGACAGTGGGAGGTGACGCCGTGTGAGCGGCTGATCTCGCTGGCGTAAGCTCGTCGTCGCTTGCCGGTGGAAGTCCGGTCCGGGTAGCTGCCAGGAGGCCCGGTAGCAGGCTGGCGGCTCGGCTGGGTAACTGGCGGTGGTTTGTTGTGATCGGCAATTCGTGATCGGTGATCTACGGGGGTAGGTAGAGGCAGAGTCGGTGTCCGGCCAGCAGGGTGCCGGTCAGTTCGCGGAGTGGGCGGGGCATCGGGGTGGTGGTCCAGGCCTGCCAGATGCGTAGTAGGAGGCACAGGGGGGTCAGGGGGGCGCGGACCTGTCGGAGGCTGACTGGCCAGCACGGCGGCGTGGTGGGGGTTGTCCGCCCGTCGTCGGGTGGGGCGGGTGTGGGTGGCTCGGCGGGGGTGGTGTCGTGCCAGCACAGGCTGAACGCGCAGTTGACCAGGGTCCAGTGGCGGGCGATCGCGGTGGCGGAGCGGACCTGGAAGTCGGCCCAGCCCAGTTCGTGCTTGACCTGCTTGTAGTCCTGTTCGACCCAGCCGCGCAGCCCGTGCAGGTAGACGATCTCGTCGTGGGTGGCGGGTGGGAACGCCGGCGCCGGGGTGGTGGGCAGGTCGGGGCGGGGCAGGGTGGTGGCCAGGTACCAGGTGCTGGTGGTCGGCAGGGTGGCCGGGTCGGTGGTGGCCACGACCAGCCGGATCGGCCCGCCGATGCGGTAGGGGCCGGCCCGGCAGTCGGTGGCCCACCAGGTCTCGGTGTGCCCGTCGCGGTAGGTGCGCCTCACCGGTGTCCACTGGCCGGGCCGGGCGGGGCTGGTCCAGACCCGTGCGCGGGCGGCCTGGGCCGGGGTGCGCAGCTCGGTGTCCTCGTCGGGGCGGGACAGTTCCTGGTGCGGTTTGAGGGCCAGCACGAACGGCACCCCGGTCTCGCGTAGCTCGGCGACCAGCCCGGGGCTTTCGGACGGACCGTAGAAGCAGTCGGCGACCACCGCGCGGAACGGGACGCCGGCGGTGTGGGTGTCGGTGACCAGAGCGGCGGCGAGCTGCCCCTTGGTCCGAAACGACGGATCGGCCCGGCCGCCGGGCAGGCACGGCGCCGGGAGATAGAGCCGGGTGTGCAGCGGGTGGTACACCCGCTCGTCCGCCCAGGCGGTGGACACCGCGACGATCCCGCGGTCCACGCTGTTGCGGGAACCGATGTACTGGCGGGACACCCCCGCGGTGGCGTGCCCGCTCTTGCGGTCCCCGGAGTCGTCCAGGACCAGTACCCCACCGGGATGAGGCCGGGTGGCCGGCGCCGCCATGAGCAGCTCGACCCGCCGAGTGTCGATTTTCTCGTGGTCCCACGGGGACTCGGACAGGAACCACTGCAGCCGCTGGACCTCCCGATGCTGCGCGCCCACCACCGGCTCCGCCCCGGCCAGACACGTCAACGTCTTGTTCCGGTCCCGCGGCAGCAGCAGACCGACCAGGTAGTCCCGGAACGCCCGACGCTGCGCCCGAGAGGCAAACAGATCATCGAACCGGGACGCGTACGCCTCCACCGGCGCCGGAGCCGGCGGACACGGCAGCCGCTCTGTCATCACGATCACCCCCGCGACCGAACCACTCCTTCCCTACCCGACACAGCCAGGAATTCCCCGGCCACCCACACATGATCAAACGATCACAACAAACCACCGCTGGTCGGGTCGGAGCCCAGCGTCAAAAACCCTGCAAGGGGGAGCGACTGGACGGTCCGTAGCATGAAGCGAAGCCTGCCGCCTCGTTAGAGGCCCGCTTCGGCGGGAGCAGGGAGTGCCGAGCCGCGGAAATCACGGTGAAGGCCACGGAAGCGGTGTAGATCCTGGATTGCAGCCGTGAAGGACTCCTCGGGGTATGGGGCGCGGAACGTTCAGTAGTGACGGCGGGAACTGGGGAGACCCTGCCTGGCCCGGCAGTACCGCGATATAGCTGCCGGAGGGGCGACATCCTATAACCGATGATCTCGGGAAGTGGGTGACGTGTCGGGTGGGGAGTCGGAGGCGGCCGTAGTGTGCGCCGGGCGGCGCAGAGAACTAGCTGGTGAAAGTCCAGCCGGACCGGCCCCAAGCGGGTGTCCATTCACGGGTGGGTGGCTGCGGTCCGCTGAGCTGGGCGTTTGTGTTGGGGTGACACGTTGTGGCTGTTGCTTGATCGTGGCGGTGGGGCGTGGATGATCTGGGTTTGTGGCTGACCCGTCCGTGTCGTTGGAGTCGCGTCTGGCGGCTGCCGAGGGGCGGATCGAACAGTTCGCGGCGGCGAACGGCCGGCTGGCGGCGACGAACGAGCGGCTGCGCCGGGTGATCGAGGGTATGGCCGAGCGCCAGGAGGCGGAGCGGGCCGAGCGGCGGCGGTTGGAGCTGGAGGTCGCCGACCTGCGGCGGCGGGTCGGGATGGACAGCACGAACTCGTCGGTCCCGCCGTCGAAGGAGCCGATCGGGGCGAAGGAGAAGCGGAAGGCCGAGCGGCGGGGGTCCTCGGAGCGGGTCCGCTCGAAGGAGCGGAAGCCGGGTGGGCAGCCGGGGCATCCCGGCGCGGGGCTTTCGCGGGAGCCACGGCCGGACCGGTCGTTACCGGCGGACCCGCCGGACCAGTGCTCGTCGTGCCAGGCGGACCTGGCTGGTGCCGAGGTGCTCGCGGACGGGTGGGCGCAGGTCTGGGACCTGCTCACCCCGGTGCTGGAGAAGGTCGAGTGGGCGTTGCCGCGGCGCCGCTGCGGCTGCTGTCGGAAGGTCACGGCCGGGTCGGTGCCGGGGGTGCGGCACGCGGCGGTGGGCACGGTGTCCTACGGGCCGCGGCTGCACGCGGCGGCGGTGTTGCTGGCCTCCGAGGGCAACGTGCCGGTCGAGCGGGCCGCGATGGTCATCGACGCGCTGCTCGGGGTGCCGGTCTCGGCCGGGTTCGTCGCCCGCGCGAACGCCCGCCTCGCCGAGGATCTTGAGGCCGCCGGTTTCGACGAGGCGATGAAGGCCGCGCTGCGCGCCGAGCCGGTACTGTGCGGCGACGAGTCCCCGGTCAACGTGCTGCGC
>NZ_JASNFO010000175.1:0-6173 GCF_032027725.1 Pseudofrankia coriaricola | reverse complement strand
ACTAGTGCTGCCCCGCGTAAGTCTTGCTGGGGTTGTCAGGCGGCTTTGAGGGGTTCGCCGGTGTAGGTCCAGCGGTAGGGCTTGGCGGTGCGGTCGTGGACCTCGATGAAGTGGAGGATCTTGTTGGCGAGGTTGTCGCGGGAGGTGAAGTCGCCGCGCCGCAGGAGCTGGCGGGTGAGGGTCGAGAAGAAGATCTCGACCATGTTCAGCCAGCTGGCGTGTTTCGGGGTGTAGGTCACGACGAACCGGGGGTGGGCCGCGAGCCACCGCCGGGTCGCGTGCGCGGTGTGGCTCGACCCGTTGTCCATCACCAGGTAGATCTTCAGTGTCGGGTCGATCGCCTCGTCGAGCCTGGTCAGGAACCAGGTGAAGTTCGCCGAGTTGTTCTTCCCGGGGATGATCTCACCGAGGACCTCGCCGGTGGCGACGTCCATCGCCGCGACCAGCGACACGGTGCCGTGCCGGACGTACTCGAACTCGCGCCTGGCGGGGGAGCCGGGGCGGATCGGGCGGGTCGGGTGGCGCCGCGAGCGGGCGTGGATCGCGGTCTTCTCGTCGACGCTGATCACGACCCCGTCCGCGGGCGGGTGCAGGTAGAGGTCGCAGACCGCGGCGGCGCGGTCGGCGAAGTCCGGGACGGCGGGCCGGTTGAGCCAGCCCCGGACCCGGTGCGGCTTGAGGTCGAGATCGGCCAGGACCCGGCCGATCTGCGCCGGTGACATCCCGACCGTGGGGGCGAGATGCTCGGCGAGCAGCCGGTGCGACCACTGCGACGCCGCCTGTGGGGCGGTCTCGGTGACGGCGGCCAGCACCGCGAGCCGGGCGTCCGGGCCGTAGCGGCGCGGCCGGCCGGGGCGGGGCCGGTCGACGAGCGCGGCCTCGCCGTCGGTGGCGAACCGGGCGCACAGCCGGCGGACCGTGTCCGCGTGCACGCCGTGGCGGCGGCCGAGCGCGACCGGCCCCCACCGGCCGTCGGCCGCGTCCAGCAGGATCCGGGCCCGTCTGACCTGGTCGAACGGGGCACTCACCGTCCCGGCGAGCTTCTTGAACCGTTGACGCTGCGCGGCGCCGAGGACCACCCTCGGACCGCCGGACCAGCTGCCCACCTGAGCACCCACCGCATCCTGGAAGGGACAGTTCCAGGACGACAGGGAAGAACCGGGCAGACCCGCGCGCGGGTCCGACACGCCAAGGCGGGCAGGATAGGGACGTGGCGAAGATCCCCGAGATGGCCCGGGTAGTGCTGGAACACCGGCTGCGCACCCAGCACACCGCCCGCTGGCCCCAGCTGCGCGACCTGACCATCCGCTACCGCGGCGACTTCGCCTACCTCGACGCCGTCTTCGCCGACGAGGCGGACGACGCGGCCCCCTACCCGCTGTGCCGGCTGCGCTACACCGGCCAGCCCGACCAGTGGGGCTTCGCGATCTACCTCGACAGCCGCGGCGCCTACGAGGACTCCTACCTGCCGAGTGGCGAGTCCGTCGGCACGCCCGAACAGGCCCTCAACTGCGCCTGCGGGCTTTACGCCGGCGACCCCACCGCCTGGATCGGCTGATCACCAGCCAGGCCAGCAAGATTTACGCGGAGCTGCACTAGGGGCAAAGAACGATTGCGTGCCCCCGCGGACCGAAGCGTGCGGTGTCCTGGTGATCGTGATGTTCGCGCGTGATGACGTACGCCATGGGCGGTCAACTCCAGATGGATGGGGCGGTGACCGTGTCGCCGCCGAGGTCGGCGTACGCGCGGGCGGCCACTGGCGCCATTGGATGGAGCGGGATCGGTGTCCGCGCCCTGGCGGCGAGCACGAGGGAGTAGGACGCGGGGAGTGATCCAGCGGCATGCACCGGTCGAGTAGCGGGATGAGGAACGGCGTGCCGCATCGCGCTACATCAGGCGGTGATCTGCAAGGGTGGGCTGGGTTAGTCTGTCGGGGTGGAGCCAGTCTTGGATGACGTTGAGGTCCCGTCGGAGCGCCCGGGTGGGTTGATCGGCGCGGTCGACAACGTGCTGCGGCTGCTGCGGCTGTTCGAGGATCACGAGATGGTTCGGGTGAACCAGGTGGCGCGGGAGATGGGGTTGTCCCGGTCGACGGTGCATCGGATGTTGGCGACGTTGAGTCACCATCAGTTCGTGGAGCAAGACGAGTACTCGCGGGCGTATAAGCCGGGGCCGGCGTTGGTCGACATCGGTCTGGCGGTGGTGTCGAAGATCGATATTCGGGCGGTGTCGCATTCGGCGTTGGTGAGCTTGCGTGATCTGACGAACGAGACGGTGCATTTGGGGATCATGCGGGGCGCCACCAGCGTGGTGTATCTGGACAGCGTGGAGAGTGATCGGGTGGTGCGTACGGGGGGCCGGATAGGGTGGATCTTGCCGGCGCATTCGACGGCGGCGGGTAAGGCGTTGTTGGCGGAGCGGAGTGATGAGGAGATCGTCCGGTTGTATCCGTCGGGCGTGTTGGAGGCGCCGACGCCGCGTGCGTTGACGACGCGGGAGGCGTTGCTGCGCGAGCTGGGGGAGGTTCGCGGGCGGGGGTATGCGGTCAATCGTGCGGAGACTGAGGCGGATGTGGCCGCGGTCGCGGCGGTGGTTCGGGACAAGAGGGGCCATGTCCGGGGTGCTCTGGTTACGACCGCGCCGTTGTCGCGTGCGGATGATGAGTGGACGACGGCCACGGCCGATGTGACGAGGCGTGTCGCGCGTGAGCTTGGTGGTCGTCTCGGCTGAGCCGGGGTTCCCCCGGGACCACCCCGGGTGGTGAGACGCGGATCGTTGAGCACCGAGGCGGCCGCCAGCACGAGGTCGGCAGCCAGCTGCACGGTATTCGCCGTCCAGCCGTTCGGGGTCGTCACCGGGTACCTCACGGCGCGGATCACGGCGGGCAGGGTCAGTCCCCGCGGCGGCAGTGTGACGATGGCAATCAGGATCAGCTGCGTCCGCTCGGGCCCGGTACGACGTGCGCGGCGAGCTCGAAGCCCATCCTCGATCGGCATCGGGGTGCCGGTCTCATGTCCGGCCGATCGACGGCTATCGGACTGACTTCGTCGATGCGTCGCCCGCCCGTCCCATCGCCGTCCGCCGGTGCACCTGCGCGGCGGCTCGTCACGAAGATCCAGAACGCCGACTACCCGCCCGAGCCGAGCAAACAGACGGGCCGGGCAGCGCGGGCAGCGCTGGGTCGGTTCGCGCCGGGCACGGAGTGATCTTGAGTATCCGGTCAGGCCCAACCCGACGGTGACCGACCGCCACCATGACCGTGGTTCGTGGCAACCGGCGGTGCTGACTTCGGGGAGCGGCTGACTGGGCGGGCTCTACCTGCTTGTTCGTGGGTGTTGACGTGCGGTGGTGGGGTTGGCGGGTGTGGGTCGGCGGGGTGTGGTCTTGCCAGGGCAGTGCGTTGGTATCACACTGAGGGGCGCTGTTCCACATACTGCTACATAGAGGGGGTTGAGGGTGGACCTGGTGGACACGCGGCGGATCCCGCCGCCGGACCCTGACCGTGAGCCGCTGAAGGTGAACGTGTATGAGCGGATGGCGAAGGCGGCGGCGCAGTTGATGCCTCTGTTCCCGTATGACGGGGCGGGGGCGATTGTGCCGGCGGGGGTGGTGCTGGTGGGTGGGCCGGAGGTGGAGTACGGGCATTTCTTCCACTGGAACTCGGTGGACGAGGTCGCTGTGACCTATGGGTCGAGGAACGCGATGTTGGCTGCGGGGCAGATCATGGCGACGCAGCGGTTGCATGGGGTGAACTCGTTCCTGCGGGACGAGAAGGACTCGGAGGCGTTCGCCGTGATGGTGATCACGCAGCGTCAGTCGTCGTCCGGAGAGCAGTCCGAGGCGTTGACGGCCCGGTGTAAGAACTGTAAGGCCGAGTTGGTGCGGCACTCCTACGACGCCACTCCGCACGGGCTGCCGGGGTACGACGCGCAGCGGTACGGCGCGGAAGACGACCCGGTCCGCCAGTTCCCGACCATAGCTAGCTCTGTGGAGTTTGTTGAGTTGCGTAACAGCGAGGAGGGTCGTACGTGCGCCCGGTGTGGGCATGTCAACGACGTGTTCCCCGCGGCGCGGTGGGGGTGGGCCCGGCAGGCGTACCAGACCCGGGCGGTCAACCGCGGGTACCACAGCATGGTGGAGGCCGAATCATGAACCGGCGACGGATGCTGCACGCCCTCAAGACCGAGCTGGGCGAGTACGAGGACGCCGCCGTGTTGCCAGCGGAGACCGACCCGCAGATCTACCTGTCCCGCAACCGGCAGCCGCAGCCGTTCCACCTGATCTGCTCGAGGGACAACGTGCTCAGCCAGCTGTCCGGGGCCGCGCACGTCCACCTCCGGGACAGCTCGGTCAATCGGTTCCGGATGGACGTCGGTGACCACGTCTACATCCCGGCGGGCACACCGCACCGGATCGTGCCGATCAGGGAAGGCGTCACACTGCGGTACCAGCCGCTGGAGGCCGGGCTGCAGGGCGCCGCCTGGTATTGCGACGGGTGCGACAGCGAGCTGCGGCGCTATGAGTGGGAGCACGACAACGACACCCCTGCCGTGCAGTACTACGCCGCGGCATGTGCCCGGTTCTCTGCCGACGAGGCAGCGCGAACCTGTGGGAAGTGCGGGACGGTGGCCAGCGCGCTGGACGTGGCCGCACTCGGCTGGCTCCCGGCCGAAGCCCGATGAAAAGGCCGGAACCCGATCTGGCGCAGATCCAGGACGCTATCACTGAACTTCTCCGGGAGGAGGAGATCGCGACCCTGGCGACGGTGGACGCCGACGGGTGTCCGTCCGCGTCCGCCATGCACATTGCCGGCGACGGGCTCAGCGTATACATGCACACGTTCAGTTACAACCGTAAGTACGCAGAGATGCTCGCAGATCCACGGGTCAGCTATGCGGTCAGCTACCTGCCGCCCGGCGGGTTCGAGGACCGATTCGTCACTCGCTCGCTCCAGGTCAAGGGCTGGGCGTCACTGCTGACCACGGCCGAGGAAATACAGCGGGCCGTGGCGGTCAGCCGGGAGCAGTTCCCATGGCTGGTCCAGACCGCGATGTACGACAATGTAGGACTGCCGGACCAGGGGCAGCAGGTATTCTTCCGGATCGACCCGATGAACGCCGTGTGGGCCGACCATCGGGTCCGGATGTTGTGGCGGGTTTTCCTGGAATTCGACGCCTCCGGCACCCGGATCACCGGGAAACGCCCATACGATGCGGTGGTCGGCCGCCGATCGTAGAGACAGCGGCCCGGCACGGCGAGCAGGCTCGCCAGGGAAGCGCCAGGTGATGTGGAACCGAAAAATGACCGGGTGCCCGGGCAGTTTCGAGACGGCGTTGCATGTATATCATTCGTCGCCGTTCAGCGAAATGGTGACGGAAGATGAGCTGCGCTTCATCAACCGCGGACGTGTGAGGTTCGTGCCGGTTGACGAGATCCTCGACCAGGCATCGGAAGACCGATGGTATCCAGCCCCGCTTTCCCCTGAAGGTGCCAAGCTACTGCGCCTGACGCAGCGCCCAACGGCGCTCGACCCGGACATGTTCCGTGACGTTTACGAGAGGTATGAGGTTCCGGCCATCCGCCAGCTGATCGCCGGCTGCGCCGACTATCGCCGAAACTACGTTGGCTCGACGGACTCATTTTGCTTCGCGACGCCCGAGCTGCAGGCCGAGATCGGCGCGCACGGGCTCGTCGCCTAGTGCGCTGTCCGTGAACGTCTGCCGGGCGAGGTGTGGCGATCTCGGTTTGCGGTGATGCGCAGGTATCTGCTCCTGCTCGTGGGAGGGGTCTGCGATGGCGAAGCCGGTGCATGTCCGTCGGTTGACGGACGAGGAGGGACAAGCCCTGCTGCGGATCGTGCGGCGGGGTCGGCACGACGCGGTGAGGATCCGCCGGGCGATGATGATCCTGGCGTCGGCGTCAGGAAACACCAACGAGGCGATCGCCGCCCTGGTCGCCGCCGATCCCGACACGGTCCGGGACGTCATCCACGCGTTCAACGACCGCGGGCTGGACTGCCTGGACCCGCGGTGGGCAGGTGGCCGTCCGCGGCGGATCACCGCAGACGGCGAGGCCCGCATCCTCGAGGTCGCCCGCACCAGGCCAAGGGCGCTGGGGCTGCCGTTCACCCACTGGAGCCTGCGCAAGCTGTCCGACTACCTGCGCCACCCCCC
>NZ_JASNFO010000174.1:0-6199 GCF_032027725.1 Pseudofrankia coriaricola | reverse complement strand
CCCGCCGGGCCGCGTCGCCGGCGGCGCGCGGCGGCTGGCCGCCGTTGGCAGCACCCTGTCCTGCCCGGTCGCCAGGCCTGCTTCCCGTGCCCTTGTTCATCGGTCGCGCCCCATCCGTCGTCCCGCCCCATCTCCGCGTCGGGTCTCTCGCGGCCCGGCGGACCCGGCCCGGCCGTCCGCCGGGTGCCGGTCGGGGCCGTCCCAGCCCTCGGTGTCACCGCCGTCGCCCACCCGGCCGCGCCAGTCGCCCCCGGCCGCGTCGCCGTCATCCCAGGCTTCGTCGTGCTCGTCCCAGGTCTCGTCGTCGTACTCGCCGTCGTACTCGTACTCGTCCTCGGCCGCGCCCGGGCGCCGGCGGCCGGCGGCCGGCGCGTCCAGCAGACGGTCCAGGGCGAGATAACCGCCTGGCCAGCGAGCGAGCAGCCCGCTGGCGACCAGAAGCAGGCTGTCGCGGACAAGCTCCGACGTGTAATGGGTGGGCGCGTCCTTGGCGAGGTCACCGCCCGAGGAGAAACAGCCGCACTCGATGCGCAGGCCACGAGCCGCGGCGGACGCGATCGCCGCGATATACGCGGCGAGCATCAGCGAGGACAGCAGCGCGCAGGCGCGCACGGCGAGGCCCAGCAAGAGAAGCACGCCGAGCGCGATCTCGACGAACGGCACGGCGTAGGCGACCGGGTGGACGAGGCTCTCCGGCAGGATCCGGAACGCGCGCACCGTGCGGACCATCCCGGCCGCGTCGCCGACCTTGAGCGCTCCCGCCACCAGCCACAGCACCGCGAGCGCCAGCCGCAGCGCCGTCGAAACCGCGCGGACCCAGGCGCGCGCCCCGAAGGACCGGCCACCTGTCCGGTCTCCGGCGTCCGCGAGCGGGGGAGTGCGGGTCACCGCGTCGCCCTCTGCGCGGCCAGGACCGGAAGATCATGGATGTAGTCGGTGATCTGGGTGCCCGGCGGGTAGCGCAGGGCGAGTCGGCCGTCGCGGCCGAACGCCAGCACCTCGGCGTCCTGGTTCTGCTCGATCACGCCGTCTGCCCCCGTACGAGGTTGTTCCACGTTGACATCCAGCGCCCGAGCCGCGGCCCGCACCTCGGTGAACGGGCCGGTCAGGCCGTAGAAGCCGAATCCTGGGTCGAAGTGATGCAGCCAGGCGGCCAGCACGGCCGGTGTGTCGCGCGCCGGGTCGGTGCTGACGAACACGACGCGGATCCGCGCTCGCACCGCCGGGTCGAGCTCGCCCATCGCCTGCGCGAGGTCGGCCGTCGTCGCTGGGCACACGTCAGGGCAGTGGGTGTAACCGAAGTACAGCAGCGTCACCAGGCCGTCGGTCCTGGCGCGCAGGTCGAAGGGGAGCTCGTCGGTCCCGGTCAGGTTCAGCGCCGGCTTCGGCGCGGGTGTCGCGGGGCTGATCCCGTGCAGGCCGTCCGAGCGCCGCTCGCCGACCACCGCGGCGCGCATTCCGGGGGTGCGGTCCGCGCAGGCCGTCGCGCCCGCGAGCAGTGCCGCCAGCGTCAGGAGGGCGACCGGCGTCCCGGCCGCGGGCCCGCGCGCGTGGACCCGGCGCGGCTCTTCCCGGCCGGATGCGGAGGTGGCCTCGCTTTGTGCGCGGCGCGCCTGGGCGCGGCGGATGTCGTCGGCGAGTGCCGGCGAGGTGACGACCATGATCCTCCACGCTGAGAGCATGAGCAGGCGTGGGCGGCGTCGTCGGTGCCGATACGCGTCGGCGCGCGCTGCTACCTGCGGTAGGTCTCGGTTCATGCCGGCGCGGCGCCGTGATGGGCGTGGCCAGCCGTAACCGTAAACGAAGGATGGCGGCACAGCGTTTCCGGAGAACAGGGCGGGTCGCCGGTGTACATATATGGACGTACTGCCGTAGATACCTGATACCTCGCCGTGCCTCGTTCCGCCGGCCGGCCCGAACTCCCATCGGCGGTCCCGCTAGCGGCCCGCGTCCTCCTCGGCTCCGATGGCCCTGATTGGTTCTAGAGGGCCAAAGGGTGTGCGAAAATGATCTTCCTTCGCACACCCGGCGGCCGTTGTCCCCAGGATCACTAGAGGGCCAAAGGGTGTGCGAAAATGATCTTCCTTCGCACACCCGGCGGCCGTTGTCCCCAGGATCACTAGAAGATGTTTCGGCTCGTCAGGTGCCGGCGGGTCTGGCACTCTGGGCAGTGGACCCGTCGGCCGTTGACCGACGGTAGGCCACGGGCTGTGGGAACCGGTAGCCGATGAGCATGACCTTGACGGGCGGGTTCGCGATGAACCACCGGTCGCGGCGGCCGTCGGGGCGGGCACCGGTCGCCGTGCCCGTGGCCGTCGGCCGTGGGAGACGAGAGGTCAGATCGGTGCCGCAGGACCCAGCGATCATTCAGCGCCAGATCGACGAGACTCGCGCGGAGCTGGCGGAGACCATCGACGCGATCGCTGACATCGTCAGCCCTCGCCGCGTCGCCGAGCGTGCGAGCGAGCAGGTACGGGCAAAGGTGGCCGAGTTGCGGGCCCGGGCCGGCCACGGCGGGGAGCCGCTCGAGCTCGCCGCCGACGGCCCCGCGCCGCCCGCGGCGCTGCCGGCCGCCTCCGGCGGGCCGGGAGTCCCGGGGCAGGCACCGGGTGGGCGCACGGTGCGGTGGGGCCGGGTGGCGCTCGCGGTCGGCGCGACCACGCTGCTCGTGGTGCGCACCACGCGGCGCCGCAGGCATCGCCGCGGCTGAGGCCGGGCAGGCAGCCCCGATGAGCCCGAACTTCCACGGCCACGTGCCACCCGGCCGCATTGTGCTGATCCGCCATGGCGAGACCGAGTGGAGCCGATCCGGCCGGCACACTGGGCGAACCGATATCGCCCTCACCCGGGAGGGCGAACGGCGGGCGGCATCGCTGCGCGGCGCACTGCGCGACCATCGCTTCGTCCTGGTCGCCACCAGCCCGCGCATGCGCGCGGGCCGCACCGCGGACCTCGCCGGTCTGCGGTCCCCGTCCCCTGGGGCTCCCCTGGCGACCGGCACGACGGGTGCGGGCGAGGCGGACGGACAAGGCCCTCCCGATCCGCGCGTCGCGGCCCGGGAGGTCTGGCCGGAGCTCGCCGAATGGGACTATGGCGATCTGGAGGGCCTGACCACGCCCCAGATCCGCGAGGATCAGCCGGGCTGGACGATCTGGAGCGGCCGAGTGCCAGGCGGCGAGAGCGCCGAGGCCGTGGCGGCGCGCGCCGACGCCGTGCTGGACCGCGTTCTGCCGCTGTTGCGCGACGGCGACGTCGCGCTCGTCGGCCACGGCCACTTCTCGCGGATGCTGATCGCGCGCTGGTTGGGTCTGGAACCGGCGCGCGGCGCGTCGTTCCTGCTGGAACCGGCGAGTATCTCCGTCCTCGCGCACGAGCGGGAGACCAGGGTGCTCGGTGGGCTGAACCTGCGCCCGACGCCCGACCAGCCGGTCGCCGCGGCCGGCCCCGGCGCCGCCTCGGCCGAGCCCGCTGGCCGGGTACAGGCCACCGCGATCTGAGCCGCCGGCGGCGAGACGGAACCGGGCCCGAGGACGGCCTCGGCCGCCACGGCGGCCGAGGCTCGCGCCCGCCGGTCGACCGCGGGCGGCCGGGCCGTGAGAGCCGACCGGTGGGGTCATCAACCGGCCGCGGCCTTACAGGTCTCCCCGTCGCCGTAGCGCGGTCAGCGCGATGATGCCGGGAATCACCGGCAGCCAGTAGCCGATCAGCCGGTAGACCAGCACGGCGGCCACCATCGCGGCGGCCGGGCCGCCGGCCGCGGTGAGGCCGATGGCGAGTGCCGGCTCGATCGCGCCGACATTGCCGGCCGTCGGCGCCGCGCCGGCGACCGCCGAGCCGACCAGGTAGACCGCGGCCACCGAGAGCACGGAGACCTGGCCGCCGAACGCCCGCTCGCTGGCGGTGAGCGCGATCACCTGCGCGACCTTCGTGCCCGCGAGCGAGGTGGTCAGCACGGCGGTCCTGCCGGGGGAGTGGGCCAGTGCCCGCACATGCGCGAGGAACGTCGCGGCCGGTGCGCGCAGCCGGTCGCGCACCCCGCGGCGGGTGAGCACCAGTCCCAGCGCCGAGAGGACCGCCGCGACGGCGATGCATGTCGGCCCTATCCCGATGCTGGCGAGCGTGTCGCGCAGGGGCCCGGTCAGCGAGCCGGTGATGCGCGAGTCGCCCAGCAGCACCGCGACGAGCGCGAGCGCGGCCAGGTGCACCAGGCCGCAGACCACCCGGAGCGACGCGATCGTGGCGAGGCCCGCCGAGCGGGCGAGCCCGCGGCGTTCCAGGAAACGCAGGTTGACGGCGATCGCGCCGAGCCCGGCCGGGATGATCCGGTTCGCCGCGGCCGCGGCGCACTGGACCGCGGTCGACACCCGAACGCCCAGTGGCAGTCCGCTGCCAGCCCGCAGCGCGACGCCGTTCGTGACGTAGTAGAGCACCGCCCCGAACCCGCACAGCAGGAGCCAGGGCCAGTTGGGCGTCGGCACATCGGCCAGCTGCTTCTCGACGTCGGCTCGGAACCGGAAGGCGAGCAGCGCCAGCGGCACGCCGAGGATCACGCCGAGGATCAGCGTGCGCCGCCGCGGCATCCGCAGCGCGGGCCGCAGCCGTGCCGAGAGATCGACGTCGCACGCATCCAGGACGCGCGCCCGCGCGCTCTTCGGCGCGGTGAGCCGCCGGGGCATCGGTAGCGTCGCCGTGCCACCCGCGCCCGCCCCGGCCACCGCGGGGCTGCCCAACGCGCCCGCGATCGCCAGGACCGGCCGGGCAGGCGCGCCGGCGAGCATCGGTATCGCCGGGGAGCCGTGGAACACCGGGATGGCGGCCGGCCCGGCGGGCGCCGCGAATGCGGGCTGCCGGGGGAGCAGGCGGACGGTGAGCTGGCCGGAGAACGCCGCGCGCGCCGGCCGGGCGCCGCGCGCGCCGCGTGACCGCCTGGCCGAACGGCCCGCGTCCTCGCGCGGTCCACGGCTGGCGGCTGGCGGTCCCGCCGGTGGCGCGGGACGCGCCGTCTCCCCGGTCTGTCCCTCTGCCATCAGCGCCGGAGTCTCGATGACGGGCTCCCCTCGGCCAGATAACGGTAGGCGGAGACGGTCCGGTTACTATCCGGTTCCGGCCAGCTCCGCCCGTCTCATTGTGCGCACGGCCGTGCGCGCTCGGCTATTCCTGTCCCGGACCTGCTGAATCACGACCTCCCAGATCGGCTTCGCCGATCCGGCAGGGACCCCGTCCGTCGATCCAGCAGGAACCCCGGCCGCGCGGGTTCGCCCTCGTCGGCGAGCACTGGCGTGTCCGAATTGCCGGTCACCTTGGTCGATGCAGCGTCATTGTGGGTGCGCTATGCGACCGATCGCCCTCTTGGCGGGTGTCCGACCGTGGTCGGACGGGAGAAGTGTCGGTGTGAACGGCATCGGACGATGCCAGGCGGTCATGACCTACTGTGACATTAGCCCCCGGGGCCGGGGAGGCTTTCGGTGGCGGGGCCGCCACGGCAGTGTGGGCTCTGATGGAAGGAGCCAGCCATGGCTGAACTACTCGACCTGACGGTAAGTACTCTTGGTGGCGAGGACACCACGTTCGGTGCGCTCGCCGACGGCCGTGTCGCGCTCGTGGTCAACGTTGCCAGCCGCTGCGGACTTACACCTCAGTACGCCGGGCTTGAGGCGCTGCACGAGGAACTGGCTGAGCGGGGGTTCACCGTGCTCGGCTTCCCGTGCAACCAGTTCATGGGCCAGGAGCCCGGCACCTCCGAGGAGATCGCTCAGTTCTGCTCGGCGACCTACGGGGTGACCTTCCCGCTGGCCTCGAAGATCGAGGTGAACGGCCCGGGACGCCACCCCGTCTACGACGTGCTGACCCAGACCGCTGACGCCGAGGGCAACGCGGGCGACATCGCGTGGAACTTCGAGAAGTTCGTGGTCGGTCCCGACGGGACGGTGCTCGCCAGGTTCCGCCCGGGCGTCGAACCGGCCGACCCGGAGCTGCGGGCCACCCTCGAGAAGGCGCTGGCCGCCTAGAGGGCCGAAGGAGGTGCGAAAATGCTCTTCGTTCGCGCCTCCGGAGGCGCCTGTCTCCAGAAGCCCTAGAGGGCCGAAGGAGGTGCGAAAATGCTCTTCGTTCGCGCCTCCGGAGGCGCCTGTCTCCAGAAGCCCTAGAGGGCCGAAGGAGGTGCGAAAATGCTCTTCGTTCGCGCCTCCGGAGGCGCCTG
>NZ_JASNFO010000173.1:0-6592 GCF_032027725.1 Pseudofrankia coriaricola | reverse complement strand
GTCCGGCGACTGATGGAGACGCCGGAGGGCTACGACCGGGGGCAGTGGGCGAGGCTGGCCGGCGAGCTCGGCCTCACCGGGCTGTGCATCCCGGCCGAGCACGGCGGCAGCGACGCCACCTTCGCCGAGGTCGGCGTGGTCCTCGAGGAGATGGGGCGCACCCTGACGTGCGCGCCGTACCTGTCCACCGTCGTGCTCGCGACCGGCGCGTTGCTGCACATCGACGACGAGGCGGCCCGCAAGGATTATCTGCCTGGCATCGCCGCGGGGGAGACCATCGCGACCGTGGCGGTCGTGGAGGAGTCGGGGCGCTGGGATGCGGCCGATGTCGCCGCGACCGCGACGCGCGGCGCGGCGGGCTGGGAGCTGCACGGGACGAAGATGTTCGTCCTCGACGGACACATCGCCGACCTCGTGCTCGTCGCCGCGCGGACGGGCGACGGCGCGGGATCCGCCGTCAGTCTCTTCGCGGTCGACGGAACCGCGCCGGGTCTGACCCGCGGCGCGATGCCGACACTCGACCTCACCCGCAGCCAGGCGCGCCTCGACCTGGACTCCGTGCCGGGCCGGCTCGTCGGCCCGGAGGGCGGCGCCGGACCGACCCTCGAGCACCTCGGCCACCTGGCCGCCGTCGCCCTGGCCTGCGAACAGGTAGGCGGCGCGGCGCGGGTGCTGGAGACGGCCGTCGCGTTCGCGAGGACGCGGGTGCAGTTCGGGCGTCCGATCGGGCAGTTCCAGGCGATCAAGCACCGCTGCGCGGACATGGCGCTCGAGCTGGATGCCGCTCGGACCGCGCTGGCCCACGGGCTGTGGGCGGCGGCGACCTCGGACCCCGAGCTGCCCGTCGCCGCCTCCATCGCGAAGATCCGCTGTTCGGAGTGCTTCGATTTCGCGGCCGCCGAGAACGTCCAGATCCACGGCGGTATCGGCTTCAGCTGGGAGCACTCCGCGCACCTGTACTTCCGCCGGGCGAAGAGCAATGCGCTGATGTTCGGCGACCCGACCTACCACCGGGAGCAGCTGATCCGCCAGCTGGAGGCGGCCGGGAAGCTCTGACGAGCTCTGGTGGTCGGACGCTCACGATCGCGGGACCCCCGAAGAACCGACCCACCGGCCGGCGGAGGATCACCAGCTTTTCCGCCCGACCGGCGAGAAGGAGCCGAGGAAGAAGAGGAAGAAGGAGAAACATGGGGATCCCGCAGCAGAGCCTGGCCGGCCGGTGAGCGCGCCCACCGCTCCCGAGTCCGACGCGACGGCCGCGGACCCGGTACCCGCCGCGCCGCGGGAACCGGCCGCCACCAAGGCGGCCGATCGGGGCGGATGTCCCGTGGTCACCTACGACATCATGTCCCCACGCCCCGCGCTGACCGGTGTCAGGGAGATGGCCGAGCTGCGGGAGGCCGCCCCCATCTACTGGAACGATTTCGGCACCGGCTTCTGGATGCTCACCCGCTACGACGAATGCCGGGAGGCCTACCAGAACCCGAACGTCTTCGGCAGCCACTCGGTCATACCGCTGGACCCGAACCCGGGCTACCACTGGATACCGACGCATGTCGCGCCGCCCGACCACAGCACGTACCGCCAGATCCTGAATCCGCCGTTCTCGCCGCGAGCGGTGAACGCGTTGGCTCCCCGGATGCGCGAGCTGTGCGACCAGACCATCGACATGTTCATCGATGCCGGCCGCTGCGAGTTCGTCAACGACTTCGCCGCGGTCTACTCCACTCGGGTCTTCCTCTCCCTGTTGGGACTGCCGGCAGCCGACGACGGGCTGTTCGTCGAATGGGTGGACACCGTCTTCGCCGGCTTCACCGATCCCGAGGGGCAGGCCAGGACGCTGGAAGCGGTGACGGCGATGATGGAGCACTTCGTCAACCTCGTCGCGGACCGCCGGGCCGCCCAGCGCGATCCCGGGGAGGATTTCGTCAGCCATCTCATGACGGCCAAGTTCGGGGACCGCCCGCTGCGGGACGACGAGATCCTCGAGATGTGCGTCGTGCTGGTGCTCGCCGGTCTCGACACGGTCAAGAGCCAGCTGAGCTACGCGTTCCATCACCTGGCCACCACGCCGGCGCATCGATACCGGATGGCGATCGACCCGTCGGTGCTGCCGACGGCCGTCGAGGAGTTCCTGCGCGCCTTCCCGATCATTCAGGATGGCCGCAAGCTCACCCGGGACGTGGACTTCCATGGCTGCCCCATGAAGAAGGGCGACATGGTGCAGCTCACCCTGGGCTCGGCAATGCGTGACCCGAGGGTCTTCCCGAATCCCGACAACGTCGACCTGGACCGCGAGGCCAACCGGCATTTCTCCTTCGCCGCCGGGCCGCACCGCTGTCTCGGCGCGCACCTCGCCCGCGCCGAGATGAGTGTCGCGCTGGAGGTCTGGCACAGGCGAATCCCCGATTACCGCCTCGCGGCCGACAGGCCGGTCCTCGAACGCGGTGGCGCGGCCGGTCTGGTCGACCTCCAGCTGGCGTGGGACACCGCTGGATAGCGGGAGATAACGCGGGCCGAGAAGGCGTCGCCGCCGCCGGTCCGATGACCGGCGGCAGCGACGTCGTCACTCCTATGTAGTGCGGCCTGGCGGTCTCGCTGAAAATCCTGCCAGGCCCGCCTCCGCACACCTTGCCCATTTTTATCATGAGGAATAGGCTTGTATTGTACCCGGGTTGACGCACAGCCCGTCCCTGGGGCTTTCCGCTGTTTCCCAGGACCTCCAGGAGGCTGACCTATGGCCGTGACGCCTGTCGTCGACGATATCAAGGTGATCGACACAGACACCCATGTCATCGAACCCGCCGACCTGTGGACCTCGCGAATTTCCACGAAGAAGTGGGGCAGCCTGGTGCCGCATGCCCGCTGGGACGACGAGCTCCAAGAAGAGGCGTGGTACTTCGGTGACGAGCGCCTGTCGGCGACCGCCGGCGGCGCGATGGCCGGATGGCACGAATACCCGCCAAAGCACCCGCGGCGGCTGGCCGACGTCGACCCCGCGCTCTGGAGCGCACCGGAGCGGTTGAAGCGGATGGACGAGTACGGCATCTGGGCGCAGGTGCTCTACCCGAACGTGGCCGGGTTCGGTATGGGGAAGTTTCTCGGGCTTAAGGACTCGGAGCTGATGCTGCGCTGCATCCAGGCCTACAATGACTGGCAGACCGAATGGGCGAGCGCCGACCCGAGCCGCCTGCTGCCGATGACCGCATTACCGTTCTGGGACATCGAGGCGACCTGCCGGGAGGTCGAGCGGACGGCCGCGGCCGGCCACCGAGGCGTCATCATGGCGCAGCAGCCGGACTTCTTCGGGCTGCCGATGCTCGCCGACTCGCACTGGGATCCGCTCTGGGCCACCGCGCAGGACCTCGGCCAGCCGGTCAACTTCCACATCGCCTCGGGTGACCTGTCGCTGATCGAGAAGAACATCCCGAGCAACGGGCTGCACGCGAACTACGCCTCCGTCGGCGTCTCCTTCTTCATGGGCAACGCCAGCACCATCGCGACCATCATCTGCGCCGGCATCTGCCACCGTTTCCCGCGGCTGAACTTCGTGTCCGTCGAGAGCGGCATCGGCTGGATCCCGTACGCCCTCACCGCACTGGACTGGCAGTGGAAGAACTGCGGCGTGCCGCTCGAGCACCCCGAGTACGACCTGCTGCCGAGCGAGTACTTCCAGCGCCAGATTTACGGCTGCTTCTGGTTCGAGAACGAGACCGCCAAGCAGGCGATCGAGCTCCTCGGCGCCGACAACATCCTGTACGAGACGGACTTTCCACATCCGACCAGCATGTCGCCCGGCCCGGCGACCGCGGCGGTGCGGCCCGACCACTTCATCGAGGGCGCGCTGTCCGACCTGCCGCCAGAGGTGTTGCGCAAGATCCTGCACGACAACGCCGCGCGTATCTACCATCTCGACTGAGCGTGTCGACCGACCGGCGGCGGTGCCGCCGGTCGGATCACCGCGCCGACCGGCGCTCGGATGGGCTTGGTTCCCCGGCCCCTCATCCCATGTGGGGCACCACGGCCAGCTGGAGGCCGGCTGGGAGGCTTCGAGCCCGGAGCGTCATCACCCTCGCGATCAAGAGCCTGACAAGCGAAGTGACTGGTCAGGCGCTTTGGAAGCCCCGGCGGTTGGACCGCCGGCGGGGCCGAGCGCGGATGCCCGGCCCCGGTTTCCTGTCGCCCGGCGGATGCGGTCGCCGACGCGGACGCTCGGTTTGGGTGGTGGTTATTTCGCGAGTTGTCCGGCGTCGACGGGCAGGACGATGCCGGTGACGTGGCGTGCTTCGTCGGAGGCCAGCCAGAGCACCGCCTCGGAGATGTCCCGTGCCTCGTTCCAGGGGACTGGCATGATGTTCATGGCTTGGAAGGCGTCGATGGTGTCCTCCTTGGTGGGTGCGGTGAGGTCGGGGCGGAACAGCTGGTAGATCGCGTCGTTGAAGATCATGTCGGTGTCGACGGAGCAGGGCGCGATCGCGTTGACGCGGATCGAGAACGGGCCCAGCTCGTGTGTGAGCGCGCGCATGACCCCGACGGCGCCGTGCTTGGCGGCGATGTAGGCGACCATGTTGGGCAGGCCCTTCAGGCCCATCGTCGAGGTCGTGATGATGATGGATCCGCCGTTACCCTGCTCAATCATCACGGGTGTCGCCGCTTTGGCTGTCTGCCAGACGCCGGTGAGGTCGACGTCGATGACGGCCTGCCAGTTCTCCCTGGTCAGCTCGCAGGCGGTGGCGTAGGTGCCGCCGATGCCCGCGTTGGCGCTCACGATGTCGATGTGGCCGAACCGTTCCTTCCCGGCGGCGACCGCGGCGTCGAGGGATTCCTGGTCGCGGACGTCGACGTGACGGGTGAGGATGTCGCGTCCGGTCGCCGTCACCAGCCGCGCCGTCTCCTCGAGGTCGGCCTCGGTGGCCATGGGGTACGGCGAGAATCGGCTGATGTCCTTGCTGGCCGTGTCGGAGAGGTCGACGGCGATCACAGCCGCGCCTTCCTCGGCCAGGCGGATCGCGTGGGAACGCCCCTGACCTCGGGCGGCTCCCGTGATGAACGCGACCTTGCCCTCGACCCGCCCGCGCCTTTGTTGGTTTGTCACTGTTTCCTCCGGTCCGGAGTCGATGGTGTTGCGCAACCGCGGCGCAGCCGGTAAGCCAGCCGCGCCCCGGGCCGGCTATACGGGCGCCGGGACGCTTTCCGCCGCGGCGAGGATCTCGGCCGGCAGATCGGTGGCGGGATCGACCGAGATGGTCTTGGTCTGCAGGTATTCCGTCAGGGCGGTAATGCCGTGCTCGCGCCCGATCCCGGACTGCTTGTAGCCGCCGAACGGGCTGTTGAGATCGCAGACGTAGGTGTTCACCGAGAACGTCCCGCTACGGATCCGCCGGGCGATCTCGAAACCGTGCAGGGCATCCGCGGTGAAGACGGTGCCCGCCAGGCCGAACCGGCTGTCGTTGGCGATCCGGATCGCATCCTCCTCATCTTCGTAGCGGATGAGGGCGGTAACCGGGCCGAAGATCTCTTCCTGGGCGACGCTCATGTCGTTGCGGACGTCCGTGAGCAGCGTCGGCTCGACGTACCAGCCCCGCGGTAGGTGGGCGGGACGGCCGCCGCCGACGCGTACGGTGGCGCCCTCGGCCAGGCCCCTGGCGATGTGGCCCTCGACCCGGTCGCGATGCGCCGCCGTGATCAGCGGGCCGATCGCCGTGTCGGGTTCCATCGGGTCCCCCACCTTCAGGCTTGAGATTGCTGCCGCCAGCCGATTGGCGATCTCGTCGTAGCGGGCGGCGGGAGCGAGGATCCGGCTCATCGCGACACAGGCCTGGCCCGTGTTCATGGCGACACTGCTGCCGATCAGTGCGGGGACCGCCAGCCCGAGGTCGGCGTCCGAACAGATGATCGCGGCGGACTTGCCGCCCAACTCGAGGACGGCCCGTTTGACCTGCGAGCCGCAGATCTCGCCGATGCGCCTTCCGACGGTGGTCGAACCGGTGAAACTCACCATGTCCACACCGGGATGGCGGACCAGGTACTCGGAGGACTCCGGTCCCGCCGCGACGATGTTCAGCACGCCAGGCGGGAATCCCACCTCGTCCACCAGCTCGGCGAGCACGAAGGACGACAGTGGGTCCTGCTCCGGCGCCTTGAGCACGACGGTGCAGCCCGCGACGAGCGCCGGCGCCGCCTTCTGGGCGGCGCAGGCGAGGGCGAAGTTGAACGCGGCGAAGGTGGCGACCACACCGACCGGCTCCTGGACTACGAGGCTCTTCCCGGCGAACGGGATCGCGCTCGCCCCACCCTCGCCTCCGGCGAGCGGGGACAGGTCGCTGACCCGCATCTCCTCGAAGCGGTAGCTGCTCGCCAGCCGCGCGTAGTAGTTCAGGCTCACCGAGGGGGCCACCGCCTGGTAGAGCTGCGCCTGTAGCAGCGGGGTGCCCATCTCCTCGGTGATCAGCTCGGCGAGCTCCGGCGCGCGCTTTGCGATCGCCGCGGCCAACCGCGCGCACAACTCGCCGCGCTCGGCAGCCGGCCGGCGGGACCAGTCGGTCTCATCGAAGGCCCGCCGCGCGGCCGCCACCGCCGCGTCCATGTCGGC
>NZ_JASNFO010000172.1:0-6620 GCF_032027725.1 Pseudofrankia coriaricola | reverse complement strand
CTAGCCGTCGCAGTGCGCGCCATGAGGACGCCGGCTCCAACGAGGACGGAAATACGCCAGCCGTGCGGCGGCGCTTGGGCGTTAGCACGGCACGAACGGGAGACGGTGCGTGGGGACGGTCCCCTGCGCATCACTCCTCGCTGTTAGCCAGGCGGAGGATGAGGTCGGTGAAATAGTCCGCGATCTTCGTGGCGGTACCTCGGCCGTCAGCCTCGACGATCTGCAGCGCCCCGGCATGCACGAGTGCGGTGACAGCACAGGCAGTCAAATTGGGCAGCGGCGGGTTACCGAACGTCAGCCCCCTAGCGCCATGCATGAACTTCACGCCGGCCTCCCGGTACACGTTCGCATAGCCGGGCGGCCCGTCATCGCCTAGCATTACCCGCGATATCTCGCGCGTCTTCCAGATATCCATGAGATAAGCCTTGGCGCCCGCCGCGTATAGGGCGGCCGGACGGGTCTCGCCAGCGGCACGGGCCCGCTCGGTCGCCTTCTTCGATGCGTTGGCATTCCGGTTGAGTGCCTCGCTCGCCAGAACCATGAACACCTCGGCCTTACCACCGAACCGGTGGTAGATGCTTCCGACACTCACGCCGGACAGTTCGACGATGTCCTTGATGCTGATGCCGTCATAACCCCGCTGGCCGAACAAGAGCCTCGCCGCGTCGAGGACCGCACGCTCGGTGTCGGCCGATTTTGCCCAGCGGCTCACCCGCTTCGCTCGGATTGCGTCGACCTCCGATGGGAGCTTGATGCTCAGAACGTCCTCAGACATGTTTTCTGGCTCCAACACTCAGTCCCTTCGGAGCTGCGTCGCCTCCAGGCTGCTCAGAAGCGTGTTCTAGAGCATACCAAGTGAGAGCGGTGTGGCGATGATCGCCGGTTGAGCTGTTCCAAAGATCGTATGACCTAGGTGTCAGCGCGCGATTCGACGCGAAGCTGCATGGGAATCTTTCACCGTAACTGTTCAGCTTGTCGGTGATCTTGAGTTTGGTTCAGGCGGCGGCGGGCAGCCAGGGGCGGCCCTCGGCGAGTTGGACGAGGGCTTGGAAGGTGGCGACGCCGTGTTTGGTGGCGGTGGACAGGTAGCTGCGTAGGGCGCAGAACTGGCGGGCGCCGGTGAGGGTTCTCAGGCAGCCGGGACCTTGTGGCGGAGTTTGACCATGCGCAGGTCGCGTTCGGAGCCGTTGTTGTCGGGTGGGATCCGGGGGTCGCGGGTGAAGCGCAGGTAGTCGGCGGCCCGGTCGATGAGCCGGTGGGCCAGGGCGTTGCGAGTGGGGTGGAGCGGTGCGCGGTCTCGCTGGTCCCGATGTGGGCGGCGTGCTGGTAGAGCCGGGTCTGCTCGGCGAGCGCCGCCGGGGTGAGGCCTCCGCTGGCGGCGAGTTTCTGCAGCGCGACGAGGGCGTCGGCGGCCTGGCCGGCCCAGCACTACTCGCCGTCGGGGGCCGTGTCGAGGACGGCGACGAGTTGTTGCGCGCCGCGCAGGATGCCGATGACGGCGTCATTGAGAGTGCCGATGGGCGGATGATCGAAAGCCCCGTCCCGGGGGTCCGGGGCGGGGCTTTCGTGTGGGTGTTGGCGCGGTGGTCGGTGGGTTGGCGGGGGTCGGGGGCTAGTCCTCGGCGGTTTCGGCGAGGGCGGTGTGGGCGGATTTCTCGTCGACGATGGAGTTGCCGGCGGCCCAGGCTGCGACGAGGGCTTGGAGTGCGAGGTTGTTGACGGCGCGGGGGTAGCCGCGGGCGGTGGTGTGGATCAGGGTGATGGCGTCGTCGGAGAAGAGGGTGTCGGAGCGGCCGGCGAGGTTGAGGTGGTGGTGGATGTAGCTGGCGGTCTCGTCGGCGTTCATCGGGGGCATGGTGTAGCGGATCGTGATGCGCTGTTCGAGGGCGGCGAGCACGGCGAGGCGCATGGTGCGGCGCAGGGTGGGCTGGCCGATGAGGAGGCAGGCGAGCGGGGAGTCGGAGTCGAGGGCGTGGTTGGTCAGCATCCTGATCGTTTCGAGCTGGTCGTGGGTGAGCAGGTGGGCTTCGTCGAGGACGAGGACGGGGGTGCGGCCGCGTTCGGCGCGGGCGCCGGTGAGGGCGGCGCTGGACTGGGCGATCAGCCGGGAGGTGTGGAAGGTGGGGGTGGCGCCGAAGGCGGTGACGATGGCTTCGTGGATGCCGCGGACGCCGATCTGGGGGTTGGGCAGGTAGATGACGGCGTGGCGGGAGGCGTCGAGGGTGGCCAGGGAGGTGCGGACGGCGACGGTCTTGCCGGCGCCGACCTCGCCGGTGACGATCCCGATGCCGCGTTCGGCGATGCACCAGGAGATGCGGGTGACGGCCTCGCCGTGGGACTGGTGGCGGTGGAGCATGCCGGGCGCGAGGTCGCGGCCGAAGGGTGTGCGGGTGAAGCCGTAGTGCGCGCGCAGCTTCTCGATCATCAGAACGGCTCCGCGCTGTCCAGGGCGGCGGCTGGGGTCGGGCCGGGGTCGTTGTCCTGGTCGTGGAAGTGGGTTTCGATCACTGTGGTGGCGACGTCCTGGACGGCGGAGGCGGCCTTCAGGAGGGTCTCGGCGACGGCGAGGCGCTCGTCGGTGAGGGCGGGGTCGATCAGGTCGCGGGCGGCGTGCGCGAGGTCGCTGGCGGCGCGGGAGAGTGCGAACGCCTCGCCGAGGTGGGCGGTGTCGATGCTGGTCACGGGGTGTCGGTCTCCTCGCTGGCCGGGTCGTCGTTGCGGGTCGGGTCGTCGAGGAGCGCCAGATAGTTGATCTTCTGGGCGAGGGTGCGGGTGTGTTGGGCGTCGACGAGGGCGAGGTAGTTGATGCCGGTGGGCCGTGGCTTCTCGGTCGGGGTGTCGGGCCGGGCCTTGGGGTGGCTGTGCCGGCGCAGCGTGAAGGGGGTGGCGGTTCCGGCGTCGGTGTCGCCGAGGCGGACGGTGAGCTCGGTGAGGTCGAACGGGTCGAAGACGAGCTCGACGCGGTGGCCGGCGAGGTGGGCGTCGACCTGGTAGCGGTTGCCGTGCAGACAGACGAGGCCGGTGCGGGAGACGACCCGGGTCTCGGACCACAGGAACGCTTGGGCGATCGCGGCGGGGGTCGCGTGGCGGATCGTGCCGGGGGCGTTCTCCCAGCGGGCGAGCGGGGGCTGGCCGGTCTCGGAGTGGGTCTGGCGGTGGTAGACCTGCTCGGCCCAGCCCTGGAAGAGCCGGTTGAGCTCGTCGAGGCTGGTCACGGTGGTCCCGGTGCCCTCCGGGGTGGTGTCCTGGGCGATCTCGACGAGGAACTGGCTGGTCACCGTGTGGAAGAACCGTTCGATCTTGCCTCTGCCCTCGGGGCGGTGCGGCGTGGAGTGGGTCAGCCGGATGTCGAGCTTTGCGCAGGCGCGGCGCAGCGAGGCGTCGACAAAAGCGGCACCGTTGTCCACGTATGCCCGATCTGGCAGGCCGCGGGCGGTCAGCGCGACGCGCAGCGCGTCGGCGAGCCGGACGGTGTCCTCGTGGAAGGACCAGCGGTAGCCGACGGCGGCGCGGGAGTAGTCGTCGACGAACGCGAACAGGAACGTCCTGCGGCCGCCGACGCGGGGGCCGTGAAGACCGTCGCCCGTCCAGAGCTCGTTGCGTTTCTCGGCCTGGAACGGGGAGAACACCCCGGCCGGGGTGGTGACCAGCGCTCCGGGGCCGAGCCCGGCCTCGGCGAAGTGGCGCTGCAGGGTCCGCAGCGCCGGCGCCGCGCCGAGCTGCGCGGCCAGGATCCGGCGGACCTGCGCGGCGGTCCGCTCGGGGTTCTCCCGCTTGAGCGCGACCGCGAGCGCGAGGGTGTCCGCCGCGGTGCGGGCGCTGATCCGCCGCGGCGCCGGGACCAGGGCGTCGAAGCCGCCGGCTCGCCACGCGGCGATCCAGCGATCCAGCGTCCAGCGGGTCAGCCGCACGGGCCGCCCGCCCGGGCCGACGTGCTCGCGGGCCGCGATCGCCCGGACCAGCCGGCCGCGCTGCTTCGTCGTCAGCGCCGGGTCCGCCGCCTCACGGATCAAGGCGTAGCGGAAAAGGCCCACCTCCTGGGCCCACGCCCGCCGCCGGGCGAGCTCCTCCTGCTGCCAGGACACCCCATCACCCCTTCGGAAACGTGTGTGATCACGATTCCTCCAGGCTGACGACGCCGAGGCCAGCCGCCCAGGGGCGCACCCATGTTGATCGACGATCACGAAACAGCTGTGATCATCCAGTGTGGGGACGGTGAGATCAGCTGGCCGTTCGTGGCCGCGACCGCGGTCGCCCACGGGAGCCTGTCACGATTTCCGTGTAAGCCAGAGATGAATCGTAGCCTACGTGTTCACACTATCAGAAAGGCAGGCGTCCTGGGAAGAGGTTGGCAAGCGAGTTGAGCGCCACTTTCCAGCCGTGGGTCCCGGTGCCGGACTCACCGCCCCGGTGGCTCGATATGTTCCGGAGTCCCAGGTAGAGCAGTTTCATCGCCGCGTCCCGGTCCGGGAAGTGGCCTCGGTTCTTCGTGATTTTCCGGAGCTGGAAGTTCATCGACTCGATGGCGTTGGTCGTGTAGACGATCTTCCGGAGCTCCGGTGGATAGTCCAGGAAAGGAATGAACTCGGTCCACGCGTGGCGCCACACGTCGACGGCGCCGGGGTACTGGGTCCCGAAGTTCTTGTCGAAGGCGGCCAGGCCGAGTTCGGCGGCTTCGAGGGTGGGTGCGGTGTAGATTTCCTTCATGGCTCTGACGACGGCTTTCCGGTCGGTGTAGGAAACGAAACGCATCGCGTTGCGGATCACGTGGACGACGCACGTCTGCACCACGGTCTCGGGAAAGACCGCGACGACGGCCTCGGGCAGGCCGGTGAGCCCGTCGCAGCACACGATCAGCAGGTCGCGCACGCCACGGTTGCGCAGGTCGGCCAGGACCTTCTGCCAGAACTTCGCCCCCTCGCTGTCCTGGATCCAGCAGCCCAGCGCGTGCTTGCGCCCGTCGACGTCGACCCCCACGGCCAGGTAGGCGACCTTGGTGGTGACCACGCCGTTGTCCTTGACCCGGATCCGGAGGCCGTCCACGTACAGGATCGGGTAGACCTCGTCGAGTGGCCGGGACTGCCACGCCTTGATCTCGTCGACCACCACGTCGGTGACATTCGAGATCAGTTCCCGGGACGCCTGGACCCCGTAGACCTCACGCAGGTGCGCCTCGATGTCGCGCGTCGTCATTCCCCGCGAGTACAACGACAGGATCGTGTCGTCGAGGTTCCCTATCCGACGGGCGTGCTTCGGCACGATCGTCGGCTCGAACGAGCTGTTCCGGTCACGCGGCACCTCGATGTCGACCGGCCCGTTGCGCGTCGACACCGTCTTCGTCGAATTCCCATTACGGGAGTTCCCCGTGCCGCGGCCGGCCGGATCGCCGGCCTCGTACCCGAGATGGTCGGTCATCTCGACCTGCAGGACACGCTCCAGGACGGCCTTCGTCATCTGGTTCAACAAACCGTCAACCCCGTCGACCGGTGTTCCGGTCGCTTTCGCGTCCTTCAACAACGCGTCGATCGTGTCCGGCGCGAAGGCCGCCGCGATCCTCTGCGCCGCCGCCTCGTCATTTGTCCGAAGCGTCGTGTTCTGTGTCATTCGGTGTCCATTTCTGACCTACCCGATCAAGGTAGATCGATCCTGGTCCACCTCCGACTTACACAGTCGTCATGACACGCCCGCCCACGGCGCCACCACGCCGAGCAACGCCCACCGCGCCCCGGCCACGACCGCCGCCCCGGCCACCGCCGCGACCGCGTCCGCGACCGGTGAGCCCGCCGGCGCCGGCACCACCGCGTCGACCCCGACCGCGACCAGCAGCCCGGTGAACACCCGCCGCACCGCCTCGGACCGCCCCGCGAACCGGCGCAGCCAGCCCCGCACCGTCGAGCGCGGCCGGCCCAGCAATGCCGCGACCCGCCGCGCGCCCTTCCCCGCCGCCGCCGCGAGGAGCCCCGCCCAGACCACGACGGCCAGGTCCGCACGCCGCAGCAACGCCACGACCGGCAGCAGCACATGGGTATGCCCGCAGCCCGAACACCGCGCCCGCCGCGGCCGCAGCCACAGCACCGCCCAGTCGAGATCCCGCAACGGCCGCGACGTCGACCGCCCCCACGGCGCCAGCACCCCGCCGCAGCCCGGGCAGGCCAGACCTCCCGCCGCAAGCCGCCGCTCGACCGAAACCACATCTGCCTCTACCGTGAGCACCGCGCCCTCCAGGCGCCTCACGGCCCTTCCCCGGGTTTCCCGCCAAGGACTTTTACGGGGAAGGGCCGTTCCTGTTCCCGACGGCGCTCACGGTGACGCCCCCAGCAAACCGGACATCCACCCCACGATCACCAAACGAACTTGATCGCACCTCGCCGGCTTCATCGGCACCCTGGCGCCGCCGACGACACTCCGCCCACCCGGCCACGACCGGCCAAGATCATTGCACCGTCAGTGGCGCAACTGCCCCCGCTCGTCGGCATTGAAAAAGGCGCCTAACACCGGTCAGCTCGTAGCCGAGCCGAGCGAAGATGCCCTCGTCCCGCCAGGCGGCGAAGTAGAAGTAGACGGTTCCGTGCGGCGGGAAGTCGTGGGGCAGGTATTTCCACGGGACGCTGGTCCGGTTG
>NZ_JASNFO010000171.1:0-6688 GCF_032027725.1 Pseudofrankia coriaricola | reverse complement strand
CCGAACTTGCGAGTGCTCGAAGATCGCTACGCGCACAGCCTGGCACTTTGGCCTGTGTTGTCCGAAGTGTAGTCAGTAGGTTGCTTGATCGGGATCTTGCTGGATGGGATCATCGACTCGTGGCGAGGCAAACGGGTGCTATGCACGTGGACCGGATTGTCAGTCGGCAGACGAACGCGGCCGGCGAGCCGCGGGAGTACGTGTCGCATCTGGTGCGGCGTACCTTCCGGGAAGACGGAAAGGTCAAGAACGAGACCATTGCGAACGTCTCGCACCTTCCGCCGGCGGCCATCGACGTGCTCAGGAAAGCGCTCGCGGGCCGGACGCTGGTCGATGTCGAGAAAGATGTCGAGATCGCTCGGTCTCTTCAGCACGGCAATGTCGCCGCGGTCATGACGGTCGCCCGGCAGCTCGGCCTGCCGGCACTGCTGGGGCCGGCTGGGCGACAGCGGGATATCGCCCTAGCGCTGATTGTCGCCCGGATTATCCAGCCCGGTTCGAAGCTCGCCACCAGATCCTGGTGGTCCGACAACACGCTCGGCGCGGACCTGGGGATAGACACGGCGTCGACCGACGAGATCTATGCCGCCATGGACTGGCTGCTACACCGGCAGGACGACATCGAAAGGCAACTCGTGGGCCGGCATCTCGTCGACGGCGGCCAGGTTCTTTTCGACCTGTCGTCGTCCTGGATGGAAGGGCACTGCTGCCCGCTGGCGTCCCATGGCTATTCCCGTGACGGCCGTCGCGGGCTCGAGCAGATCGAGTACGGAGTCCTCACGGACGCCGACGGCCGGCCTGTCGCGATACGCGTCTTCCCCGGTAACACCGGCGACCCGTCCGCGTTCATCGAAGCCGTGCACGCCGTCCAGAAAACGTTCCACCTGAAGAGTGTGATCATGGTCGGCGATCGAGGGATGATCACGTCGGCGCGTATCAGGGCGCTCCGCGAGTCCGACGACCTGGGATGGATCACCGCCCTGCGCGCGCCCCAGATCGCCCAGCTCGCGGCCGTGGACGGCCCGCTGCAGCCGACCCTGTTCGACGAGACCAACCTCGCCGAGATCCGCCACCCGAAATTTCCCGGAGAGCGGCTGATCGCCTGCCGGAACCCTTTCCTGGCAGCCGAGCGTGCCCGCAAGCGTGACGAACTGCTCGATGCCACCGAAAAGGCGCTCGCCCCAGTCGTCGCCGCCGTCACGGAAGGCCGGATCGTCGGCGCCGCGGACATCGGCATGAAGATCGGGAAGATTGTCCACAGGCGGAAGATGGCGAAGCACCTCGAGATCACGATCACGGACGCCGATGTCACCATCGCCCGGCGGGAGGAGAGCATCGCCGCCGAGGCGGCGCTCGACGGCATCTACGTCGTCCGCGCCGAGGAGAAACACGCGAGCGGAATGCGCGGAGACGAGATCGTCACCGCGTACAAGAACCTCTCCCAGGTCGAACGAGTCTTCCGTACGATCAAGACGACCGACCTTCAGGTGCGACCGATCTACCACTACCTGGAAAACCGGGTCCGCGCACATCTCTTGATCTGCTCCCTCGCTGCCTACATCACCTGGCACCTGAGGAAACGGCTCGCCCCCCTCACCTTCACGGACGAGGAGCCGCCAGGCCGCACCGACCCGGTCGCGCCCGCTCTCCGTTCCGAGGCCGCCAACCGGAAATCCACACGCAAGGAACAGCCCGACGGAACGCCTCTTTACAGCTTCCAGGGCCTCCTCGCGCACCTGGCCACCCTGACCCGCGACGAGATCCGCATCAGCGGCGGCGGCAGCCTTCAGCTACTCACGAACGCCACCGAAACCCAGAGAAAGGTCTTCCAGCTAATCGGCGCGCCTATCTCCAAGACCGTTGGTAGTCAGTAAGACGATCAATGGCTGCCGCGAACCCGCAAGTCACGAGCCCGCAGTGCGTCCTAGATCAAGTAAGTTCGGGTTAGTCCCTCCGGGTTCGGCCGGTCCGAGTGACGGAAATCTCGTCGCGGTCGAACCGCGGGAACGGCCGGTTCCCCGCGACGGCCCTTCCGCGGTGCGCTCACCCGTGCTCGCACGGAGATCTCGCCGCGGGCGAACCGCGGGCACCGGCGGCCCACCCGATGGCCCTTCCGGGGCGTACTCACCCGGGCTGGCTAGGACGTATCGGCATTTCCCGGCGGCGCGGGCCGGGCAACGCCCGGCCTGGCCGTCGCGTCCAACGTGACATCGGTCGTGACATCGGTGCGCGGACCATGCGACCCCCGCGGTGCTGACTCAGACGGCACGCACCGGAGCGGACCGTGGGGGAGTGGGCCCGCGGTGGGCTGCGATGGTGAACCCCGTGGATCTGCCCAGGTTGGTCCCGCCTAGGATCGCCCCGGGCGAGTCGACCTGAGTCGTCCCCGGCGGCGGGCTGTCCCCGCCCGGCACCGGCCTCGCGGCCGGCGTGGGCGCTCCGAGCGACCGGGCGGCACGCGAGCGCGGGACCCGACATACGGAGGAACACCAGGTGGACGTGTTGCCGGACATCCTGCTCACGGTCGCGATCTCGCTTGCGGCGGGCGCGCTCGGGGCGTTGGCCATCCGGCTGTGGGAACGGCCCGGCGGCGCGCCCATGACGCGGCCCCGCCAGTCGACGCTGTTCGGGCTCGCGGCCGACGACGAGATCCTCCTCGCGGTCGCCTCGCTCGCGCCCAACGGGATGATCGCCCGCGACGACGTGCTCGCGGTCGCCGAGATCTCCTCGATCATCTACGGGGCGGACGCCCGGCCCAAGGTCGCCCCCGGTGGCGCGGTGCAGGACAGCATCGGCCGGCGTACCGAGTTCTGCATCGGCGACCCACGCTCGAACCCGCGGATGGCCGCCCACCTGTCCCGCTACCTGCCCGGGGTGACGTTCTCCCCGCCCACGCCGCCCGCCCCGCCGCGACAGGCCCCGGCGCTGGCCACCGTCGGCGCGTCGGCATCCGCCGCCACCGCCGCCGCGACCTCCGCCACCTCCGAAGGTGCCGCCAACGGGGCGGCGCAGGACGTGACCAACCCGTCGGGCCCGATGATCGTGCCCGCCCGTCCGCCGCGGGAGAGCCGGGTCATCGCGGTCAGTGTCCCGAGCGGGCGGGAGGGCCGGCGGCTGCGCGGCGAGAAGGGCGACGGGGCCGACAAGGCGACCAGGGAGTTCGCCGGGCGGCCGGGCGAGCACGAGTTCGCGCTGCTCGCCCGGGTCGCCGCGGGCCCGGCGCGCCGGCCGCTGTTCATCCTCGCCGGGCAGACGGCCACCGCGAACCTCGCCGCCGCCTACTACCTGCGCAGCCGCGCCGACGAGCTCACCACCGAGTTCTCCAACAGGCCGTCGTTCTGCCTGATCCTGCGGGTCGACGCGGCCACCGTCTACGGCCACGAGCTGGTCGAGCGCGAGGCCGACATCAGCGCCGCCATCGTCCCGCCGACCTTCTAGGCCCGTCCGCCCCGCGCCGGCCGGCCGTTTGGGCAAGATCCGTCGGGCGGGTAGAGTCCAGTACGGACGAGTCGGCCGGGCGGTCGCGTCGGGGCCGGTGCGAGCCGGCACCCGCCGAGGAAAGTCCGGACTCCACAGGGCGGGGTGGTGGGTAACACCCACCCGGGGTGACCCGCGGGACAGTGCCACAGAAAACAGACCGCCGGTACCGGTGCCGCGAGGCGCCGGGCACCGGTAAGGGTGAAACGGTGCGGTAAGAGCGCACCAGCGCCCGGGGCGACCCGGGCGGCTCGGTAAACCCCACCCGGAGCAAGGTCAAAAGGTGGGTGGCCGCAAGGCCTCCCACTGCGCGTGCGTTCGAGGGCGGCCCGCCCGAGCTCGCGGGTAGACCGCACGAGGCCGTCGGCAACGGCGGCCCTAGAGAGATGACCGCCGACCGGCCACGCGCCGGTCACAGAATCCGGCTTACAGGCCGACTCGTCCCTAAAACCCTTACAGCACAGCAACTCTGGCATCGTGATCATGGCCCTGGGCCGTTTCTGGGCCGTTTCGTTCCAGAGCCTTCCCGTGATCATGCCCACGGCGGGCCCTCGCTGCCGGCCAGCGGTGACAGTGGGTAGCCAAGGCTCGTTGGCGCTGCTGCGGCTGCGCCGGGCCTGGACTGCCCTGACGCTCTTGTAGGGGTGGGCCAGGGGAACGGGCGCGGGAGTGCCCGGAGCTCATGGAGGTCGACTTCCCTCGAGCAGACTCGGGGCGTCTGCGACGGCGGTGGGCCCTGCGCGCCGGGCGGGTGGCGTGGGGGCGTGCTGTGCTCGTCGGCCGATCGCGTGTCTGGCGCCCTCTCAGCGGCCTTCGCGGTTGGCTTCAGCAGCGAGTCGAAGGCCGGCTCATCGACCCGCGGTCCGGACGATGTGAGGCGTGCAGGTCGGCTGGCGGCGTGAAGCCTGGCACATGACACGGCCGAACTGGTGCCATCGTCGATGGACCGCCGCGGGCATCGTCAGGGACATCGCTGACGTCACCCGGTCACATTTCCTGGGGCCAGACGGAGTAGCAGGACGCGCGCGAGCCGCTTTGGAGGGTGCGCAGAGTCTCGGCGGACGGCGGACGGCGGACGGCGGACGGCGGACGGCGGACGGTCGCGGCTCGGCGTCGCCGATGCCCTTCCTGTGTCCCTACCTGTCCATGCTGACCGACGCTGGCACGGACGACTCCCTGAGGTGGTCGGACCGTCAGTGCCTGGGCGACGTCAGCATGTCTCTGGTGACAGTCGTGTGGCCAGCCTGTGCCGGGTGGGCTGTTCGGCCAGGGATCTCTGCTTCATGCTCTAGGCCGAACTTGCGAGTGCTCGAAGATCGCTACGCGCACAGCCTGGCACTTTGGCCTGTGTTGTCCGAAGTGTAGTCAGTAGGTTGCTTGATCGGGATCTTGCTGGATGGGATCATCGACTCGTGGCGAGGCAAACGGGTGCTATGCACGTGGACCGGATTGTCAGTCGGCAGACGAACGCGGCCGGCGAGCCGCGGGAGTACGTGTCGCATCTGGTGCGGCGTACCTTCCGGGAAGACGGAAAGGTCAAGAACGAGACCATTGCGAACGTCTCGCACCTTCCGCCGGCGGCCATCGACGTGCTCAGGAAAGCGCTCGCGGGCCGGACGCTGGTCGATGTCGAGAAAGATGTCGAGATCGCTCGGTCTCTTCAGCACGGCAATGTCGCCGCGGTCATGACGGTCGCCCGGCAGCTCGGCCTGCCGGCACTGCTGGGGCCGGCTGGGCGACAGCGGGATATCGCCCTAGCGCTGATTGTCGCCCGGATTATCCAGCCCGGTTCGAAGCTCGCCACCAGATCCTGGTGGTCCGACAACACGCTCGGCGCGGACCTGGGGATAGACACGGCGTCGACCGACGAGATCTATGCCGCCATGGACTGGCTGCTACACCGGCAGGACGACATCGAAAGGCAACTCGTGGGCCGGCATCTCGTCGACGGCGGCCAGGTTCTTTTCGACCTGTCGTCGTCCTGGATGGAAGGGCACTGCTGCCCGCTGGCGTCCCATGGCTATTCCCGTGACGGCCGTCGCGGGCTCGAGCAGATCGAGTACGGAGTCCTCACGGACGCCGACGGCCGGCCTGTCGCGATACGCGTCTTCCCCGGTAACACCGGCGACCCGTCCGCGTTCATCGAAGCCGTGCACGCCGTCCAGAAAACGTTCCACCTGAAGAGTGTGATCATGGTCGGCGATCGAGGGATGATCACGTCGGCGCGTATCAGGGCGCTCCGCGAGTCCGACGACCTGGGATGGATCACCGCCCTGCGCGCGCCCCAGATCGCCCAGCTCGCGGCCGTGGACGGCCCGCTGCAGCCGACCCTGTTCGACGAGACCAACCTCGCCGAGATCCGCCACCCGAAATTTCCCGGAGAGCGGCTGATCGCCTGCCGGAACCCTTTCCTGGCAGCCGAGCGTGCCCGCAAGCGTGACGAACTGCTCGATGCCACCGAAAAGGCGCTCGCCCCAGTCGTCGCCGCCGTCACGGAAGGCCGGATCGTCGGCGCCGCGGACATCGGCATGAAGATCGGGAAGATTGTCCACAGGCGGAAGATGGCGAAGCACCTCGAGATCACGATCACGGACGCCGATGTCACCATCGCCCGGCGGGAGGAGAGCATCGCCGCCGAGGCGGCGCTCGACGGCATCTACGTCGTCCGCGCCGAGGAGAAACACGCGAGCGGAATGCGCGGAGACGAGATCGTCACCGCGTACAAGAACCTCTCCCAGGTCGAACGAGTCTTCCGTACGATCAAGACGACCGACCTTCAGGTGCGACCGATCTACCACTACCTGGAAAACCGGGTCCGCGCACATCTCTTGATCTGCTCCCTCGCTGCCTACATCACCTGGCACCTGAGGAAACGGCTCGCCCCCCTCACCTTCACGGACGAGGAGCCGCCAGGCCGCACCGACCCGGTCGCGCCCGCTCTCCGTTCCGAGGCCGCCAACCGGAAATCCACACGCAAGGAACAGCCCGACGGAACGCCTCTTTACAGCTTCCAGGGCCTCCTCGCGCACCTGGCCACCCTGACCCGCGACGAGATCCGCATCAGCGGCGGCGGCAGCCTTCAGCTACTCACGAACGCCACCGAAACCCAGAGAAAGGTCTTCCAGCTAATCGGCGCGCCTATCTCCAAGACCGTTGGTAGTCAGTAAGACGATCAATGGCTGCCGCGAACCCGCAAGTCACGAGCCCGCAG
>NZ_JASNFO010000170.1:0-7399 GCF_032027725.1 Pseudofrankia coriaricola | reverse complement strand
GGCGCGTCCGACGGGGCGGTGTTGCTGATCGGCTGCGATCGTGGCCAACAGTGTCAGTGCTTCGGCGGAGCGGCTACCCGGTTCAGCTTGATAGACCGTCAGCATCTGGCGGTCGGCGCCGGCGAGGTGGAACTTGTCGTAGTGCAGTTCCAGCTCACCGACCTGAGGGTGTTGCATTCGGTGGACACCGGTGCCGACGTGGGGTTTGACGTCGTGACGTGCCCACAGTCGACGAAAGTCAGCGCTCTTGAGGGAGAGCTCGCCGATGAGGTCGGTGAGCTGCGGGTCATCGACGTCGGGGCCGACCGAGGCCCGCAGGGCGGAGACCACGTTCTCCAGCCTGATTTCGGGGTCGCAGAAGAGGTCGCTCACCGCGGAGTCGAGGAATGCCGCGCGGAGGATGTTGTGGCCGGGTGTGTACATCGGCGATAGAGCCGTCATCAGCGGGTTCGCCGCCAACACGTCCAGGAAGCGGCCCTGGACGAAGGCGGGGTTGGCGGGCCAGGAGTTGAGCAGTTGTCGCACGCTGGGACTGACTTGTTCGGATCGGCGGGCCCGTCGCCGACGGGCGGTGGTCGGGGTGGCCAGCTCGTGCAGGTGGGCGGTGGCGTCGGTGTCCAGGCGCAGCGCGCGGGCGATCGCGTCGAGGACCTGCGCGGACGGGTGGTGATCGCTGCCCTGTTCCAGTCGGGTGTAGTACTCGGTGCTGATGCCGGCCAGCAGAGCGAGCTCGTCACGGCGGAGGCCGGCAACGCGGCGCCGCCCGCTGTCGGGGATGCCGACCTCGTCCGGTCGGACCAGTTCCCGGCGGGCCCGCAGGTACTCACCGATGCTGTTCACGCTCACACCACGACGGTAGGCCCGCGCGCACGTCCTAGCCTGCCCCCAGCGGGGCACCCCTCGACGGGAGTATGGCTACCCCCGCTGAACCAGGCCGATGCTGCCGGATGAGAAGGCGAACCGCCTCCATTCGACAGGGAGACAACTCATGGCACAGCGCGCATGGTTCATCACGGGCGTCAACAGCGGATTCGGCCGCGAGATGACCGAACAGCTACTCGAGTGTGGCGACCGGGTAGCCGGAACGGTCCGCAACCTCGGCTCGGTGCGCGACCTCACGGACAAGTACGGCGACCGTTTCTGGTCCGCCCACCTGGACGTCACGGACACCTCCGAGATTCGCACGGTCGTCGACGCGGCATTCAGCGCCTTCGGCACGATCGACGTCGTCATCAACAACGCGGGCTATGGCCTGTTTGGGGCGGCCGAGGAGTTCACTGACGAGCAGGTCGTCCACGAGATCGGCACCAACCTGCTGGGCTCAATCCAGGTCGTGCGCAGCGCACTGCCGCACCTTCGCGCGCAGCAGCACGCCCGTATCATCCAGATCTCCACGTTCGGCGGGCAGGCCGCCCTTCCCGGCGGGTCGATGTATCACGCCAGCAAGTGGGGCATCGAGGGTTTCAGCGAGGCACTGATGGCCGAGCTGGCCCCCTTCAACATCGGCGTCACCATCATCGAGCCGGGCGGCGCCCGCACCGGCTTCCGACACGGCAGTGCCCAGCTCGCCCCGGCGCTGGACGCCTACGCCGGCACACCAGCCGCGTTCGTCCGCGGCATGCTCGCCGATCAAACCCATCTATCTCCGGGGGACCCGGCCAAGATGGCGACGATCATCATCGGCAGCGTGGACACGACTCCGGCACCCAGGCGGATCGTGTTGGGCAGCGACTCCTACCAGATCATTGTCAACGCGCTCACCCAGCGCCTGGCCGACATCGAGCCGCAGAAGGACCTCGCGGCTTCGACCGACTTCGCCACCACGCTGGACGGCCCGAGGTAGCCGGCGATGATCATTGTGCTGAGCGAGATGGCCTACCCTGCCGAATCCGATGACCGGATGCGTTCCATCGTGCCCGCTGTAGAACAGTTCTGTCAGACTTTCCACGGGTGTGAGCGTTTCGCGCTGAGTTTCCCCGCCGACCAGCCGGGTGTCCTGGTCGCGACGGAGATCTGGCAGACACCCCAGCTGCTGCGCGAGCACGTCGGTGTCGCTCATGACGCTGTACCTGCCGAAAATGCCATCCGCCCTGCTCAGGGCGGTCGCGGCCGTGCCGGCCGGTCGTGAGCCTTCCTCGCGGCCGGCCCGTGCCCGTCCGGGCCATGACCGCGCGAGGATGCCTCTTCGTGCTGGTCCGACTCACCTACCTCGGTGTCACGAACGCGTTCGCGCTGCTACGCCTGCTTCCCCGCAGCGACCGCGACAAGGACGTCGAGCTCCTCACGCTGCGCCACCAGATCGCCGTGCTGCACCGCCAGCTCGGCGGCCACCGGATCCAGTTCCAGTCCGCCGATCGCGCCCTGCTCGCCGCGCTCCTGCACACGCTGCCGCGGCCCACCTTGCGCGGCCTGCGGCTCCTGGTGCATCCGGAGACGGTGCTGCGCTGGCACCGCACCCTGATCGCCCGCCACCACGCCGCCGCCTCCCGTCCCAGGCGGCGCGGCCGGCCCCGCACCGCGGCCTCGATTCAAGCCCTGGTGCTATGCCTGGCCCGGGAGAACAGCAGCTGGGGCTACCGGCGGATCCACGGCGAACTGCTGACCCTCGGCATCAGGGTCGCCCCGTCAACGGTCTGGGAGATCCTGCGCCAGGCAGGCATCGACCCGGCACCCGAGCGGACCGCGACCAGCTGGGCCGACTTCCCGCGCTCCCAGGCCCACGCCCTGCTCGCCGCCGACTTCCTCGAGACCGTGACCCTGACCGGGACACGCCTGTACATCCTCGCCGTGATCGAACACGCCACCCGCCGTATCCGGATCCTCGGCGCCACCGCGCACCCCACCGCCGCGTGGGTCACCCAGGCCGCCCGCAACCTCGCCATGGACCTCCACGACGCCGGCTCCACCGCCCGCTACCTCATCCGCGACCGAGACGGCAAATACCCGGCCCTGTTCGACGCGATCCTCGCCGACGCTGGGACCACGGTCGTGCGCACCGGCGTCCGAGTCCCACGCATGAACGCAATCATGGAGCGGTGGGTACGCACCTGCCGCCAGGAACTCCTCGACCGAACCTTGATCTACAACCAGCGACATCTCCTGCGCGCCCTGCATGCATACGAGGAGTTCTACAACGCGCACCGCCCTCACCAGGGCATCGCCAACGCCAGACCGCTCCGACCGCTGCCCGAACCAATCACCGACCCGGACCGGCTCACCCACCTCGACATCCGCCGACGCGACCGCCCCGGCGGCATCCTCCACAAGTACGAACACGCCACCTGACCTGCCCAGACGTACTTTTCGGCAGGTACAACACCGGAATCAGGATTCCAGATACTTGCTCTAGAAGCAAAGCTGCGCCCTATCGCAGTACGCAGATATCGGTCGATGACCCGCTCATCCTGCGCGGCCAGTTCGGCCAAGTCGACGCCAGTCAGACCACCGCCCGCGACCGCAAGGAATCCGAGCAGATCCTTCTCTTCGGAGCGACCCTCAAGCATCCGGTTGAGCTCCCGCTCCATATCGGAGCGTGCGACCTCAGCAGCCGGCGAGACCGAAAGATCGCGGGTCACTCCAGGCTTTCTCAATGGATGATGGTGCGGAACGTCCGCAGGGATAGGCGGGCTCGGTCGGCTAGAGACCAGGATCTGCAACCCGGCCGGAGGAACAACAGGTAGAAGGCCCGCGATGCTATACGCTAGAGGCCCCGTAACCCCGCGGTCCTCGTCTAGTCCATCGACGACTAGGACCAGGCGTTCGCCACGCTCCTGACAGGCTTCTGCAGCCTCTCCCAAGAGGCCTAGGACGTGAACCTCGCGCGTCGCGTCGGTCAGATGTAGGGGCATCGACGGAGGCCCTAACAATTCGACCAACTGCTCGAGGAGAACATCGACGAAGGCTACCCGATCATCCTGGCTCGCCAGCCTGGCCGTGACGAAGAACGACACTATCCGGACGTTTTCAGGTGGGTGCATGACAAACCAAGCTAGTAGCGCTGATTTTCCGGCCCAGGCGGGACCACGCCACCACATGTATCCGAGCGACTCACGGCTTGTGCAGAAACTTGTTATGTCCGTCAGTTCCTGATCTCGACCCACCAGCTGCTTTGGTGCGATCTGTCGAACCTGTGCAAGATATCTCGAACGGACCGGCCGTTGCCCTAAAAACACGTCGCCGGCAATGTAACCGGTGTTCGCGATACCGCCTTCGCGCGCGGTCGCCGAGCCGGTCTGGCGGAGTCTAATCGGCTCTGCCACCAACACCCCCGCACGCGTTCCCCACGTGGTCCGAGACCGGCCCCGCAAACCTAGCAACTATACCGCCGGGCGGACCGCCAGCCGTCACCAAGCCTGAACTCGTCGTTCAGCCAGCGACGGCGTGAACCGGCAGGTAGGCGGCCTGCAAACGAATGGTCGCCAGAGTGAGCGCCCACCGTGTCCTACGGCATCGCCGTCACCAGCACCTCGACCGGTACTCGTTCCAAGGTCACCCGAGCTTTGCGGCATCGGTCCCCAGATCCGCTACCCCGCACCGGACAAGCAGGCTGGTTGATCAACTGGCGGGGGCGTCGAACGACTGTCGTACCCTCGAACCCGTGACAGTGCGGCGGGGCGACGCCTACCGAGGCGGCGAGGTCCATGTCCTGTCGTGCCACTGCGCCACGTGTGTGTTCCATCCAGGCAACCGCATGGGTCTGGAGCGAGGCGGTCTCCAAGACCTTGTGGATGCGAACCTTCGTGATCATTCGGCGCTGATCTGCCGCTCGACGCTGTACGGGAAGGATGTCGACGAGGCTGTCTGCCGCGGGTTCTGGGAAGGGTTTCGCGAGGGGACGGTCTCGCTGCGGCTTGCTGAGCGTCGTCGATGCTGGGTGCAGGACGAACCTCCGGTGGGGGCACAGTGACGAGGCCCGCGGACTACTACCGCTCGATGGTCGGCTCCTGTATCTGCGGGCAGCAGTGGTTTTCGATCTTCGCGGCGCACTGTCCGTGCTGTCATCGGACCTTCGGCACCGTCGAGAGCTACGAGGCCGCACATGTCGACGGTTGCTGCGAGCCCGAGTCGGTCGGACTCAGGTTCGCCGAGCATTATTGGTGGCTGCAGGCAGAGGTCCCTCGCCGCAAGCCACATCGGCCTGTGTCAGGTGTGCAGTCTGATCTCTTCGGCGACGAGATGTAGCGCTGCATGCGCAGCCCCGCGGCCCGGGCCGCGCCGGCGTGAGGATCTCGATCGCCTGCGCGTTCGACCCGCCCGGACGGCTTTGGGTCACCCGAACCAGCACGAGCAGGCCCATCCTCTGCGGCGCCTGCGGCGCGCCGTTCGATCGGGCCCTTGCCCAGGATCCCCCAATCCGGGCCACGTCACGCCGGAGCCGGCGGGACAGGCCGAACGAAATGGTCTGGGTGCGGACGGTACACGCGAGGTAGGCCCGGCGGCTCTAGGACAGTGAGGGCCTCAGCGGCGAGGCCTCCTTCACCGTCGAAGGGACAGTGACGTGGACGTGAGAGTAACGGGTTTGTGACCCACGGTGATGGCGTCCAGGTCACCTGCCCAGACGTCCGGGTTGGCCTGGGAGACTCCGAACGCCAGGTCACGGCCTACGGTCGGATTACGGGCACCCACAGCACCCTTGACAAGATCATCAGTCCGGCGGCGACGGCCGGTGGCCGGGAGATCCCCGAGGCCACCGGGCCATCGCCGTGCGTACCGGCGCCCGTTGGCGCGCCGGGGCGCGGTCCCGTCAGGCGCTCGTCGACAGGCCGGCGATCTCCGCATCCGCGGCCTCGATGTCCTTGTGAAAGCGCTTGTGCACCCGCAGCTTCTCGCCCGTCGCCTCCGTAACCCCCCATAGTCCCTTCACCGGGCCGAGCCGCGTCTCGCGCGGGATGCGGGCCAGGACCGTGTCGCCCTTCGGCTTCGACGGGACGAGCTTGCCCGCCTTGAGCACCGTGATGCTCTTGTCGGTCACCACCACGATCCGGTAGTGGATCGCGAACAGGATGAGATAGGTGACGATGAACAGGTACGGCGTGGGGCCGGTCTGGGCCATGAACACGTGCCTTACCTCCTCGTCGGGCTGGAGGTAGGGCTTGGCCCGTTCGGCAAGCTTGTCCCGTAATGCCATCGCTGAGGTCCTTGTCTCGATCGATGCGACGAGGCGTCGTTACCCCGCCGAAACCCGGACATTAGCGGGCGGGTCACCCAACCCGATCAGCGAGGTCGGTTCTCCGACAGAGGTTCGAACCGTTTCTCCATGATCGCAGTGACCCGCTGGTCGTCGGCGTGCGGGTCGAGATCAGCGAGGGGGACGGGCGGGTCGTCGTCCGGGTCGCAGACGACGGTCCCGGGGGCGCCGACGCCGCCGGCCGCGGGCTGCGCGGGCTGGGCGACCGGGTGGCGTCGGTCGGCGGGACGTTCACGGTGCGCGGCCGCCCGGGCACCGAACTCATCGCGGAGCTGCCATGCGGCTGATCCTCGCCGACGACTCGACTCCGTTCCGGCACGGGCTGGCCGCCCTGCCCGGCGAGGCCGGCCACGACATCGTCGCTGCGGGTGCCCGATATCTGGTCGCGGCTGCTGACCTGGGATTTTGGCTGCGGACGGAGCGGTGCCGCGTGGCCCGACTGCGTCGTCTTGGCGTGGTCTCGTGGCCGTCGGCTGTCCGCCCGACGACCCTGTTGGGTTCCAGAACTCGGCCATCGCGGTTGAGCTGCGGTTTTACGCGGCTGGTTCGTACTCGTTGATCAGGCCGCCGAGGACGGGTTGTCGTTTGATCCTTTCGGCCGTGACGTCGGCGACCGGATGATCGGGGCGAGGCGGTCGGAGCTTCAGTGCGCGGTGGGGGGCGTCGTTCGTTGTAGTGCCGTGCATACTCGGCCAGGACGGCCCGCAGGTGCCGTTCGCCGAAGATCAGCATGCGGTCGGTGACCTCGGCTCGGACGGTGCGGACGAACCGTTCCGCGTAGGCGTTCGCTCGGAGGGCCTGCGGTGGGATCTTGACCGCGGTGAAGCCGGCGTCGGTGAGGACCGCGTCAAACGCGGTGGTGAACTGGCCGGCGCGGTCGCGGACCAGGAACCGGAAGTCGGCGGCCTGGTCTCCGAGGTCCATGAGCACGTTGCGGATCTGCTGGGTGGTTCAGGGCCCGTTCGGGTGCGCGGTCACTCCAAGGATGTGGAGGTAGCGCGAGCCGATCTCCAGCACGAAGAAGCCGTAGAGCCGGCGCAGCGTCAGGGCGCAGTCGTCGGGTAGGCCAGGCGCATTGCTGCGCCTGGCCCCCCTCAGAGTCGGGTAGGCCGCCGGCGAGGTGCCCTGGTTGGGTCCTTTTCCGTCGGCCCCCCGCCGAACCCGCCGGGCGGCGTTAACCGCAACGGGCTCTCCAGTGGTTATGCCGTGGGT
>NZ_JASNFO010000169.1:0-7671 GCF_032027725.1 Pseudofrankia coriaricola | reverse complement strand
TCGACCTCGAGCAGCTGCTTGTATCCCAGGGCGATGTCCTGCGCGCTCATCGTGGGGTCGGCGCAGCGCAGCAGGTACTTGCCGTCGAGGTTCTCCTCGGCATTCGCCCTGGCCTTGTCGATGCGCAGCAGCCCGCCGGGGGTGACGCGCAGGAACCGGTTCAGCCCTGGCATCGTCGAGATCTTCCCCCGCAGTTCCGCGCGTTTGTCCCTGCTGAGTTGGTCCGACTCGGCGATGAGGCCTTCGAGCTGGTGGATCAGCTCGGCGCGGATCGCCGCGTCGCGCTGTGCGGCGTCGGGGTTGAAGCAGACGACGAACCGGTCGGTGGCGTCGGGCAGCCGGACTTCCTTGACCTGCAGGTTGTCGGCGACGTGCTGGTAGCGGCCCTGCCGGGAGAGCGCGGCGGTGGCCTCGGCGGAGTCGGACCGCAGCTTCTCGCCGATGATGTAGGCACCGGCCCCAGCCTGGAGGAACCTGCGGTTCTCCTTCGAGGTGAAGCCGCGGTCGGCGACCCAGATAACCCGGCCCAGGCTCCAGTCGCGCATATCCTGCTTGACCTGCCGGATCAGCGCCGAGTCGGCGGTGTTCCCTGGCCAGCACCAGATCCGCACCGGGATCGCCTCGCGGGTGACGGCGAGCCCGACGACGATCTGGGGCAGGTCGTCCCGGCTGTCCTTGGACTTGCCGTGGACCCGGAACCCTCCTTGTCCGGGTCGGCGCTCTGCTCGTCGGTGGCGGGCTCGCCGCGCCAGTCGCGCGGCACGTCGGCGTCGGGATCCTCGGTCTCGAAGTAGGTGGAGGTCGTGTCGAAGAACAGCAGGTCGACCTGGAGGTTGAGCAGGTCCGCGACCTGGAAGTACACCTGCTTCTCGAACTCGCCGCGCACGGCGTGTAGCCAGTCCATCGCCCGGTAGCAGGCGTCGTCGGACACCTCGCCGAGCCCGTCGATGTGCACGTCCTGGCTCATCCACTCGGCGGCGGCCAGCTTCGAGGCCGGGGCGAGTGCCCGGTTCGCGACCAGGGCGAACAGCACCCGCTCCGCCGTGGCCGCGTCACGGGACCGGCCCCGCCCCGACGAGGCGAGCCCGGTCAGGATCTTCTCGATGCCGAGCCGCCGCCAGATCTGGTCGAGCACGTAGGCGCCGCCGTAGGGCCGGGACCCGGTGAACACCAGCCCCGAGCCCGCCTCCGCCGTGGCCGCGAGCGCGTCAGCGGGGTCGAGCAGCCGGCCCAGCGACGCGACGAGGCGGCGGACGGCGTCGGTGTCGAGGCCGTCCTCACGGCCGAAGCTGTACAGGATCCGCGGGACGGACCGTCCCCTGCCTCCCCGTCATCACCCGGATCAGGCTGCCCTCAGCTTCACTGACCTGCTGCGACAGGCCAGCGGCGGAGTCCTTTCACCTCCACTCGAATGAACAAGCGCATCGTGGCGCACCGAGACGATCTACCAGGCTCTTTACATCAAGGACCGGGGAGCGTTGCGCCGTGAGCTGGTCGCGTGTCTGCGCACGGGCCGTGCCCTGCGGGTGCCACGGGCCCGGGTCCGGCGGCGCCGTGACGGGATGGTCACCCCGGAGGTGAGGATCAGTGCCCGGCCGGCCGACGCCGAGGACCGCGCCGTCCCGGGCCACTGGGAAGGAGATCTGATCATCGGGTTGAACAGGTCCGCGATCGGCACACTGGTCGAGCGCACCACCCGGTTCACCCTCCTGCTGCACCTGCCCCGCATGGACGGCTACGGCCACGAGCCGCGGGTGCACAACGGCCCGGCGCTGGCTGGCCGCGGCGCCGAGGCTGTCCGGGAGGCGATCACACTGTCGCTGGCCGCGTTGCCCGGTCCCGTGCGTCGGACATTGACCTGGGACCGCGGCAAGGAGATGGCCCAGCACGTCCGGCTGACGGCCGAGACAGGCGTCGGGGTCTTCTTCGCGGACCCGCACAGCCCCTGGCAGCGCGGCACGAACGAGAACACCAACGGCCTGCTACGGCAGTACTTCCCCAAGGGCACAGACCTGTCCCGCTGGAGCCGACACGAACTCACCGCCATCGCCGCGACCCTCAACGACCGGCCGCGCAAGACACTCGGCTGGAAGACACCAGCCGAAGCACTGAACGACCAGCTATCCTCACTCCAACAAGCCGGTGTTGCGACGACCGGTTGAATCCGGTAACTACACGTCCACGGCCTTCGCCGAAACCCTGAAATCCCTCAACCTGCGCGGCTCCGTCGGACGCACCGGGATCTGCTGGGACAACGCCATGGCCGAATCGTTCTTCGGCGCCCTGAAAAACGAGCTCGTCCACCGGACTGTTTTCGCCACCCGCAGCCTCGCCCGGCGTGCTATAGTCCGATACATCGAGGTCTTCTACAACCGCAGACGCCTCCACTCCGGACTCGGCTACAGGACCCCGTCCGAAGTACACGCGGAATATCTCGCACAGCAGGCCGCGGCATGGGCCTGACACGAAAATAAGGTGGCCGGCGTGCGTCAGGCGACCCCGATCGGTTCGAAGCGGATGGTGAGGCCGAGGCTGTTGGCCTGCTTGATCATGCGGCGCATGGCGCGTTCGGGATCTCGTCTGGCGAAGTGGTCTGCACCCAGGTCGCGGTAGGGGACCTGGTCGTGCAGGACGTGCCAGATGGCGATGGTGAGTTTGTGCATGACGGCGACCTGGGCGCGTCTGCCGCCCCGGCGGGCGGCGAGCCGGCGGTAGAAGGCGCCCAGGTAGGAGTCCTTCTTCTTGATCGCCACCATCGCGGCGATCCCGAGCAGGCGTTTGAGGTTGCGGTTGCCAGGCCGGATGTGGCCGGACTTGTTCACGCCGGCCGACTCGTTCTGTCCTGGGCAGACCCCGATCCAGGAGGCGAGGTGATGCGCGCTGGGGAACTGGGCCATGTCACCCCCGGTCTCCGCGATGATGATCTCGGCCGCGAGACGGCCGATGCCCGGGATCGAGGCGAGGAGTTCCAGGTCCTGCTCCTGGTCGGTGAGCATGGCCGCGATCCGCTCGTCGAACCCGGCGATGACCGCCTTCCAGCGGTCGATCTCGTCGAGGTAGTGGCGGACCATGAAGGCGTGGTGGTCGGTGAACTCGCCGTCCAGCGCCTCGACGAGCGCCGGGATCTTGGCGCGGGCCCGGCCGGCGGCGAAGTCGGCGAGCAGGTGAGGGTCGCGCTCGCCGGCGATGAGGGCCTCCAGGATCTTCCGGCCGGTGACACCGACCAGATGGGTCAGGACCGAGGCGATTTTCATCCCGGTGTCCTCGAGTTCCTTCTCCAGCCGCTGGGCCTCCCAGCCCGCGGCGCGCACCAGTTCGGTCCGCCGGCGGGTCAGGTCCCGAAGCTCCCGGATCTTCCGCTCCGGGACGAAGGACGCCATCACCATGCCCGACGCACCGGCCCGAGCCAGGAACGCCGCGTCACTGGGATCGGTCTTGCGCCCCCGGATCCCCTTGAGATGAGAGGGGTTGACCAGCATCAGGTTCAGGTCCGGCTGCAACACGTAGTAGACCCCCCGCCAGTAGTCGGAGGTAATCAGGCGTCGCCGCGGGGCCGTCCGCGACGGCGGTCGACGGGCCGATTTGTCCGCCTCCTCGGCCGTGGCGTACGGGTTATCCGGCGACCGTCCGTCATGGGGACAGCCGAGCCGACAGCGGGTCTGGCGCTCGTCGCTCCTCGGTGCTGCTTTTGTCCCTCCCATGGCGTACGCGTCCGTGACAGCCATGACCTGCAAAAACCCTAGATTCGATCTTGAAAACTACAGATAACCGGGGTGGCCTCCAGCACCACGACCTCCACCCGGCGTTCCAGAAGCCAGGCCCGCAACCGCCGCACCTCCGCACCGGTGGTCCCGAACCGCTCGGTCTCCAGCAGCCAGTTACCGGCCTGCCGCGGGCTTGGCATCCGGGCGCAGGCCACCAGGAACCGCTTGCCCAGATCCACCCCTGCGGACCGCAGATGAATGACCTCATCCTTCACGTTCTCGCTGGTCACAGCCTCTCCGTCTCCCTCACACCTCACCCGGTGGGTGCCCCGGAGAGGCCAGAGGAAGAGGCGGAATCTGACACGCGTACTCCGGGCGGCAGACCGCCCTGGCACAACCCATGATCCCCTGATCGGCCCCCATCGCCATCCTGTAAAACGAGCTCACCCGCATCACAGGCCCAACGGCTGACCGGAACACCCGAGATCAATTTTCCAGTACCCGTGATGATCAGCGCAGCGATCCGCCCTGCCTGTAAGAACAACGGCTCTGGCGCATATTCGGTGGTGACGTTCAGTGATCGCGTGGTGAGACGCCGCTTGCGTCTACTTTGTCCTGGTTGAGGCTTTCCAGCGCAGCGCGGCGGCGCCTGCCGGACCTCGCGAACGTCTGTGAGGTGGCCGATTTCGACCGCTTTGACCTCCACGACCGGCGCTAACGCACCGTTACCACCGAATGTGCGCCAGAGCCGCTAACTTGACAGTCCCCGCGGCATAGAAAACCCAATTGAAGGCTATCCGGAAAACGCGGAGCTGCTCAGATCGCGAGGTTGTTGACGGCGCGGGGCAGGCCGCGGGCGGTGGTGTGGATCAGTTGGATGGCGTCGTCGGAGAACAGGGTGTCGGCGCGGCCGGCGAATCGGGCGTGGTGGGTGATGTAGGTGCGGGTCTCGTCGGGGTCCATGGCGGGCATGGCGTAGCGCTGGTCGAGGGCGGCCATGTCGCCGAGTTTGATCCGGCGGCGCAGGGTGGGCTGGCCGATCAGGAGGCAGGTCAGGGGGCTGGCGGAGTCCATGTCGGTGTTGGTGAGCATGCGGACGGCCTCGAGTTGGGTGGCGTCGAGGAGGTGGGCCTCGTCGATGATCAGGATGGGTTGTCGGCCGCGTTCGTGGGTTTCGGCGGCGAGGGCGTCGGCGGTCTGGGGGATGAGGGTGGCGTGGTGGAAGCGGGGGGTGACGCCCAGGGCGGTGGCGATGGCGTTGTGGATGCCGCGGACGCCGACGGCGGGGTTCGGCAGGTAGATGACGCTGTGGCGGGAGGGGTCGAGGGTGGTGGTCGCGGCGCGGGTGGCGGCGGTCTTGCCGGCGCCGACCTCGCCGGTGAGCACGCCGAGGCCGCGGGTGTGGATGAGCCCGCCGATGCGGGCGACGGCCTCGTTGTGGGCGCGGTGGCGGTGCAGGTCGCTGACGGGCAGGTCACGGCCGAACGGCATCTTCGTGAAGCCGTAGTGGGCCTGCATCCGGTCGATGCTCACCGGTTGTTCCCTTCGTCGTTCTGGCCGGTGGGGTGGGGGTCGAGGATCTGGTCGATCAGGGTGGTGGCGAGCCGTTCGACGGCCAGCGCGGTGGTCAGGACGGTCTCGCCGATGGCGAGCTGGTCCTCGTGGTGGTAGGGGTCGGCGAGGGTCGCGGCGGCGTGCGCGAGGTCGGCGGCGCGGTGCGCGAGGGCGTCGTCGAGGCGGCCGGTCACGGGGTGTCCTGGTCGCCGGCGGGGCCGGTGGCCGCCGCGTAGCTGATGGTCGTGGCGGCGAGTTCGGTGTCGTGGGCCGCGGTGAGCAGGTCGATGTAGTCGATGCCGGTCGCCGCTGGTCGGGCGGTGGGTGGGGTCTCGGGACGGGCTTTCGGGTGGGCGTGACGGCCGATCACGGTGGGGATCGCGGTCCCGGCGGGGCGGTCCTGCCAGCGGATCTCGATGGATGACAGGTCGAACGGGTCGTAGACGGCGGCCACCGTCCGGCCGACGAGGTGCGGTTCGACCTGGTAGGTGTTGCCGTGCAGGGAGATCGTCGCGGTCTTGCGGACCTTGCGGTGGTCCTCCCACTTGAACGCCTCGGTGAGCGCCGCGTCGCTGGGATAGGTGAACGGGCCGCCGGCCTCGAAGCGGGCCAGCGGCGCCAGGCCGGTCTCCGTGTGGACCCGGCGGTGGTAGACGGTCTCGACCCAGGCCGTGAACGCGGTGTTGAGCGCGGCCAGGTCCGCGACGACGTGGCCGCCGACCGGGGCGATCTCGACGAGGAACTCGCCGCGGACCGTCTCGAACACCCTTTCGATCTTTCCCCGTCCTTCGGGCCGGCCCGGCGCGGAGTGGGTCAGCCGGATCCCGAGCACGGCGCAGGCCCGGCGCAGCGCGGCGTCGACGAACGCGGAGCCGTTGTCGACGTAGACGGTGTCGGGAACCCCGCGCGACGCCAGCGCCGCGCGCAGCGCGGCCGCGAGGCGGACCGTGTCCTCGGCATAGCCGAACCGGTAGCCGACCAGCGCCCGTGAATGGCCATCGATGAACGCGAAAAGGTAGGTCTTCCGGCCGTCGATCTTCGGGCCGTGCAGGGCGTCGCCGGTCCAGATCTCGTTCGGCCGCCCCGCCTCGAACCGGCCGAACGCGACCGGCGCCGACCCGTCCGGCCGGGTATTGAGCTCCAACGCCTCGAAGTGGCGCTGCAAGGTGCGGTCCGACGGCGCCCAACCCGACGAGGCGCGCAGGATCCGGCCGACCTGCGCCGCGGTGCGCGCCGGGTTCTCCCGCTTGAGCGCCGCGGCCAGTTCCAGCACCTCGGCCGGGGTCCGCGCCTCGACCCGGCGCGGCGCCGGGACCAGCGCGTCGAACCCCCCGGCCCGCCAGGCCCGGATCCACCGGTCGAGCGTCTTGCGCGACACCTGCACCGGACGCCCGTCCGGCCCCGCATGGACCGCGTCGGCCAACTCGCGCACCAGCCGGCCCCGCTCCCGGCTCGACAGCGACGCATCCGCCGCCTGACGCACCAGCCCGTAACGGAACAGGCCCACCGCCCTCGCCCGCTCCGCCCGCCGCGCTGCCTCCGCCTGAGACGTCGACGCCATAACCACCTCCCGAACAGTGCCGACACAACATCGACACCGTCGAGGAGAAGACCTCAGCCGGCCAGACGCGGACTCGTGTTGATCGCCTCGGGGAGGAACGCGGGCAACAGCAGACCACCGGCCGTCACGAACGACACCAACTCCCACGCCGACAACGTGGGCAGCGCCCAGCGGCCCGCCGCCGCGTCGCGCACCGCGACGACCAGCGCCACCAGACCCGCGAGCAACCCGCCGTCGACCTCCGGAACCCGGGGGTCGACGGCCACCGCCCGCAGCCGCACCGCCAACGCCGCCCGCAGCCGCACCGCCCGCCCTGCCAGCCGCCCAAGCCAGCCCCGCACCGTCGCAGGCGCCCGGCCCACCGCCACCGCGACCCGGCGCGCCCCCAGCCCACCGGCCGCGAGCCCGACCGCCTCACCGATCACCGCCACCGCGTCCGCCCGCCGCGCCAGGCACGTCACCGGCAGCAGCACATGCGTCGCCAGACAGCCCGAACACCGCCCCCGCCGCGGCCGGACCTCCCCCTCGACCCCCGAACCCGGCGCACCCGCGCCCACCCCCAACCCGCCAGACCGCTCCCGCACCCCGGACAGGCCAGCTCACCCACCGCCAACCGCCGTTCGACCTCAACCACATCCACGTCTACGGTGAACACCGGCGCCTCCACGCGCCTCGCACGGCCCTCCCCGAACCGGCCAAGGTGATCAGGGGAGGGCCGTCGCCATTTCCGACGTGCTCACCCTGTCGTCGCGCACCAACAAGAAACCCACCACAAGATCACAGCTGGCACATGCCCACCCACGACGACGCCGACCCGCCTCGCCGCGCCCACCAAGAACGACGCGTGACACC
>NZ_JASNFO010000168.1:0-7758 GCF_032027725.1 Pseudofrankia coriaricola | reverse complement strand
TTCCGCCGGCAGATCTACGGCTGCTTCTGGTTCGAGGCCGAGAACGCGCGCTACGCCATCGAGCGGCTCGGCCCGGACAACATCCTCTACGAGACCGACTTCCCGCATCCGACAAGCATGTCTCCGGGGCCGGCCAGCACGGCGGTCGCTCCGAACGAGTTCCTGGACCATTCCTTCGGAGACCTGCCCGAGGCGACACTGCGCAAGATCCTGCACGACAACGCCGCGCGCCTCTACCGCGTCCGATGACGGCGACGAACGAGGAGTTCCAGCACCGAGACCGTTGCGCGATCGTCGGGATCGGCGCCACCGACTACTCGCGTGACGCCGGTCGCAGCGACCTGACCCTGGCGACCCAGGCCGCGCTGGCCGCCATCGAGGATGCCGGTCTGACGCCGGGGGACATCGACGGCATCGTCCGTTGCGACATGGACAGCGTCCTGCACAACGACCTGGCCGACTCGCTCGGGATACGCGAACTCACCTACTGGGCCCAGGTGGGGCCGGGGGGAGTGGCGCCGTGCGCCATGGTCGGGCAGGCGGTGGGCGCCATCCTCTCGGGCCAGGCGACGACGGTCCTCGTCTTCCGGGAACTCAGGGGACGGTCGGGGCGCCGGTTCGGGCTGTCCGCGGCGGCCGACGCCAGGGTGGGTGGATGGGGCAGCTACGACGAGTTCTTCGCTCCGTACGGGCTGCTCACTCCCGGGCAGATTTTCGCCCTCATGGCCCAGCGTCACATGATCGAGTACGGCACGAAGAAGGAGGAGATGGGCCACATCGCGCTCACCTGTCGGGCCAGGGCGAACGCGAACCCGGCGGCCCAGATGCACGCTCGCACCCTCACCATGGAGCAGTACCTGTCGGCCCGCCCGATCGCCCGGCCACTCGGGCTGTTCGACTTCTGTCTCGAGACCGACGGGGCCTGCGCCGTGGTGGTGACCAGCGCCGCCCGCGCCCGGGACTGTCGAAAGCCTCCGGTCCTGATCCGGGCGGTCGCTCAGGGCAGCGTGCCCGATCCGCAGCCCGGAATCCAGTTCCCGACCCTGATGCGGAAGTCGATCACCGAGCTGCCGGCGAGTTCGGTCGCTCGCACGTTGTACCGACGGGCGGGCCTCGGCCCGCAGGACGTGGACGTCGCCCAGATCTACGACTGCTTCACGATCACCGTCCTGCTTCAGATCGAGGACTGGGGCTTCTGCAAGAAGGGCGAGGGCGGGCCGTTCGTGGCCGGAGGCGAGATCGATCTCGGGGGCAGCATTCCGATCAACACCGGCGGCGGTCACCTGTCCGAGGGCTACATCCACGGCATGAACCACATCCTCGAGGGGGTCCGCCAGATCCGTGGGGAGTCGACCTCCCAGGTCCCGGGCGCCGAGGTGTGCCTGGTGACCTCGACCCCGCTGCCGCCGGGCAGCGCGCTGATGCTGCGAGCGGCCTGATGGACCGGATCCGACGCACCCACCTCGTCCCGGTCGACGACGATCCCGACACCGGGGGATTCTTCGAAGCGGCCCGGCGCGAGGAACTGGTCATCCGGGTGTGCGCGGGCTGCGGTGCCGTTCTTCACCTGCCGCGCGCCTACTGCCACACCTGTGGAAGCTGGGACGGCCGTTGGCAGCCGGTGGCGGGTTTCGGAACCCTCTACTCGTGGACGGTCGTCGAGCACCAGGTCCACCCGTTGTACCCGGTGCCCTACACGGTGGTCCTCGTCGAGCTCCTGGACGTCCCGTCCGTCCGGTTCGTCGGCCACCTTCCCGGTGCTCCCGCCCTCGTTCCGGGGCAGCGCATGCGGGTCTGGTTCGACGACGCCGTGGGCGTGGTCGTGCCGCAGTGGCGACCGGTCGGTGCCATCACCCAGCCGAGCATGAGGGTCGGTCGCCACGAGTGAAAATCCTCCGAGTACGACCGCTTCCTACTTCCCCTGGTCAAGCTCCCGCGATAGGACTCGAACCCATACCGGTGGTTTGTTGGATCAGGGTGGTTGGTAGAGGTGCAGGCCGTGGCCTGCGATGATCGTGGTGGTCAGGGCTTGGGGTTCAGCGGGTGGGGGCGTGGTGGACCAGGCTTTCCACCAGCGGTGGAATCCGATAGCGGAGTCCACGGAGCCGACGCCTACCTGAACGGCGCGTGACCCGGCCGGCGCGGGACAACGATCACGCCGAGGACGACCGCGTCCCGCCGCGCGCCGAGGCGCCCGACCTCATCGACGAAGTGTCCTGCTTCCGGCGAGATCGCCGCCGCCCAGGCGGGGATGCCGTGCCGCAGCACCGGGCTGTCCGCCAGCGCCGCACCGCGGCGGACAATGGACGCCACCGGTTCCGGGAGCGGGTCCCGGAGCTGCTGGTCCACCCAGTGTGCGGCGACGGCGCGGCCGGCCAGGATCTCGCGGACCAGCGCAGCCAGTCGGTCTATCAACTCATCGACGCCCTCGGCCCCGGCGATGTCTTCGGTCAGCCGAACCACCGGCTCCGGGATCACCATCTGCCCGAAGATCGCCGGCACCGGCACCCGCGTGCCGGCGAACACCCGGGCGAACGTCGCCTGCGCCTCCGCGTCCATCGGCCGAGCCGCCCGCCCGACGAGCCCAGTGCTCGAACGGTGGTTCAGGGCCAGGGACTCGACTCCGCCGCCGTCGATCGCGGCGTCCACCGCCGTGAGTAAGCGATCGAGCCGGTCCCGCTCGGCGAGCAGCACGGCGCGGTGCTGCTCGAGCACGTCGCCGAGCTCGTCCAGAGCAGCCCGGATGCTGTCGAGCCCGAGACCCAGGCTGCGCAGGAGGTCTATCCGCAAAAGCAGCAGCAGGTCGGCGTCGGAAAAGGTCCGGTACCCGCTGTCGCGATGCTGGAGGCGGATCAGGCCGATCCGTTCGTAGTGGCGGATACGGCCCGCCGAGATGCCCGTCAGCGCCGCCACCTCGCCGATCAACAACCCGCGGTCACCGGCCACGTCGTCTCGGGTTCGCTTCGTCGTCTGCGCTCACGGCGCTTGACCTTACGACCATCGCAACGTCCAGGCTCCCGGTCATGGACCACACGACTCTCGTTGACCTCACCCGACGTGTGCTCAAGCTGGCTGCCGACCGGACTGCGGACCTCGCTCCAGGCGTGGCCGAGCAGAATGCCTCCGCCTACTTCGACCCCGACCGGCTGGCCGCCGACCGCGAGCTGTTCCGGCGCACCCCGCAGATCGCCGGGTATGCCGGGGAGCTCGCCGAGCCGGGAGCCTTCGTGACCAAGACGGTCATGGGCACGCCGCTGGTGCTGACCCGGCAGGAGGACGGCTCGGTCGCCGCGTTCCACAACGTGTGCGCCCACCGGCAGGCCCCGGTCGCGAGCGGCTGCGGGGTCGCGCGCCGGTTCGCCTGTCCCTACCACGCGTGGACGTACGACACAGTCGGCCGGCTGCGTCACATGCCGATGCCCGAGGGCTTCCCTGACCAACCGACCCGCCTCACCCGACTGCCCGCGACCGAACACGCCGGCTTCCTGTGGGTCGCGCTCGACCCGGACGCCGAGCTGGACATCGAGGCTCACCTCGCCGGGTTGTCGGACGAACTCGCCTCGTGGGGTGTCGGCGCGTGGACGCCCATGGGCGAGCGGGTTCTCAACGCCGACATCGACTGGAAGCTGGCCGTCGACACCTTCGCCGAGAACTACCATTTCGCCACCGTTCACCGGGAGACGTTCGCCTCGGTGGCGCTCTCGGGCGTCGCGGCGTTCGACACCTATGGGCCACACTCCCGGCTGGTGTTCCCGATGCGGACGATCACGGAACTGATCGACCGGCCCGAGCAGGAGTGGAACCCGCTCTCGCACGCCGTCGTCATCTACCACCTGCACCCAGGCGTGGTGATCTCGACGACGGTCAACAACGGGGAGCTGTTCCGCATCTACCCGAGCTCCGAGCCGGGCCGTTCGGTGACGTTCCATCAGAACGCCACCCCGGTCGACGTGTCCGACGAGGCGCAGCGCCTGGCTTTCGAGGAGATCTTCGAGTACGCGCACGCGACAGTGCGGGACGAGGACTACACGCTCGCCGAGCAGGTGCAGCGCAACCTGGCAAGCGGTACGCAGCCGGTGCTCCGGTTCGGCCGGAACGAGCCCTGCCTGCAGCACCGCCATGTTTCCTGGGAGTACGCGATCCGGGAGGCCGTCACACCCCGGTAGACGCGCACCGGTGGGTCACGTCCAAGCAGTGCTGGTACGCGTCGACCACCGTTTCGCGCCTCTTCGTCGTCCGCGGGAGGAGATCCCTGCCCCCGGGTCCGCAGGACACCCTTCCCTGGCGTGGTCAGGTCACACCCACGCAGAAAGACCGTACAAGAGGACGCGTTCACTCAGACCCAGGCGAGGCGGCGGCCAATGACGAGGCGCTTGATCCGGCCGGCGCCCTCGAAGATCTGCACAACTTCGGCCTCGCGCCTTTACCGCTCGACCAGGCATGCCACCGAACGCTACACTTTTTACATGAGTGTAAAGAACCTGGGTACATCGATTGGCGTTCGCGTCGAGCGTTGATGGACGCGCCGCACGCGGGTCCAGCGGCCGGCGCCGCCTGGGCCGGGTCCGGTCGCCAGGTACTGCCGGCCCATCCCCCCGACCTGGGCTCCACCGTGACCCCGGTGTCCTCGACGTTGCATTCAAGGCTCCAGCGAATTCAGGGGCTCCGGCGACTTGTGCGCGAGCCCTGTCCTGGCAAATATCGTAGGTAGGAATCCCTGGTCATGAGAGGAGGGGCATGGACCGTACGGCCGTTCTGGACAGTATACGGACCGTGTCGTTCGTAGGGTTTGACGACATGCCGGAGCGGGCTGTGCCTGACGGTCGGGTCCGCAGGCCAGTGATCCGTTCGTGACGATCATGATCGAGGTCGGGGAATCCGGCAGGGTCACCGTCTGGGTGACCAGACCAGCGAAATCGAGGGCTGAGGATGCCATTCATCGACCATGTTGCGATCTGCCCCGCGGATCTGGAAGCCTCGCTTCGGTTCTACCGGGACGGCATTGGGCTGGAGGTTCTGTTCGACGTCACGATGGACATGGATCTCGAGCAGTTTCTGGGTGCGCAGACCAAGAAGCCCCGGACAGTGTTCCTGGGTGACCGGAACAACGAGGAGGCGGGCCGGGTGGAACTGTTCGAGCTCGGCACCGGAGATCTGCCGGGCGGCAGCGCCGCCGCTGGCCTCCCGCACCGGGGAGCCTTCCTGCTGTCGTTCGTCGTGCCCGTCGAGCAGACGCTTCACCGCCTGGCCGCGCTCGGCTTCGGCGGTGAACCGCGCACGATGCCGACGCCGGGCGGCCCCGCCGCGACCGTCGTGGACCCGGACGGGATCATGGTCGAACTCCTCTCCCGGCCGGCAGCGCTGTGACGAGCTGACCGGCCGGCATGCAGGAGCCCTTTTCGAACAGGGACCGGCGCCGCCGCCGGACCGCGCCGGACCCGTTCGAAGAGGGCCGACGTCCACGCGAGTCCCCTCCTGGTCTCGGGATCGACGATGCGTTCCTGCGCTTTCCGGACGGTAGCGACGATGTATCGTTCGAAGGTGGCGCGACGAAGCTGACGGTGTTTGCCGATGATCCCGAGGCGGTCAGGGGGAAAAATCCGCCTGGTCGGTGACCTGGTGGCGGATGATGCGGAGCGTTCGCATGAAGGACAGCTGGTCGGGGTCGACGTCGGCTTCGTCGGCGGCTTCGGTCATGAGGGTGCGTATGGCGTAGTGGGTGAGCAGGAGCGCCCAGATCTTCTGTTCGACGAGATCGGGACGTTTGGAGTGTCAGGATTGACGACATGGCCGGTCACCTAATCAAGCGGCATTGGTTCGAACGTCCAGGGAATCTTGCGGAGAATCAGGTCGCTCAGTCGAGAACGTCTCATCCTTCTCGTTCTTCCACGAGAGCGGAGCGGCTGATTTTCGTCGCGGCCGTACGGGGCAGCTCCGCGACGAACTCGACCGTCTTGGGAACCTTGTACGGTGCCAGCCGACCCTTGAGGAAGGAGATGACGCCCGCTTCGGACAGGCTCGCGGTCCGTGGCCTCGGCACGACGATCGCGTGTACCCGGCGTCCCCAGTGAGGATCGGCGAGGCCGATGACAACAGCGTCGGCGACGTCCGGGTGCTCGGAGAGGGCGGCCTCCACCTCGGCCGGGAAGACGTTCGCCCCACCGGTGACGATCATGTCTACCCGGCGGTCCGCCAGGTAGAGATATCCATCGGCGTCCAGGTGGCCGATGTCCCCGGCGGTTCCAAAGCCGTCCAACGTCTCGGGCAGCAGGGGCGCGCCGCCGAGGTAGTCGTATCCGCCGGTTCCCTGCCAGCGTAGGTAGACGTCGCCCTGCTCGCCCGCCGGCACAGGGTTCTGGTTCTCGTCGAGGATGCGGATCTCTGTGCCTCGGAACCCTCTTCCGACACTTCCAGGGTCAATGCCGTGAAGCTTAAGTCGATCTTGGATGGCTGATCTTCCGCTGTTGCTGGCCGGCGGGTTGGTACGGCGTGGCGGCGTGGCATCTGTGCTGGTGGGTGGTTTGGTCACGGTTCGTGGCTTCGATGATGTCCCCGGACCAGGTGTCGGTCGGGGTGCTGGTGACGGCGGTCCCGCGTGACGCGGTGGATGAGGCGGTCGAGGTCTGTGGGGTCGGCGAGCGGCGGAAGGGCGGGAAGCTCCCGCCGCATGTGACGTCGTATCTGACGCTGGGAATGTGCCTGTTCCCGGACGACGACTACGCCGAGGTCGCGGCGAAGGTCACCGGGTCGCTGGACCGGTTCGGCTGCTGGGACGCGGCGTGGGCGCCGCCGAGTGCGAGCGGGATCACCCAGGCGCGTAAACGGCTGGGCCGGGCGGTGATGGCCGAGGTGTTCGAGCGGGTCGCCGGCCAGGTCGCGACGCCCTCGACGCGGGGGGCGTGGCTGCGGGGCCGGCTGCTGCTCGCGGTCGACGGGTTCGAGGTCGACGTGCCCGACACCGAGGACAACGCCGCCGAGTTCGACTATGCCGGCTCGGGCGAGAAACGGTCGGCCTTTCCGAAGATCCGGGTCGTCGCGTTGGCGGAGTGCGGCACGCACGCGTTCCGGGCCGCCGAGGTCGGTGGCTGGGCGGCCGGGGAGAGGACGCTGGCCCGCGGGGTGCTCATGCGGCTTCGGCGGGACGAGGTGCTGACCGCCGACCGGGGGTTCTACTCGTTCGACAACTGGGGACTGGCGGCCGGCACCGGCGGCGACCTGATCTGGCGGGCCCCGACCGGGCTGAACCTGCCGGTCGTCGACGTCCTGGCTGACGGCACGTTCCTGACCGTGCTGATCAACCCGGAGATCACGGGCAGCCGGCGGCGGGCCGCGCTGCTCGACGCCGCGAGGGCCGGCGCCGAACTCGACCCGGACGAGGCGCACCTGGCCCGGGTCGTCGAGTACGACATCCCCGACCGGGCCGGCAACGGCACCGGAGAACTGGTCGTCCTGCTCACCTCCATCCTCGACCCACGTGACGCCCGGGCCGACGAACTCGCCGCCGGCTACAACGAGCGCTGGGAGGAGGAGACCGCGAACGACCAGCTCAAGACCCATCTCCGCGGCCCCGGCAGGATCCTGCGCTCCCGGCTGCCGGACCTGGCCATCCAGGAGATGTGGGCCTGGCTGACCGTCCAGTACGCGCTCACCGCCCTGATCGCCCACGCAGCCGAGGCAGCCGACATCGACCCCGACCGGGTCGGCTTCGCCCGAACCCTGCGCCTCGTCCGCCGTTCCGCCACCGGGACGGCGGACATT
>NZ_JASNFO010000167.1:0-7790 GCF_032027725.1 Pseudofrankia coriaricola | reverse complement strand
ACCAGGACGACGCGAGAAGCCGACGTGGGTCCGGCTCATGGCCATGCGACGGCGCAAGACACTTGTCACCTGCCGGCCATGCCACGAAGCCATCCACGCCGGACGACCTACCACGCAACCCACGGCATAACCACTGGAGAGCCCGTTGCGGTTAACGCCGCCCGGCGGGTTCGGCGGGGGGCCGACGGAAAAGGACCCAACCAGGGCACCTCGCCGGCGGCCTACCCGACGACACGGTGGCTTCATACTGCCCGGACGGTAGGGACGTGGAGACCGTGTTCCCGACCGTGGAGGCTAATCTTCCCGTCCCGTACGGGAATGTCGGGGTCGACACGGGGCAAATGAGCGTGTCCGGGTCTAGCCTGTTCGTTGCCGGTCTGTAGCGGGAGGGCGGTCCACGGATGGGGCGCAACATCGTGGTCTGCGCGGACGGGACCGGCAACACGTTCGACAGTCGACCGACGAACGTGACGGCCCTGATCGGGTGCATCGTCCTCGATGTCAGCCGTCAGTTGGTCGTCTATGACCAGGGGATCGGGACGACCACCCGGACGAGCCAGGTCGATCTGCTCAGGCAGTCCACGGCGGAGCGCAAGGCATTCCAGGTGTTGCCTGCTCCAGACGGCGCGGGAGCCTTGGGGTGGGCGAGGAAGGGACGCGGGCTGGTCACCGGGTACGGTTTGAAGGAGAACGTGGGGCAGATGTATCTCGCCCTGGCGGAGTGTTACCAGCCTGGGGATCGTGTCTTCCTTTTCGGTTTCAGCCGTGGCGCTTTCACCGTGCGCGCTCTCGCTGGCCTGCTCTACCGGTGCCACCTGCCACGGTCGAACTCCGGGGATCTCGCTGCTAGCTTCGACCGGGCGTGGAAGGCGTTCCTGCCGGTCGAGGACAAGGACATTCCCGTGGCCGAGGTCCAGGCTCTGCGCCGGGAACACCGCCCGTGTCCGGTGCACTTCCTTGGTCTGTGGGACACGGTCAAGTCTTATGGCGGTCTCAATCCCGTCATCCTTCCGCACCTTCGACACAACCCGATCGTTGCCCACGTGCGGCACGCCCTGGCCCTGGACGAGCGACGTGCCTGGTTCAAACCAACCACCTGGGGACGGCTGGACAGTGACCTCGACGCAGCTATGTCTCGTCTCAAACCCGAGGACGCCGAAGCGATCCGTCAGCAGGATGTCTGCGAGATCTGGTTCACCGGGTGCCACAGCGACGTCGGCGGAGGCGGCCCGAGGGCCGCCCGGACGGCTCGCATCGCGCTGCGCTGGATGCTAGGTGAAGCCGCGAACGTCGATGAGGGCCTGATCCTCAACAAGGCCGGGGTAGCACTCTTGCACGAAGCGGACCCGCCTGGGCCACCGGTGGTGCACAAGTCATGGACCCGGACCTGGCGGGCCGTCGAGCGAATCCCTCGTGGAGAGATCGACAACAGCGGACTATGGCCCGTCAAGGTGCCCCACCGAGGCAGCGACGGAGCACGCGACCCCCACCGTTCCAGGCGCAGTGGTGTCGTGCTCGTCCACACCACCGTCGGCGCCCGGCACTCCATCCCCGGCTCGGTCGAAACCCGCGCGACCCAGGGGCCGCCATGAGACCAATGCCGGCCAGCGACAAGGTGGCGTTGGTGGGTCGACCGCGACCCGGCTGGCCGGAGATCGCGAGCCCTGGAGCCGATGATTCCGAACCGTCTGCGTGGAGGCCCCTCCGGTGACGGCGGGCGCTGAGCAGGCGTCGTCCCCTTCTGCGGTGCGCGATGGGGACGCGGGCAGGGCGGGCTTCGGGGCGCCGGGCATCTCGCTGCCGAAGGGTGGCGGGGCGATCCGCGGGATCGGCGAGAAGTTCGGCGCTAATCCCGCCGCCGGCACAGGGTCGATGACGGTGCCGGTCAGCCCGGGCCGCTCTGGCTTCGGTCCGCAGCTCGCGCTGTCGTATGACTCCGGCGCGGGCCAGGGGCGTGTTGAGGGTGCTCCGGGTACCGGTATCCCACAGCTGGGCCGTGTTGTCGTCGCTGGCGGTGGCCAGCAGCTTCCCGTCAGGACTGAATGCCACGGCGTTGACCTGGTCTGTGTGGCCAGAGAGGGTGGCCAGAGGGGGTGACGGCGACCGACTGATGGATGGTGCCTTCGACGCCTGTGGGTGTCAGAACTCGGCCACCGGCGTTGACCTGTTAGTTCCCGGGCCCAGCCGTGTGGATTCCCTCTGGCGCATTGTCGGCGAAGATGCCGTAGGGCGCGCCGCCGGCGGTGTAGCCGGCGACGAAGTACGGGTGGCCGTCGAGTGTTATCCATGAGTCGTCGTGGGGCCATTCGTCGTCGCGGCGTTCGGCTCGGCGGCGTGGGGTGGCTGCTGGGCGCTGTGCCCATCGGCGGGCGGTGTCCGGGAGTTCGACGCCGAGCGAGGTCAGGTCGTCGTAGGCGGTGTACCGGTCGACCCCGTACCGCCTGGCGTAGCCGCCGCACTCGCTGGCGTGCCGGGCCCGGCCGTGCACAAGGCACTGCGGGCCCTACGTCAGGAGAAGATCATCAAGACAGGCTACCGGCAGGTCACGGTCCTCGACCTGCCCGCGCTAAGGAAGGCAGCAGGCCTCTCCTAGCCAATCAACACCGCCACTTCCCACACATCAACACGGCGCCCGCTGCGTACGAGGCGCTGCTCGCTGATCGGCTGCGGGTGCTCCCTGACCACCCCGAACAACCTGGCCTCCTGGCAGGCGAGAAACTGAGGTGTCCGGTAACGAACGTTCACGAGACGCATAGATCCACAACACGTTTGCGCAGGTCGCCGGTGTAACGCATGCCGTATACGCGCCTATGTCACGTGCACTCCCATTCGCGTTACGCTCCGATCATGCGCGTCAGCTGCGGACCGGTCTCCACCGCGACCAGCACCCCGTCTCCGTCGTACCGCGAGGAGATCTGAATGGGGGCAGGCGACACCGCCCCAACGCTCGCAGACCTGATGACCGCTCGCGCTGGGTCGATCGCGTGACTGAGCAGCCGCTTGGGGCAGCCTTTGCACAGCTGGTCGCGTTCCTACGCGGCGGCCGGCTGACCGGGGTCGTTGCCGAACTGGAGCACGCTCTGGTGGGCACCGACACGGATGCCGCTGCGGCCGCAGCGGCGCACGCAGGACTGCAGCCGGAGCTGCTGGAGGCCGCGCTGCTTGTCCGGCACGGCCTCGGCCGGCCAAACGACCTCATCCATGCCACCGCGATCAGCCTCGCGCTGCCGAAGATCCTTGATCCGGGCGAACAGCTCACGAACAGGCCGTCGCTGCGTGTGGGGTGCAAGTCGACGGTCATGGGCCCTGAGCTGGGCGGACAGCCGTCGGAGATCATGGTGAGTCATGGTGTCGACGGTGGTATTCCTGCTGATGCGCAGACTGCTCAGCGCGGCCGGCTTCGGTGGTCGGCCCGAAGAGAAGGACGTCGAGATCGCCGTCTTGCGCCATCAGTTGGCGGTGCTACGCCGTCAGGTCGCCCGGCCGCGATACACCCCAGCCGATCGGATGTTGCTGGCCACCCTTGCCCAGCTTCTCCCCCGGTCGCGCTGGTCGGCGTTCCTCGTCACCCCCGCCACCCTCCTGCGCTGGCACCGAGACCTGGTCCGCCTCCACTGGACCTACCCGCAGCAGCATCGTGGTCGCCGACTTGAGGACACGACCGTACAACTGGTGCTCCGCCTGGCCCGGGAGAATCCCCGCTGGGGCTACCTGCGGATCGTCGGGGAATGCCGCAAGCTGCAGATCCAGATATCGGCCACCTCGGTCCGCAACATCCTGCGCCGCCACGGCCTCGGTCCGGCGCCTCGCCGCGGCGCCGGTCCCAGCTGGTCGCAGTTCCTGCGCAGCCAGGCCCGAGGCGCGTTGGCCTGCGATTTCCTCACCATCGGACACCGTCACGATGGCCAGGCTGTACGTGCTCTTCTTCATCGGACTCGACCGCCGCCACGTCTGGCTCGCCGGCGTCACCGCCCCATCACCAGCATCACCCACCCCAACACCCCCACCCCACCGACCCCCACCCCCAGCAGCCCAGCACCACCCACATCCACCAGCCCAAGCCCGCAGACCGCGGCCTCGACACCAGCAGCATGATCACCACCGCGGTGCGCACAGGACGAACAGGACACCAGGCTCGGACCCTCGGCGAGGAAGACCAGCCAGGACCGGATCAAGGACCGAAGCTCGGAAGGCATGCCTCGGCCCTGCGCCTGGCCGGTGCGGGCGGGGTTGATCGTCGTAGACTGAGGCTCGTCGGTCGACGAAGGGAGGGCGGCACGATGACCCTGGACGAGATCCAGGCCTTCCGTCCGCGGCTTGCCGTCCTGTGTCGCAGATACGGGATCGCCGAGTTGGCGGTCTTCGGATCCGTAGCGCGTGGTTCCGCCGGTCCAACCAGCGACGTCGACATTCTCTACGTCCGAGCTCCGGGCAACGACCTCGGTATGTCCTATTTCGACCTGCAGGACGACCTGGAGAGGCTTTTCGGCAGACCTGTCGACCTGGTCGCGAAGGACGGGCTGCACCGGGTGATCCGGGACGAGGTACTGCACGACGCCCAGGTCCTGTATGCGGCGTGACGAGCTCTACCTCGCCGATCTCGTAGACAACGTGCGCGCTGTCCAGGACTACCTCGTAGACGTGACCCGGGAGCGCTGGGACACCGACCGCGTCCTGCGTGACGCTGTGCTGTATCGGATGCTGCTCCTCGGCGAGATCGCCAGCTCGCTACCGGATGACCTGCGCGACCGGTATCCCGACGTGGCCTGGCGGCAGATCCGTGCGTTCAGGAACCTCGCGATCCATCGATACTTCGGCGTCGACTGGGCCGTGGTCTGGAAAATCGCTCACGAAGAGCCGCCCATCCTTGAAGCGCAGATACTGACGATTATCCGCAACGAGTATCCCGGTCTCGCACAGACTCTCTCGCTGGTCGCGCCCCCGAACGCCGAGCCCGGTCAGGCGCCCGAGCCGCCACCACAGCCGACAGACTGACCCGCGGCCTCCAGCCAGCAGTTCATCGACACGAGAAACGGCCCTTCCACGGCGGCGGCTCGGCGAGACGCGCTCCGTAGAGCCACCCTGCAACGAGCGGGCGACTGCGCCGAGGACCACATCCACCGGAGCTGACCACCGTCAATCCACCGCCCTCACCTAACTTTGCTTTTTCATCTTCACCGAGAACCAATCTTCTCCCGCCTACTCGACGGACATTTTCCGCGATGCTGCCAGTCAGCAACCCAACCCGTGGCAGACGGTGACCTTCGACGATGTAAGCGCGGCAGTCGACCGATGCCAAACCGGTGACGAACCGCGCCCCAGCCAACGGCACGAGCCGTCACCGACCGGCACGAACAACAACGACGCAAGCCGGGCCTCGCTCCCGATTACCAACCACCGCAGCACAAAACGACTGCGAACGGCAGCCGACGGCAGCCGACGAAAATAGCCCAGCCGGCCAGAGAGGAAGACTCATAATCTTCGCCTCGCACTGAGTCAACCCCGGCGTCCCAGGTCGGGCTGCCTACACTCCGCCTCCTGCGGCGGTCCCCGCCAGCACCAACGCGGACGGTCCAGGCTCACCGCCAAGATCGGCCGTCTCTCGCACGACGGCGGCCCACCCGAGCTGCGCCGGACCGAGCCCGCACCGTGGCCGGCCCCGCTACTCGGACATCACGCCGGCCGTCACGCATGACACCCGGCATGACATCGCGGCCTCTCCCCAGGAATACGCCGCCACGCGGCGGCCACCGCGCGCATCGAGTGCGCGACGCCTACCCGCACGAGGGCTGCGGCGATGTCAAGGAAGATGACCGGCGTACGCAGGTTCCAGCCATGGCATACACCGGTTCGCCGTTCATTATTCGGCCGGGGCTGCATACCGCGGTATGCCGGCCCGACGGCGTACTCGGCGCCTTGTGGCGGGACTCGCCATGAACATGGGGCGCCAACCAGCGGGCGATGCCAGCGAGCCCGACCACCCGGATGACCGCCAACCGAACCCACCACGGCAGACAGGTACCGCGGGCCCGGCGACCCACCGGCACAAGCGACGCACATCGATACTGGTGCACCCGAAAAGCAGCTGGTAGCAGGAGATCCCGCAGCCCACGACGCCGACCAGCCCGCGCCCCGGATCGTCCCTGCCGACGCACGCAGAGGCGACGACCGAGAAGCACCCGCGGCGCCACGGGTCATCGTGCCGCCCGACCCGCCCGCGCTGACGTCCGAGGCGGCGCGTGCGCTGCTACGTCCTCCTTGGCCGATAAGCGCCGGTCGAGGGGCCGCCATGTGGAAGGTCGCGGACAGCAAATCTGTGATCTCATGCCAAGCACTGGCGTGATCGTGCGTCTGTCCGCGCTCGACCCGTACGCGCCGCTCTCCCTCGAGGTGATCAACCGGTTGCGCGCGCCGCCGGCCCTGGATAGCCCGGACCACAGAGCTCCCCGGCCAATGACCCGAAGAACCCGCCCGGACGTGGACCGGGCGCCCACCCGCGCGACGGCGAGGCCGCCGGCCGCGACCCCGAGCAGCCATGCCTCTCGTATCTCAACACGAGCAAGGCTGGGAGGACAGCCCTCGATCACCCACACCACCGGCGCGAAAGATCGAAGTTAGGTCGCGGGCATGACGCGTACCGCGTTGGGAGGAAGCGACCGGGCGCGATGGTCCAGAAAGAACGCGTTCGACATCTGGTCTAGGCCGGGAATCTCGCCGATCCAGGAACACGGAGGGTCGCAGACAACCTGCTGGGTGTACTGCTTCCATTCCTCTTTGGTTGGCTCCGCCCGCGTGTGGTGCTTTCGCTTCCACCAGATCCTTGAGGAGCCGAACTTGCTGGCGTTCCCAATCCCCGGGTTCCCCGCGTAGCCCTTCAGGGCGCGCTCGGCGAGTGCCCGCGAAGCGGCGGGGATCTCGGCCCAAGGGATCTTCTGGAAGTCGCGATGACGCTTCAGCTGGCCCCGTGGGATGGTGGTTCCCTGGTACGTTCCAGCGCCCTCCACCGGCTCGTACTGCGAGCCCGGGTTCCCGTAGTGTGCCTTCGCGGCCGCGACGTTGACCAGAACGGGTTGCAACGTCGTCGAATACGCACGGATGAATTCTGTGAACGTCGAGAATTTCCTGATCTTGTGTGCGAAGAGTGCGTAGTTGTTAACCATCGCCCAGACCACGGCCAGCCGGTTCTGCGGGTCGCTGGTCTCGAGCTCGACCAACTTGGCAGTCCACACGACGTCCTCAGCGGTGAAGCGGTAGGTGAACTCTCGTCCGGGGACGTCGACGACGATGGTTCCGAACGGGCCCGTCGGCAGACCTAGTGCGCTGTCCGTGAACGTCTGCCGGGCGAGGTGTGGCGATCTCGGTTTGCGGTGATGCGCAGGTATCTGCTCCTGCTCGTGGGAGGGGTCTGCGATGGCGAAGCCGGTGCATGTCCGTCGGTTGACGGACGAGGAGGGACAAGCCCTGCTGCGGATCGTGCGGCGGGGTCGGCACGACGCGGTGAGGATCCGCCGGGCGATGATGATCCTGGCGTCGGCGTCAGGAAACACCAACGAGGCGATCGCCGCCCTGGTCGCCGCCGATCCCGACACGGTCCGGGACGTCATCCACGCGTTCAACGACCGCGGGCTGGACTGCCTGGACCCGCGGTGGGCAGGTGGCCGTCCGCGGCGGATCACCGCAGACGGCGAGGCCCGCATCCTCGAGGTCGCCCGCACCAGGCCAAGGGCGCTGGGGCTGCCGTTCACCCACTGGAGCCTGCGCAAGCTGTCCGACTACCTGCGCCACCCCCC
>NZ_JASNFO010000166.1:0-8107 GCF_032027725.1 Pseudofrankia coriaricola | reverse complement strand
CTGGTTCGACAACCACTGGATCACGGACGCGACCCCGGTCCCGTGCGGGATGTCGCGGCCCACCGTGCAGCGCTCCGAGATGGCGGGCTGGGCCAGCTACGGCTACTGCGCGTCGCACTCCCGGTTCTACTGGGGGCTCAAGCTCTACCTGGTCTGCACCCCAACCGGCATGCCGGTGCTGTGGGCCCTGGCCAACCCGAAGATCGGCGAACGGGAGGTGCTCGCCGCGATGCTCGAACACGACACCGACCTGATCGCCGGACGAGGCCGGATCCTGCTGATCGCCGACAAGGGGTTCGCCTCGAAGGACCTCGAGGCCGCGCTCGCCGAGCAGCGCATCGACCTGCTCCGGCCGCACCGCAAGGAGGAGACGGAGCGCCACGGCGAGCCGATGCTCAAGAAGGTCCGCCAGCTCATCGAGTCGGTCAACGACACCCTCAAGGGCCAGCTCGACCTGGAACAACACGGCGGGCGGACCTTCGAGGGCGTCGCGATCCGCGTCGCCCAACGCCTGCTGGCGATGGCCACGGCGATCTGGCACAACAACAAGACCGCCGCACCCGTCACCCGCTCCCTGATCGCCTACGACCACTGACCCGAGATAGGACTTACTCGTCTAGGTGTGCGGATGCCGCTGAGCGGGACGACCTACCGAGGTAAGAGCGTCCGGATCATCGAGCAGAACTCACACCCACGCCGCCGCCGGCTTGGCCGCACTCGGCGACTTCGCCGCCATCAACTACGTCACCGGCGCGCCTGACGGCCACTCGAAAAACGTGTCCCCCCTACTGCTCCCCAACGAGATCAAGGTCGCCCCGCTCTACGACCTCGCCACCAGCCTCCCCTACGACGGCGACCCGGGCCTGCGCAGGTCCACGCGGCGTGTTGTACGAGGCCAAGCCGCCTTTCGAGGGCGTCGTTGACCGGCGCGAGGAGCTCGGGCCGAAGCACCGGGAACTCAGTCGTCGTGAGGCGCGGTGCCCGGGGCATGGCTGTGGCTAGGAGCGGGCTGGGGTGATTGCCCCTGTTCGGGTGTATTGCCCGCCGGTGGAGGCGAGTTGGTGGTCCCACCCACGCTGCCGTGTGGCACCGCCGGGTCCTCCTCGTCGGAACCATGGGAATGCGGAACGGATTCATCTGTCACCTCGAGACCGTGGCTGTGACCGTGTGATCCGGCGAGTTCGACCGCGGGCATGGCGAAGCCGGTGACCCCGGCGCCGACGACGCCGATCATCACGGCCGCACTGAACGAGGAGCGGAACCCGCGCGCGTGCCGCGCCCGGAAGCTCCACAGAGCAAGGAGGCAGACCGCCACCTCGAATGCCACCGTGGTGAGGTCGACTCTGTCGACCTGTTCGGGCACGTTGGCGTGGGGGCCGACGGGGAACCCGGCGGTCCGGCTGAGGGCCCATAACAGGATTGCCCCCGCGTTGACCAGCAGGCCCGCTTTCATCGTCCGTGGGCTGGCGCCCCGCAGCACGGCGAGGGCCCAGCCCGTCTGGAAGGCCGCGGTCGCGAGGAAGAACACACCTGACAGCGGCCAGCTGGTGAAGTGGCTTGGCGCGACCGCGAAATGCGTAGCGGCGGCGCCGAGCGAGGCGAACGCCGCCACGATCGTGCACGCCCCGACGTCAGTCATGATCCGAGCCTCGGATCTTCCCCGACCCGCCGTATGTCCGGCTCCCGCGGCCTCGGCCTGCAGCGGGGACGAGTCGACGTACGCCGTCGCGGCCGGCTGGGGCCCCTCGACTCGCTCGTGGCGTGCCGGCCGGCGGATGACGATCGGTGTGGTCGGTGGACCGTCCACTGCTCGGCTCACCCGCTCATGTAGAACAGCATGGTCGTCATGCCAGCCTCCTGGCGGTGGGCGTTGTGAGTCGCGCATCCCTGCCCGGCCCGTCACGGCAGTGGCGAGGCCTGGTAGCCGAGTTCTTCGATGACCTTGACCACGTCCTGGGGGCTGTTCTGGCTCAGGTCCAGGTCGACCGTGGTGCGGCCCTGCTTCAAGGTGGTCTGGGTGCTGCCTACGCCCGGCAGGTCCTCCAGGGCGTCGTCGATGAGCAGGGCGCAGCTTCCGCAGTGCATCCCCTCGACCCGGAACGTGTGGGTGGTGGCGGACACTTTCGGTGCTCCTTTCTCCTGGTTGACTCTCCTGGTTGACCAAGGACGGTGTGGTCAGACGACGGTGACGACGCCGGTGTACATCCCCATGGCGCACGTGTAGCGCAGCTGACCGGGTTCCAGCACTCCCAGATCGATCGCCGTGTCGCCCTCGACCGGCAGGATTTCCTCGATGTCGCGGTCCGGGATGACGAACGACCGGATGCAGCCCTGCACGTTGTCCGAGTGCACGACCAGCGTCGTGGGGACACCGGCCTGTGCCTGGACGTTGCCTGGGCTGTAGGAGTCGGCGTCGGCCGTGATCTCCACGGTCTGCTGTCCGTCCACGGTCGAGGCGGCGGACGTGTCGACCGGCTCCGGGGAGATGATCCCGGCGGCCTCGGCGAGCCGGTCGGCGGCCAGAGGCGAACCGGCGAGCTGCAGGCCACCGTTGAGGGTGTAGAGCCCCATCGCCAGCACGACCAGCCCGGTGACCACGGCCAGCCGGCTGCGCCACGCGGTCGCGGCCTTGCGGGCGGCGTAGCCGAGAACGGCGAACAGCGGGCCGGTGCCGAGCACGAACACCCCCATCGTGGCCGCACCCGCCAGCGCGGACCCGGACGCGAGCGCGAGCGCCTCCACCGACAGCGTCACTCCACACGGGATGAGCACGGTCGCCAGGCCGAGCAGCGTCGGTGCCAGGGCGGCCTGGGAGCGCGCGCGTCTGCGCACGATCCGCAGCCACGACGCCGGCGGCTCGACGACGATGCCGCGGAAACCCGGCACACCGAGCTGGGAGAGTCCAAACACAATGATCAGTAGGCCGGCACCGAGCTGCATCAAGATACGCGCGTCAAGCGAGAGCTCCACCGCGCTACCCACAGCGCCCAGCAACGCCCCCAGCAGCACGTGCGAGACAAACTTGCCCGCCAGAAACCCCCCGACCGGGGCAAGGTCATCACCAAGCCGAGCAGGCCAGCCCGCTTCCAGTACCCGCGCCGACCCGCTCCCCGGGCGGGTCCGCGCCCCGGGGTCCCGGCGGTGGGTATGGCGAACCGAATGGCGACCACCGCCCGGCTCGTGACCAGGAAGCTCGGCCGACCCCACCGCCGCGGCCCGCTGCCGGCTGATCAGACCGGTCAGCAGACCGCCCTGCACCGCCGCGCAGGACACACCACCCGCGAACAGGCCAGTCACCAGAACAGATGCGAGATTCACCAAGCCTCCGCGAGAGCGGACCGAGAGTGGACAAGGATGCGCGAAGGTCTGCCCGCCGAGCACCGGGCACGCACCACCTCCGAATGACCCCAGCGGGCGACGTCATGACGCCTCAGGACTCCATCTCCGGCCGCGGCGCGCACGCCGGCCGCCGTAGCCGGCTCCACCGAACACGCCGCCAGAGGTGGCGCCCCGACCAAGCCCGGACCCCCCTTCCTGCCCCAGCTGCCTGCCATGGAGAGAGCGCCGGGACCAGGGCAGGAATCGGCAAGCGGCCCGGCGCCAGTGGTCGCAGCACACGGTAAACCACTACCCGGTGTAGTAGAGAACGGGGTCCGCAGTGAACGACACAACGCCACGACCAACCGCCAGACACCCAACCAGCGGGGCGCACCACGAATAGATCAAGGACGCTCGGCGACGGCCAATGTCCGGGCTGGTCGTGGCCGCGAGCGGAAAGAGAAGTGAGCTGCGAACTCGCCCGCGAGATCGCCGAAAACGTCGCCCGCCTCATCGCCCGCCTCATCGCCCGCACCGGGCGGCCAGGTCGGCGTGTACCCGGCGGTAGCCGTAGGTACGTCTCGGTTCGGGCGGTCCTCAGCGGCCGGCGTCGGCTGGGTGGCGGTCGCCGGCCTGGCCGGGACCGCCACCCAGTCTGTACGGTTGTCAGATATTCTCGAGCAGTTTCTCCATGGTCGTGATCTCGGCGGTCTGGCTGGTGACGATCGAGCCGGCGAGTTCCTTGGCCGGACCGTAGAACCCGTCGCGCTGCTCGGTCGTGGCCATCTCGATCGCGCCGCGGTGATGTTCGATCATCATCGTGAGGAACATGCGGTCGAAGTCGCGGCCGGACGCGGCACGCAGCTTCGACATGTCCTGTTCGCTCATCATTCCGGCCATCGAGTGCGATGGCATCACCGTCATGTCGTGGCCCGCGCCCATGTCCATCCCGCTGCCGGAGCTGATGGTCGGCTGACCCCATGCGGTCAGCCAGCCGGTCATCATGGTGATCTCCGGTGCCTGAGCGTCGCGGATCTGCCTGGCCAGCGTCTTGACCTCGGCAGATGAGGCGCGAGTGGGGGCGAGATCGGCCATCTCCACGGCCTGCCCATGATGCATGATCATGCTCTGGGTGAAGGCGACGTCCGCTGAGTTGTGGTCGTCGCTGCCGGTGGCGCTGGTGGCCGTGGCGGTGTTCGTGCTTGCGCTGGTTCCGGTGCTGCCGGAGTCGTTGCCGCAGGCGGCGAGCACGACAGCGGCGAGCAGGGCGCCCACCAACAGGGCGAGTCGTTTCATTGCTCGGGCTCCTCGCGTGAGGTCGTGTGTGATGTCCGGAACGGACAGGGACGCGGCACCGCTCACACCTCGGCTCCGGAGCGCGGCACAGCGGCGGCCAGCCTCGTAGGCGGGAGGCGGCCGCGATGTGCGCCGTTTGTCACCGGAGCGCGCGGCGTGGGGCGAGGGCGTCGATCTACAGTCGAAGCACGCAGAGGAAGGACAACGACGGCCCCCGCGCGCGCGGCTGGTGTCCGGGCGGAGGCTGGCCGACGGCGAGCAGTCCCGGCCGCGAGACGTCACGCCGCGCACGGCCAAGCAGGAGGATCAGCAGCAACCCGGCCAACAGCGCCGCGGAGCGCAGCACGGCCAGACATACCTCACCGACATGGCTGTCGTGTCCCCAGGAAGACATCGACGCGCCGAGTAGTTCGGTGGGGCTGATGGGCCGGCTGCCCGGGTCGATGCCGATCGGGGTGGATCCCCGTTCGTGGGGCTTCATCGGCAGCCCGGGGCGATCAACACCGAGATCCATGCTCGAGGCAGCCGTGCCACCCGTGGACACGGTCATCGCCGCATGGCCTGAATCGAGATATGTGCCAAGCCCGCCGTGCATCGCCAGGACGCCAAACAACACCGCAATGACCAGCAGCAGACCGCGCACATCCACGCGGGTAAGAGGAACGCCGCCATCCCGATGAATCGGGCCGGTCACGGACCTCATGCTCTCAGGTCCCTGCGCCAGGCAGACACGTCAATGCGTCCTTGCCCAGATGCGTTCCGTTCCATGCCGCGTGACCCAAAGCTCGTACCAGCCCTGAGCCGCCGTTGACGGCAGGATTCATCATTGTGACCGTGGCGGCAGGCGCCAGCGAGGGGCGTGGCGCGTCCATACCGTCGAAGACGGCCGTGACCATGGCTGTCGGCAGGAACTGTGCGCCGGTCCGCGCGACTTTGTCATCGGTGCGGGTGACGGCACCGCCGTCAGCCGCACCGACGTCGCCCACGGGTGAACCGGCGGCCGCGGCGAACCTGGCGGTCGAGGCAGCGAGGCCTCCCGCCGTCGGGACCGCGATCACGGCGGCCTGACACTGCCGCCGGGTAGGACGGCGACGCCACCCAGGAGCGCGCCGGGCCGGCTCGCCCGGTAGGTGCCCACCGGGAGTCCCACACCGACGCCGCGTCTCGTCCCAAGGAAGACGATCAGCACCGTGAGCTACGGGCAACGCACATCCTTTCCTGAACCCGCCACCGAACCTCGCCAAACCGGACGCTCGCCCCTCGCGAGGGGCGAGTCGTCGCGCACCGGCAGGGCTGCGCGGGCGGGCTCCTGCTCCTACTCCTGCCGGCCGTGATGACGGAGACCGGACTGACGCGGTTCGGTGCTGCTGACGACGACACGCCCCTAATCCACTATCGATTGTAGTAGAGAGTGGGTCTCGATCGACTGCGCGGGCCTGTCGAACGGTCTCGGCACCCGGGCCGCACCGCGACAACTGGTCGTTGGAGCTGGAGTCGGCAAGTCTCCGTCCTGTCGCTCCTGCCCCGGCTGCATTGGAGGGCATCGCCGGACCGGGGGGCAGGATTCGGCGTGCAGTCCGGCGGCGTTGGCGGGTACACGCTAACCACTACGCTGCATAGTAGAGAAGGGGGGTGTGCTGGCCGCGGGCGGTGAGGCGCGGGGCCGCGGCAAAATGCCGGGTCTCGCGGCCCTGTCGACCACTAGCCCTGTCCTTCGCACGTGCGTGTGATGGGCCAGCTACGTGATCTTTTGATCGTTCTGTGTCGGGCCTGCCGCGCCGCGGAGTGGTGGGCCTGGCACGGTTCCTGGCTGTGACGGCCGCGGCGGACTACGGGCCGCCGAGCGTCGAGAAGATGCTCGGCGCGCTGCCGGTCATCCGTGACTTCCTGCGCCGGCTCGATGTCGCCGGCACCGTCGGCCGGCTCTGCCCGGTCCGCGACATCGCCCGGCTCACCCATGGCCAGGTCATCGAGGTCCTGATCGCCAACCGGCTGACCTGCCCGACCGCGATGGTCCGCGTCGCCGACTGGGCGGCGGCCTGGGCGGTCGAGGAGGTCTTCGACGTCCCGGCGGACGCGCTGGGCGACGACCGGATCGCCCGGGCCCTCGACGCGCTCGCGGAGCAGGCCGACCAGGTCGTCGGCTCGATCGGCGCGGCCGCGGTCGCCGGCTTCGGCCTGGATGTGTCCCAGGTGCACTGGGACATGACGTCGATCTCCCTGTACGGCGCCTACCCCGAGACGGATCCCGACTACGCCACGCCGCGGTACGGCCATCCCAAGGACCGTCGGCCCGACCTCAAACAGATCCAGACCGGGCTCGGGGTCCTCGCCGACGGCGGGGTCCCGCTGGTCGCGAGGGCCTACGACGGTGGCGCGGCCGAGGTCTGTCAGGTCGTCGGTGCGCTGCGCGCCCTGCGGACGGCCGCCGGCCCGCGCCCGTTCCTGCTGGTCGGCGACACGAAGCTGGTCTCCTACACCAACCTGTCCGCGCTCGTCGCCACCGACGGCGCACGGTTCATCGCCCCGGCGCCCAGGAACGTCGTGCCCGCGACCGTGCTCGCCGCCCTCGACGTGACCACCGCGGCCCCGGTCGACTACGTCGCCGTCCGCGACCGGGAGAAGTTCGCCCACCAGCGGGCCTTCTACCGGGCCTGTGAGGGCCGGACCACGGTGCGCGGGCCGCGGAAGAAGGATCCGCCGCTGGTCGTGCGCACCGTCCACGTCTGGTCGTCGGCCAGAGCCCAGGCCGCCGTGTCCGCCCGCCGGCTCAAGCTGGCCAGGGCCACCGACGAGCTCGACCGGCTCGTGCGCACCGCCGGCACCCGCTACCACCCCGACGAGCAGGCGGTACGGGCCCGTGCCGAGCAGGTCTGCCGGTCCCGCCGGGTCACCGGCCTGGTCCACTACGAGATCGACGCCGATGAGGCCAGTGGGAAGACCACCTTCACCTGGGCGTTCGACGAGACGGCCCTGGCCGCCGAGGCAGCCAGCGACGGCTGGTACGCGCTGCTGACGAACCTGACCGTCGCCGAGGCGGACGCGGCCGAGGTGCTGCGCCGCTACAAGGGGCAGGAGAAGGTCGAGCGCCGCTACAGCGACTACAAGGGGCCGCTCGCCGTCGCGCCGCTGTTCCTGCGGTCCAACCAGCGGATCGACGGGCTGATCCACGTGATCTGCCTGGCGTTGCTGGTCTTCAGCCTGATCGAACGTGAGGTCCGCCGGGCGATCGCTCCGGCCGAGAAGCTGCCGGGTCTCTACGCCGGGCGGCCCGCCAGGCCCACCGGCCGGCTCGTCTTCGAAGCCCTCGCCGCGCTGCGCCTGGTTCCCGCCATCGGCGGCCAGCCCGCCTACATCCCCTGGCCGGGGACGTTGCAACGCCACCTGCTCGACCTCCTCGGAGTCGACCCCACCCAGCCTCCATGATCGAAAAACGTGATCACCGGGGCGGGTAGGGGCACCAGAATCCGATGTGCGAAACACAGGACTAGCG
>NZ_JASNFO010000165.1:0-8377 GCF_032027725.1 Pseudofrankia coriaricola | reverse complement strand
GGTGATGCGGGTCACGTTGTTTTCGGGGTTTGCCAGGCGCCCGGGCTGGCTGTCATGGTGTTTGCAGTGCCCGATCGGGGCACACGCCGGGCGGGACGCCGTATCACTGCCCCCGCCACACGGCGCACAGGCTTCGGACCCGATGGCAGGGACCGGAGACGGACCGTCGGACACCGTCCACACGTGTCACGGCCAGCGCAGCCCTTTTCGTGGTTTCCCGCCGAACCTTTTCCTGCGGCGGTGGACTGCCGCGCGTGTCCGTCTTCGTAGGCGTGGGAAAGGACCAGAAGACTCTTGGCTCGTCGTGGCATCTCCAACCGCGTCCGCGCGCTCGTTCTCGGCCCCGCCCTCGCCGCCGCCGTCGGCACCGGCCTCGCCGTCACCACGCCCGCCCACGCGGCCAGCCACCCTGCCTCGGCCCAGCGGTTCCTGTCCGCCGTGATCCCGTGCGAGTCCGGCGGCAACCCCCGCGCGGTCAACTCCATCGGCGCCGGTGGCCTCTTCCAGTTCCTGCCGTCGACCTGGCACGGACTCGGCGGCGCGGGACTGCCCCAGAACGCCTCCAGCTCCGAGCAGTGGGCCAAGGCCGTCAAGCTCTACAACCAGCAGGGCACCAACCCCTGGTACGCCTCCAAGGCCTGCTGGGGCAAGCGAATCTGAACCCCACAGGACCTGGGCGAGCAGCCACCGACCCCACCCGCCGCGCGGATCGGGGCCGGCCTGCCACCGTCGAGGTCGCGCCACACCACGAGGCCCCGCGTCAACTGACGCGGGGCCTCGCCCTGTCCCGGTCGGGGCTGGCCCGGCACTATGCGGCGGCGCCGAGCTGGGCTTCGCGCTGGCGGGTGGTGCTGTGGACCGGGTCGGTGTCGAACTTCGGCAGGACGTGGCGGCCGAACGTCTCCACCGCCTCGACGGCCACGTCGATCGGCATCGTGGTCGACAGCATGCCGAAAACGAGCTGGTCGGCGCCGATGTTGACGTAGGTCTGGACGGCGCGCTCGCACTCCTCCGGGTCGCCGATGAGGATCGAGCCGGCGCGCACGCCCAGTTCGAGGACCTCGACCGTCGGCTCGGGCAGCGTCGCCGGCCAGGTGGGCACCCAGTTGGGCTTCGGGAAGGTGTCGAGGTACCGGTAGACCAGGGTGTGCTGGTAGCTCATGGTGATGTCGGTGGCGATCTGCCTGGCCCGGGCGCCGTCCTCCAGGCACAGCATCTGGCTGGTCACCATGATGTTGTTGTTGACGTAGCCGCCGACCGGTTCGGCCTTCTCGATGTTCTTCTTGTAGAGCTCGATGAGCGGGGCCAGCTCCTCAGGCGTGCTATGGGCGAAGCAGAGTACGCCCAGGCCCATCCGGGCGGCCTTCTCGAACGTGCTGGGGTTGCCGGCCGCGACCCACAGCGGCGGGTGCGGCTTGGTGAAGGGCTTCGGCAGCACGTTGCGTTCGGGCATCGTGAAGAACCGGCCCTCGTGCGAGTAGGGCTCGTCCTTCCACATCTTCGGCAGCTCGGCGACGACCTCGTCGAACATCAGCTTCGTCAGTGCCGGGTCCTCGATGCCGAAGCCCCTCTGCTCGGTGCTCGACGAGCCGCGGCCCATGCCCAGCTCGAACCGGCCGCCGGAGAGATGGTCGAGCATCGCCGCGCGCTCGGCGATCCGCGCCGGGTGGTTCACCGGCGGGGTGATGTTGAAGATGCCGCTGCCGATGTGGATGTTGCTGGTGGTGCCGGCGACGTAGGCGAGGAAGACCTCGTTCGCCGACAGGTGCGAGTACTCCTCGAGGAAATGGTGCTCCGTCGCCCACGTGTACTTGAACCCGGAGCGGTCCGCCGCCTGCGTCCAGGCGACCTCGTCCATCAGCCGGCTGTGCTCCGCGCCCACGGGGTCCGCCTCGGACAGCCGCTTCGGCAGGTAGAGCGAGTTGAAGATCCCGAACTCCATGAGCGCGGCCACCCTTCACGTGGTGTCTGGTGTCTGGTGTGGGCAGGCGTCGGCGTGGGTATCCGCGCGCCCCGTCCATCGGGGGTTCGGGGCGAAGCCCCCGGACGTGGGGTCCGGGGCTCGGCCCCGGGGCAACATCACGCGGGAGCCCTGGGAGCGCGCTCCGCGCGCGAACAGCCTTCCGCCGATCGCGCCCGACTGGTCGGCTTCGGACTAGAACCTGTTCTACACTCTAGCCGCGACGGGCTGCCGCGCAAGCGGGCCTGACGTACCGTCAGAAACCGTCGGCCCCACCTCCCGGACGTGCACCGGCCAAGGGACCCAGGGCCACGGGCCGTCAGGAACACGAGGACCAACGGGCCGCCCGCCGCGCGACCAGGCTTGCCGGGCACGCGGCCCGCGGCTCACCCCGAGCACAAGGGGGGACACGCCATGGGCGTCCCGAGCAGCCGGATCTACGTGGGCGGCGAGTGGGTGGAGCCGGCCGGCGGCCACTACGGCGTCATCAACCCGGCCACCGAGCAGGTGGTCGGCGAGGCACCCGAGGCGAGCGCCGCCCAGGCCGAACAGGCGGCCGCCGCCGCCAGGGCCGCCTTCGACGGCTGGGCGTCGGCCAGCCAGGCGCACCGCTCCGAGGTACTCGCCAAGGTCGGCGACCTGCTGACCAAGTACAACGACGACCTCGTGCCGCTGGTGCAGGCCGAGACCGGGGCGACCATGCGGGTCGCCTCCACCATGCAGGTTCCGGTCGCCGTCGAGCGGTTCCAGCGCTATGCGCGCCACGCCATGGAGTCGCGGCTCGTGCCGCTCCCACCACAGGCCATCGACGCGACGCCGCTCGCCCCGGGCGGCCTGGTCGGGGCGGTGATCCGCCGCGCGCCGGTCGGCGTCGTCGCCTGCGTCACGCCGTACAACTTCCCGCTGGTGAACATGGCCGGCAAGGTCGCGCCGGCGCTGGCGATGGGCAACACGGTCGTCATCAAGCCGGCGCCGCAGGACCCGTTACAGGTGCTGCGGTTCGCCGAGATCGCTCACGAGGCCGGCGTACCCGCGGGCGTCATCAACGTCGTCACCGGCTCCACCTCCGACACTGGCGCCGCCCTTGTCGCCTCCCCGGACGTCGACATGATCAGTTTTACCGGCAGCACCGCCGTCGGCCGCAGGATCGGCGAGGTCGCCGGCCGCGACATCAAGCGCCAGCTCATGGAGCTCGGCGGCAAAGGCGCCGCTCTGGTGCTCGAGGACGCCGACCTCGACAAGGCCGCCGCGGGCATCGGCAGCACCTGGGCGTTCCACTCCGGCCAGATCTGCACCGCGCCGACCAGGGCGCTCGTCCACCGCTCGGTCCACGACCAACTCGTCGAGAAGCTGGTCGCCTACGCGGGGTTCTGCAAGGTCGGCGACCCGCTGGATGCCTCCACCGTCGTCGGCCCGCTGATCTCCGCCGCCCAGCGCGCCCGCGTCGAGGAACTGCTGGCCGAGGGCGTCGCCGCGGGCGCGACCGTCGCCGTCGGTGGCCAGCGTCCCGCGATGGAGCGGGGCTTCTACGTCGAGCCGACGCTGCTGACGGGCGTCCGGCCGGACATGACCGTCGCCCAGGAGGAGTTCTTCGGCCCGGTGGTCGTCGTGCTCCCCTTCGACGACGAGGACGAGGCGGTCGCGATCGCGAACGGCACGCCGTTCGGCCTGTACGACTATCTCTTCTCCCAGGACACCGCGCGCGCCTACCGGGTCGCCGCGCGGCTGCGCACCGGCAACGTCGGCGTCAACACCGTCGCCCGCAACCACGAGACGCCGTTCGGCGGCTTCAAGCACAGCGGCATCGGCCGTGACTGCGGAGTGTTCGCGCTGCATGCCTACAGCGAGCTGCAGAGCGTCGTCTGGCCCGGGTAAGCCTCCCCACCGGGATGCCTCCCCACCGATCTGCCAATCCCCACTCGCCCTGATCCGAGCGTTTGACGCCTGTCGAGGTAGGCAGGCAGATCCGGACCTCCCAGATCTGCTTCGCAGATCCGGCAGGGACCCCGGGGGACCCCTGCCCGGGCTACACGGGAACGGAAAACAAAAGAGAAAGACAAAAGAAAGAGGAGCCTCATGCGTGGGGTTGTGTGGGACGGCCAGAAGGCCGAGCTCGTCGACGACCTGGCGGTACGCGACCCGGGGCCCGGCGAGGTGCTGGTGAGCATCGCCGCCGCGGGCTTGTGCCACAGCGATCTGTCGGTGGTCAACGGAACGATTCCCTACCCGGTGCCGGTCGTGCTCGGGCACGAGGGCGCCGGAGTCGTCGAGGCGGTCGGCGCCCTGGTCGGCAACGTGCGGCCCGGTGACCACGTGGTGCTCTCGACGCTCGGCAATTGCGGCGCCTGCGAGCACTGTGACGGCGGCCGGCCGACGATGTGCCGGTCGACCTTCGGCCTGCGGCCCCAGCCGTTCACGTGGCGCGGCGAACCGGCCTACAACTTCGCCAACATTTCCTGCTTCGCCGAGCGGGTCGTGGTGAAGGCCAACCAGTGCGTGCCGATCCCGTCCGACGTGCCGCTGGCCTCGGCGGCGCTGGTCGGCTGCGGGGTGCTCACCGGCGTCGGCGCCGTGCTGCGGCGGGCGAAGGTGGAGCCGGGCTCGACGGTCGCCGTGCTCGGGGTCGGCGGCATCGGGCTCAACGTGATCCAGGGCGCGCGGATCGCCGGCGCGGCTCGCATCGTCGCGGTGGACGTGAACCCGGCGAAGGAGCAGGCCGCGCGGCTGTTCGGCGCGACCGACTTCGTCAACCCCGCGGGCCAGGACACGGCCGCCGCGGCGAAGGCCGCCGTCCAGGACTCGGCGCCGCTTGGCTACGACTACGTCTTCGAGTGCGTCGGCCACCCGGCGCTGATCCAGGCGGCGATCGGCTCGCTCGGCTGGGGTGGCACGGCCGTCCTGCTCGGGGTGGCGCCGGCGGACACGCAGTCGACGTTCTCGCCGTTCGACCTCTACCTCGACAAGTCGATCCTGGGCTGCCGGTACGGCTCGTCGCAGCCGCAGCGCGACATCCGCCAGTACGTGGACCTGTACTTGGGCGGTCGGCTGCTGCTGGACGAGCTGGTCACCCGCACCTACCCCGTCGCCGACTTCCACCGCGCCATCGAGGACCTGGAACACGGCGACCTCGCCCGCGGCGTCCTCACCCTGACCGCATGACGTCCAGGCGCCGTGCCGCGGGTCGTATCGAGTATGGGTACGGAGAGTAGTTGAGCGTATGCGGCTGAGTCGGCCGCAGTGGCGCCAAACTCGGTTCCTGGTGTCCCGGGCAGTCCCCGCCGCGGCCGGCCGGTGGTGTGCTTCCCACCGGGGTCCTCCTGCCAGCGCGGACCGTGTTGGATCCGCCCGTCTATTGACTGGCTCAGATGCCACAGTCGCCCGTCGACCGGGCGAAGTGTGTCGGATGGGCCTGCCTATAGGCGGGTCCAGATGCCACAGTCGGCGCGTTGGGCATTGGAAGACGGGTGGGTGGCGGGCCGCTAGCTTGGGTAGCTGATCGTCGGTCGCGGGCCGGGTGGCGGCTCGCCGGCGGTCGGGAGGCCGCGATGAGCGCACCGAGCACCCGTGCCGACGATCCGGCGGGCCGCGACGGCGGGATGCCCGCCGACGGTCCGGGCTCTGACCCGGGCCCTGACCGGGGCTCTGACCCTGGTCCAGACTCCGGCCCGCGCCGGGCATCTCCCGGGCCGCGGGAGCAGTGTGATCTGATCATGAAAGGGGGGATCACCAGCGGGATCGTGTATCCCCAGGCGGTCGCCCAGCTGCACGCCAGGTACGACTTCCACAGCATCGGTGGTGCGTCGGCGGGCGCCATCGGGGCCGCGCTGACCGCCGCCGCGCAGTACGGCGAGTACCAGCAGCGCCGCGATCCGGGCCGGCCCGGCGGGTTCGGCGCGCTGACGGCCGCGAGTGAGCAGATCGGCGTGCCGGGCGTGCTGGAGGGCCTGTTCCAGCCGAGCCGGAGGACCACCTGGGTCTTCCGCCTGTTGTTCGGCCTGCAGGGCGCCGGCACGTCGTGGCCGGGCCGCGTCCGGGTCACGGTCGCCTGGATGGCGCGCTACTTCTGGTCGCAGGTGCTGGTGGCGGCGGGGATCGCGTTCGGCGGGCTCCTCGGTGTCCTGTACGGCTTCGGCGGCAGCCTCGGCGATCAGCGTTGGTACGGCTGGCCACTGCTCGCCCCGGGTGTCATCGTCACCGCGCTGCTCGGCCTGGTCGGGGCGATTCTCGCCCGGGTGCTGTGGACCGTGCGCGGCCTGCCCGCCACCTTCTACGGCGCCTGCACCGGCATGCCGGCCGAGGGCGGCCGGGAGGCGCTGACCCAGTGGCTGCACCGGCAGATCCAGGCTTGCGCCGGCCGCGCGGACGGCGACACCCCGCTCACCTTCGCGGACCTGAGCCGCCCCCGCCGGGCGAACGAGAAGATCATTCTCGAGATGATGACGACGGATCTCAGCGCCGCCCGCCCGCTGAACCTGCCGTTCGTCGGCGAGGCGTTCCTCTATTCCCCGGCGGAGTTCGCCCGCCTGTTCCCGGCCGACGTGCTCGGTCACCTGGAGCGGGTGAGTGCCCCTGTGGCGGTGGTGCCGGCGCCCGGCGCCCCCACCGACCTGCGCACCTTCCCCAGCCGGGACCTGCCAGTCGTCGTCGCCACCCGGATGAGCCTGAGCTTCCCCGTCCTGATCTGCGCCGTCCCGCTGTGGGTGCAGGGCACCGCCGGGGCAGGGCCCATCCGGCACTGGTTCTCCGACGGTGGGATCGCCAGCAACTTCCCGATGCACTTCTTCGACGCCTGGCTGCCCAGCCGCCCGACCTTCGGGCTCGACCTGGTCCCCTCGCCGCGCGGCGAGAAGGGCAGTCGCGAACGGGTCCGCCAGCCGCGTCGTGGCCCGTCGACGGCGGCCGGGCCGACGGCGGCCGCATCGTCCGAATCCAGAGAATCCAAACGACCCAGAGGATCCTCTGGGTCCTCCGCCGCGGCTTCCTCCGCCGCCGCCCCGCCCGTCACGCTCGCCCCGGCCGCGGTCGTCGCGAACGCCGGCCCGAGGGTGCGCTCGGTCGCGCAGATCAGGAGTCTCGTCGGGTTCCTGCTGCAGATTCTCGACACGTCGCTGAACTGGCGGGACACGCTGCAGGCCGAGATGCCCGGCTTCCGGGACCGGATCCGCTCCGTCCAGCTGCCCGACGGCACGGGCGGCATCCACATCACCATGTCGCCGGAGCAGATCGCGCACCTGGCCGCGAGCGGCGGGGCCGCGGGCGAGGACCTCCTGAGTACGTTCGACTGGGAGGAGCACCTTTTCGCCCGTTTCACCCTGCTCATGCGCCAGCTGCAGAAGAACATCGTCGGAACCACCGACACGACGACGATGTCGAAGGCGTTCACGCCCGAGTTCCAGGAGATGCTCGAGACCCTCGGCGAGCGGTTCGGGGGCGGCGAGGCGGGCGGCTACAACAATGCCTGGGGAATCGCGGCGCGCGACCGCACGCTCGCCCTGCTCGGATTCGTCCAGGGCTGGGCCGCGGCTCCGTCGCTGAGTTTTATCCAGGGCGATGACCCGACTCCGCCTCCGGTCATGCGCATGACGCCGAAGGTCTGAGGCCACCGTTACCCGAATGGCTGACCGGGCCCGCCGGCCTGACACGGGCTGAAGCTCGGCCGGAACACGCCGAGGCCCCGCGCCGTATGGCGCGGGGCCTCGTGTGCGTGTTCGGTGTGCCGCTGGCGCTACTGTGCCAGCCCTGGATTCTCTGCCAGCGTCAGATTCGCTTGCCCCAGCAGGCCTTGGAGGCGTACCAGGGGTTGGTGCCCTGCTGGTTGTAGAGCTTGACGGCCTTGGCCCACTGCTCGGAGCTGGAGGCGTTCTGGGGCAGTCCCGCGCCGCCGAGTCCGTGCCAGGTCGACGGCAGGAACTGGAAGAGGCCACCGGCGCCGATGGAGTTGACCGCGCGGGGGTTGCCGCCGGACTCGCACGGGATCACGGCGGACAGGAACCGCTGGGCCGAGGCAGGGTGGCTGGCCGCGTGGGCGGGCGTGGTGACGGCGAGGCCGGTGCCGACGGCGGCGGCGAGGGCGGGGCCGAGAACGAGCGCGCGGACGCGGTTGGAGATGCCACGACGAGCCAAGAGTCTTCTGGTCCTTTCCCACGCCTACGAAGACGGACACGCGCGGCAGTCCACCGCCGCAGGAAAAGGTTCGGCGGGAAACCACGAAAAGGGCTGCGCTGGCCGTGACACGTGTGGACGGTGTCCGACGGTCCGTCTCCGGTCCCTGCCATCGGGTCCGAAGCCTGTGCGCCGTGTGGCGGGGGCAGTGATACGGCGTCCCGCCCGGCGTGTGCCCCGATCGGGCACTGCAAACACCATGACAGCCAGCCCGGGCGCCTGGCAAACCCCGAAAACAACGTGACCCGCATCACC
>NZ_JASNFO010000164.1:0-8779 GCF_032027725.1 Pseudofrankia coriaricola | reverse complement strand
GCCGACATGGACGCGGCGGTGGCGGCCGCGCGGCGGGCCTTCGATGAGACCGACTGGTCCCGCCGGCCGGCTGCCGAGCGCGGCGAGTTGTGCGCGCGGTTGGCCGCGGCGATCGCAAAGCGCGCGCCGGAGCTCGCCGAGCTGATCACCGAGGAGATGGGCACCCCGCTGCTACAGGCGCAGCTCTACCAGGCGGTGGCCCCCTCGGTGAGCCTGAACTACTACGCGCGGCTGGCGAGCAGCTACCGCTTCGAGGAGATGCGGGTCAGCGACCTGTCCCCGCTCGCCGGAGGCGAGGGTGGGGCGAGCGCGATCCCGTTCGCCGGGAAGAGCCTCGTAGTCCAGGAGCCGGTCGGTGTGGTCGCCACCTTCGCCGCGTTCAACTTCGCCCTCGCCTGCGCCGCCCAGAAGGCGGCGCCGGCGCTCGTCGCGGGCTGCACCGTCGTGCTCAAGGCGCCGGAGCAGGACCCACTGTCGTCCTTCGTGCTCGCCGAGCTGGTGGACGAGGTGGGATTCCCGCCTGGCGTGCTGAACATCGTCGCGGCGGGACCGGAGTCCTCCGAGTACCTGGTCCGCCATCCCGGTGTGGACATGGTGAGTTTCACCGGTTCGACCACCGTCGGAAGGCGCATCGGCGAGATCTGCGGCTCGCAGGTCAAACGGGCCGTCCTCGAGTTGGGCGGCAAGTCCGCCGCGATCATCTGTTCGGACGCCGACCTCGGGCTGGCGGTCCCCGCACTGATCGGCAGCAGTGTCGCCATGAACACGGGCCAGGCCTGTGTCGCGATGAGCCGGATCCTCGCTCCCGCCGCCCGCTACGACGAGATCGCCAATCGGCTGGCGGCAGCAATCTCAAGCCTGAAGGTGGGGGACCCGATGGAACCCGACACGGCGATCGGCCCGCTGATCACGGCGGCGCATCGCGACCGGGTCGAGGGCCACATCGCCAGGGGCCTGGCCGAGGGCGCCACCGTACGCGTCGGCGGCGGCCGTCCCGCCCACCTACCGCGGGGCTGGTACGTCGAGCCGACGCTGCTCACGGACGTCCGCAACGACATGAGCGTCGCCCAGGAAGAGATCTTCGGCCCGGTTACCGCCCTCATCCGCTACGAAGATGAGGAGGATGCGATCCGGATCGCCAACGACAGCCGGTTCGGCCTGGCGGGCACCGTCTTCACCGCGGATGCCCTGCACGGTTTCGAGATCGCCCGGCGGATCCGTAGCGGGACGTTCTCGGTGAACACCTACGTCTGCGATCTCAACAGCCCGTTCGGCGGCTACAAGCAGTCCGGGATCGGGCGCGAGCACGGCATTACCGCCCTGACGGAATACCTGCAGACCAAGACCATCTCGGTCGATCCCGCCACCGATCTGCCGGCCGAGATCCTCGCCGCGGCGGAAAGCGTCCCGGCGCCCGTATAGCCGGCCCGGGGCGCGGCTGGCTTACCGGCTGCGCCGCGGTTGCGCAACACCATCGACTCCGGACCGGAGGAAACAGTGACAAACCAACAAAGGCGCGGGCGGGTCGAGGGCAAGGTCGCGTTCATCACGGGAGCCGCCCGAGGTCAGGGGCGTTCCCACGCGATCCGCCTGGCCGAGGAAGGCGCGGCTGTGATCGCCGTCGACCTCTCCGACACGGCCAGCAAGGACATCAGCCGATTCTCGCCGTACCCCATGGCCACCGAGGCCGACCTCGAGGAGACGGCGCGGCTGGTGACGGCGACCGGACGCGACATCCTCACCCGTCACGTCGACGTCCGCGACCAGGAATCCCTCGACGCCGCGGTCGCCGCCGGGAAGGAACGGTTCGGCCACATCGACATCGTGAGCGCCAACGCGGGCATCGGCGGCACCTACGCCACCGCCTGCGAGCTGACCAGGGAGAACTGGCAGGCCGTCATCGACGTCGACCTCACCGGCGTCTGGCAGACAGCCAAAGCGGCGACACCCGTGATGATTGAGCAGGGTAACGGCGGATCCATCATCATCACGACCTCGACGATGGGCCTGAAGGGCCTGCCCAACATGGTCGCCTACATCGCCGCCAAGCACGGCGCCGTCGGGGTCATGCGCGCGCTCACACACGAGCTGGGCCCGTTCTCGATCCGCGTCAACGCGATCGCGCCCTGCTCCGTCGACACCGACATGATCTTCAACGACGCGATCTACCAGCTGTTCCGCCCCGACCTCACCGCACCCACCAAGGAGGACACCATCGACGCCTTCCAAGCCATGAACATCATGCCAGTCCCCTGGAACGAGGCACGGGACATCTCCGAGGCGGTGCTCTGGCTGGCCTCCGACGAAGCACGCCACGTCACCGGCATCGTCCTGCCCGTCGACGCCGGACAACTCGCGAAATAACCACCACCCAAACCGAGCGTCCGCGTCGGCGACCGCATCCGCCGGGCGACAGGAAACCGGGGCCGGGCATCCGCGCTCGGCCCCGCCGGCGGTCCAACCGCCGGGGCTTCCAAAGCGCCTGACCAGTCACTTCGCTCGAAGCCTCCAGCCGGCGACTGGCCCTCGCGCATCCTCATCGTGGCGATCCACTGCGGCGATCCGCCGGAGCTTCCTCCGGAGCCGGTGGCGGCTCAGACCGCGGTGAACCCGCCGTCGACCATCACGGCGGAGCTGGTCATGAATGAGGAGTCGTCGGAGCACAGGAATGCGATCACCCCGGCAACCTCGGCAGGGTCCGCGCGACGGTTCATGGGTGCGGTGACTCTCGATACGGGCGGAGTAGCGGGTGGCCCGACGGCCGCGGTGCTGTGCGCCCGCAGGTTGGTGCCAATGTGGCCGGGGCACACGCAGTTGGCCCGGATGCCGCGGTCGGCGTACTCGGCGCCCACCGCCCTCGTGAACTGGAGCACGCCTCCCTTAGATGCGTCGTAGCAGGATGCCCAGCCGCCGGCGACCAACGAGGCGACGGACCCCACCGTCACGATGCTGCCGCCGCCGGCTGTCAATAGGTGGGGAAGGCAGTGTTTCACGGTGAGGAAGGTGCCCGTCAGGTTCACCCGCAGCATGAACTCCCACAGGTCGAGACTTGTCTCATGGGTCGCCGCCGAGTGCAGAAGTCCAGCGCACGCCACTACGGTGTCCAGACCGCCGAACTGCCCGGCGGCCGCGCGTACGGCCGCGGCAACGGACTGCTCGTCGGCGACGTCGGCCGGCAGGCCGACGGCGTGTCCGCCTCCACGCGCGACCTCCTCAGCGGCGGCCTCGGCAGACTCCGCGCGCAGGTCGGTCACGGCGACGGCGGCGCCTTCGGCCGCGAGACGGAGAACCGAGGCCCGGCCGATCCCGCTGCCTCCGCCGGTGACCAGCACCCGACGGCCGACGAGACGGGCCGGCACCTTGGACGCGGTCATGCCTCCAACATTATCATCATGAGGATTAAGAGGGAATTGCGGTCGTGTCGCCGTCACACCCGGGCCGGGTGGACCGGCGCGGCCGTCACCCCGACGGTCGTCCTATAGACGCTTCCGGTGTCCTCGGCGCCGGGGGCACTGCGGCCGGTGACCACGAAGAGGTCGTCGTGCCCACCCGCTCCTAGGCACAGGCTCAGCGGCTTGAGCGCCGGCATCGCGAGCCGCGCGCGGAGGTTGCCGTCCGGCGCGAAGCGCGCAACGCAGCCGCCGCGGTAGAACGCGACCCAGATGCAGCCCTCGGCGTCCACCGCGATCCCGTCCGGCAGCCCGGGCACGTCCTCGGTTGAGATCACGCCGGTCCGGACAGGCGTGACGCCCTCGTCGAACGAGAAGACGAGCAGCCGCCGCCGAAACGTGTCCGCCAGGTAGAGAACCGTGCCGTCCGGGGAGAGTGCGACGCCGTTGGGGTGGACGTCGTCATACACCACCTCGCAGGCGCGCTCGCCGGTTACCCGCACCAGTTCGCCGGGCTCCGGGTTCCCGCGCTCGTCCCGGCGGAGCACGCCCACGTAGATGCTGCCTTCGCCGTCGGCCGCCAAGTCGTTGAACGCGTAGGCCTCGCCGCCCCGGCCTGGGGGCAGGTCACCCAGACTCAGCAGCAGGCGTGTCCGCCCGGCAGCCACGTGGGACACGTCGGCGCCAGTGGCCACCAGCCCTCCTTGGGCGTGCAGGCAGGTACCGCCGACATCCGGGCGGTCGGGCACGACGACCTCGACCCGCCCGTCGGGCGACAGCCGGTGGATACCGCCGGCCCGCAGGTCGCTGAAGAACAGGGCACCGTCCGCGCTCATCGTTGGGCCCTCGAGGGACACGAAGCCGTCGGCAAGCAGCGTGAAGTCGGAGTCGGCGTGGCCTGTGCCCATGACGTCCCTCGGCATTGTCAGTAGGTGAGGAGGCCGGGGGTGGCGTCGAGGTGGTGAGTGTCGCCGAGGGACACCACCGCCCGGACCCCGTGCTGCCCGGCCAGCACGACGTTGACCGCGGTGTGGGCGGGGCGGAACCACATGTCGAACGGGATGCCGAGGTGGTGGGCGAGGTAGGCGTTGATGACGCCGCCGTGACAGGCGACCACCACCCGTTCGCCCTCGTGGCTGGCCGCGATCCCCTCGATCGCATTCACGACCCGCTTGCGGAAGTCGTGGCTGCTTTCGGAGTACGGGTAGACATCCCAGCGCTTCTCGAACATCATCCGCTCGCGCACGCCCGCCAGCAGCGTCCGGCCGAGGAACCTCTCCGGGCTCTGCTCGGGCGGGATGTCCCGGAACACCTCTACCTCGCGCAGATCGGCCATGACCACCGGCTGGGCGCCGTGGCGCTTCCCAATCGCCGTGGCCGTTCGATGCGCCCGCTGCAGCGCGCTGCTGTAGACCGCGTCGACCGGCTCCCGGGCCAGGCGTTCGGCCACGGAGGCCACCTGCCGATCGCCCACCTCGGACAGCGGAGGATCGAGGACGTCCCCGAACGGCCCGCCCGGCCGGCCGGGGACCTGTTGGCCGTGCCGGACCAGGACGAGCCGGGTGTGCGGCTGGCCGCCGGTGAGAAAGGCGTACTGAGAGTAGTCGAAGGCGCTGACGCTGCCGCTGGGTAACCGGGTCGCCGACATGGGCTGGACTCTAGCCTTTCGGCGCCGTATTCATCATGATACTTGTCGGGCCTATCCTGGCCGTCCGGGCGTCACCGGCCCGGTTGAGGGGAGATCACCGGTTGCCTGCCATCGACGACGTACACACTCGTGTCGAGATGTTCCTGCGGGCTCGTAGTGAGGATCGCGGCTCATTCCGGCTGACCGCCTGCGAACCCATCACGGGTGGTTACAGCCGGCTCATGTCCCGGGTCTGGGTCGAGGACTCGGGCGGCCGGCGGGGCTACGTGATGCGCGCCGACCCGCCGCCGGGCCAGTCGATCATCGATACCGACCGTCGCGCGGAATGGGCGCTGCTGTGCGCGCTGTGGGACGCGGGCACGGTGCCGCTTCCCGCGCCGCTCTTTTTCGACCCGACCGGGGACGAGGTGGGCAGCCCCGCAATCTTCACCGAGCTGGTGCCGGGCCCGTCGGTGCACAGCGCGGCGCTGACCCGGGACCGGTCGGAACACCTGGCGATGAGCGCGCAGCTGGCGGACGTCGCAGCCGCCATTCACACGTTCGAGCTCGGCGCCCTGCCGCCCGGCGTGGCGGTTCCCCCGTCGTGGGACGCCTACATCGACGCACGGATCCGGCAGTGGGTCGACGCGGAGCGGACATATCCAGGTGGCGACCCGTTCATGCGGATGATCGCGGCTTGGCTACCGAAGAACAAGCCGGCGCCGCTGCCACTGTCGCTGGTGCACGGGGACTTCCAGCCCACCAATGCGGTGGTGGACGTCGACGGGACCTACCGCATGGTCGACTGGGAGCTGGCACATGTAGGGGACCCTCGCGAGGACCTCGGGTGGATGGTGCTGTGCGGGGCGAACCAGCCACCGTGGCTCATCGCCGAGGACCCGGAAACCTTCTACGAGCGGTACCGCAAGGCGACGGGCTTCGGCGCCGATGAGGTCAACCCGGCGACCATCGCGTACTTCACCGTGCTTGGCGCGACCGACGTCTTCCTCGGTGAGATCGTCAGCTTGGCCGCCCTTATCCGCGGCGAGACGTCGAACATCAGCGTCGCTTACACGTCCTGCGCCGTGGCCGCCATGCACAACGTCTTCATGGAAGCGATCGCCACCCACACCGCCGGCACTGGAGAGGACGCATGATCTCCCAACCCACTACGGCGCGGCTCATCGAGGTGGCGTGCGATGAGCTGGAAGCGAAGGTGCGTCCGGCGGTCACCGAGCAGGTGGCGGAGATCGCGCTTGCCATGGCCATCTCGGTGCTGCGCTCGGCGGCCGTCCGCGCGGCCGACGAACTGGCCTGGATGCGCGAGGAGGCGGAGGCGATCGAGGCCGTTGCGCGGCTGCTGGTCGGGCGGCTGCCGGACGCCGGCGCGCTTGCTGACGCGTTGCGCTCCTACCAGGCGGCCAAGGGCAGCAGCGTGAGCGTCGTCGACGCGTACGCCGACTACGCCCGCGCCGGGGAGGTTCTGTCCCGGGCCGCCGAAGCGGCGTTCGAGCACGGCGATGCCGAGTGCCGGCGGGAGGTCCATCGGCTCTTCGAACAACGCCGACACCACGAGAACGCCGTCACCGGCGGGTTCAACGCCGTCGGACGCGCCTGACCGCACGGCGCGCATCATCAAAGAGGAACTCAGGAGACGTCCATGGGCGTGGTCGAGGGAAGGGTGGCTCTGGTCACCGGGGGAACGCGGGGCATCGGCCGTGGCATCGCCGAGGCCTTGCTGGCGGAGGGCGCCCGGGTCGTGGTCAACGGGCGAAGCGAACAGAAAGGCAGGCTCGCTCTCGAGGAGATCGGCGTACCGGAGCGGACGCACTTCCTCGCCGGCGACGTCCGGCGGAATGTCGACTGTGCGGCTCTCGTGCAGGGCACCGTCGAACGCTTCGGCGCAATCGACATCCTCGTCAACAACGCCGGCGGCGGCGGTCGTACCGCCACCGTCGCCGAGATGACCGACGAGGACTGGGACGAAAGCCTGGACTGGAACCTCAACCACCCCTTCTGGTGTACCCGCGCCGCGCTGCGGAACATGATCCCGAGGCGCTGGGGGCGCATCATCAACATGTCCTCGATGTACGGCAAGCTCCCGCTCGCCGGCTTCGCGCACTACGTGACCACCAAGCACGCGCTGAACGGGTTCACCAAAGCCGTGGCCCACGAGACGGGCACGCTGGGCATCACCTGCAACGCGCTGTGCCCGGGCGTCGTCCTCACCGACGTGTGGGCCGAGAACGGCCCCGCGTCCGCGACCGGCGCCGGCATGGCATACGACGATTACGTCTCGATGATCGTGTCCGGATCGGCTATCAAGCGCCCGAACACGGTGGACGAGGTCGCCGCCATGGCGGTGCTGCTGTGCTCGCCAGCGGGCGCTGGCATCACGGGGGCCTGCCTGTCGGTGGACGGCGGCGCCGCTCCCTACTGAAGCCCCACATCGATGGCGAACACGCGCCAGGAAGCGCGGGGGCCCGTCGCTCAGGGCGATGGCTGGTCGTACGCGCACGGCGTAGGAGGTTGGCCGGTACGGTCTCGCGGAGGGAGGTGAGGTGACCCGGCCTGACCAGGCCGTCGAGGTCTGTGAGCCGCAGGACGAAGTGGGCATGGTGCCGACGCGGCTCGGAAGAGTCGACGTCGCGGTCGTCTTCGACACGGCCGGACCGTTCGCGGTTCCGGCCGGGACCACCACAGCTCGTCAAAGCCTCCCGGCCGCCTCCAGCTGGCGGATCAGCTGCTCCCGGTGGTAGGACGAGTCGCCGAACATCAGCGCATTGCTCTTCGCCCGGCGGAAGTACAGGTGCGCGGAGTGCTCCCAGCTGAAGCCGATACCGCCGTGGATCTGGACGTTCTCGGCGGCCGCGAAATCGAAGCACTCCGAACAGCGGATCTTCGCGATGGAGGCGGCGACGGGCAGCTCGGGGTCCGAGGTCGCCGCCGCCCACAGCCCGTGGGCCAGCGCGGTCCGAGCGGCATCCAGCTCGAGCGCCATGTCCGCGCAGCGGTGCTTGATCGCCTGGAACTGCCCGATCGGACGCCCGAACTGCACCCGCGTCCTCGCGAACGCGACGGCCGTCTCCAGCACCCGCGCCGCGCCGCCTACCTGTTCGCAGGCCAGGGCGACGGCGGCCAGGTGGCCGAGGTGCTCGAGGGTCGGTCCGGCGCCGCCCTCCGGGCCGACGAGCCGGCCCGGCACGGAGTCCAGGTCGAGGCGCGCCTGGCTGCGGGTGAGGTCGAGTGTCGGCATCGCGCCGCGGGTCAGACCCGGCGCGGTTCCGTCGACCGCGAAGAGACTGACGGCGGATCCCGCGCCGTCGCCCGTCCGCGCGGCGACGAGCACGAGGTCGGCGATGTGTCCGTCGAGGACGAACATCTTCGTCCCGTGCAGCTCCCAGCCCGCCGCGCCGCGCGTCGCGGTCGCGGCGACATCGGCCGCATCCCAGCGCCCCGACTCCTCCACGACCGCCACGGTCGCGATGGTCTCCCCCGCGGCGATGCCAGGCAGATAATCCTTGCGGGCCGCCTCGTCGTCGATGTGCAGCAACGCGCCGGTCGCGAGCACGACGGTGGACAGGTACGGCGCGCACGTCAGGGTGCGCCCCATCTCCTCGAGGACCACGCCGACCTCGGCGAAGGTGGCGTCGCTGCCGCCGTGCTCGGCCGGGATGCACAGCCCGGTGAGGCCGAGCTCGCCGGCCAGCCTCGCCCACTGCCCCCGGTCGTAGCCCTCCGGCGTCTCCATCAGTCGCCGGAC
>NZ_JASNFO010000163.1:0-9112 GCF_032027725.1 Pseudofrankia coriaricola | reverse complement strand
AAATCGTGACAGGCTCACGGTCCTGTCCGGCACCCCGCACCTGCTGGTGGTCCGCACCCCGACACCCGGGCTGGTCTGGTACGCGGCGATCAGCTCACGCTCGTCGGAGGCGATCGACGCCACCGGGGTGCTCGACGGCTGGCACGGCTACCTGACCCGCGACGACTACGCCGGCTGGTACCAGTACGACCCCGGGCTCGCCGGCGTGCAGTTGTGCTGTGCGCACCTCATTCGGTCGTTGCGGGCGGTGCTGGCACTCGCGCCGGGCGCCCAGAAGTGGGCCGGCCGACTCATCGACCTGCTCCGCGAGGCGGGCGCCCTCGTCGTCGCCGCCCGCGCCGACGGGCGCACCCGCCTCGACCAGAAGACGATCGACGAGCTGCGGACCCGCTACGACCGTGACGTCCGCGTCGGCGAACTGGCGAACATGTCCCGGCCCTGGAAGGACGACAGGAACCACCCCGGCCTGGTCCTGGCCCGCCGGCTCGCCGCGAAGGCCGACCAGGTCTGGCTCTTCACCACCGACCTCAAGATCCCCTGGGTCAACAACCCGGCAGAGCAGGCGATCAGGCTCCCGAAACGTCACCAGGCCGTCTCGGGCTACTGGCACACGCCCACGACCCTCGCCGCCTACCTACGCGTGCGCTCCTACCTGGTCACCGCCCGCGACCACGGCCTCCGCGCCATCGACGCCATCCGGATGACCCTCGCCGGCAAACCCTGGATGCCCGTCCCACGCCTGGCCAGCCCCGCACCCGCCCTCGCCGCCTAAACCAACGTCAACAACGGGGTGCCGGAATCGGCACCCCTGAATGGACACCTTCCTGCGCTTCGCCCAGTCCAGAGCACCCGAGCTGATCTCCCAGGCCAGACCCGTCCTCGCGATACCGGCCACCAGGACGCCGCACCCCGAGATCACCTACCTCACGACCGAGGCGATCAAGCTGCTTCTCGAACACGCCCAGACCGCCGGCGGTCTGCGGGATCTGGCCCTGCTGACCTGCATCTATGACACCGCCACCCGAGTCCAAGAGATCGCCGACCTCAGTCACGGCGACCTCCACGTCCAGCCACCGGTGACCGGCAAGGGCCGCAAGACCCGAACCATCCCGCTCACCCGCGATGCCGCCGCCATCGTGACCCGACACGCCACGTCGACGCGATCCGCGAACCCGACCGACCCGCTGTTCACCAGCCGGCGCGGAGCACGGCTCACCCGCGCGGGCATCGCCGCGATCCTCGCCCGCCATGCCACCTCCGCGCACGCCGCGAATCCGACGACCGTCCCCGAGCACGTCACACCCCACGCGCTGCGTCACTCCCGAGCCATGCACCTGCTCGAAGACGGCGTGAACCTCATCTACATCCGTGACCTGCTCGGACACGCATCAGTGACCACAACTGAGATCTACGCCAAGACCAACCCCGAACTCAAGCGAGCCGCCATCGAGAAAGCCGCACGCAACATCGTCCTCAGCACCCACTTCGACGACGCCACCAGGAACAACCTGCTCGCCTTCCTGACCACCATCGCCTGAACGTTATGCGAAGCCGGTGAGCACATACCCACGCCGTGACCAGCGGGAACGTCCACCGGCCTCACATAACCGATCGCTTCACATAATTGGCGTTATGCCGAGCTCGGCATAATTCGAAGGAACGCCGCCTTGAGCCGCAGATCACCGTCGGGCTGCTCGCCAACGCGTCCGGCTTCCCGCTCATGATCGAGGCGTTCGAGGGCAACAAGGCCGAGACCACCACCATGCTCCCGGTCATCAAGGACTTCATGGCCGCGCACCGGCTGGCCGACGTCACCGTCGTCGCCGACGCCGGCATGATCTCCGAGGCCAACCGCAAGGCGATCGAGGCCGAGGGCCTGTCGTTCATCCTCGGGATGAAGATCCCCGACATCCCCTATGTGATCAAGGACTGGCGGGCGAAGCATCCCGGCGAGGACATCCCCGACGGGCAGATCTTCACCCAGCCCTGGCCCGCCGCCGCGACCGACCAGCGCCGCGACCAGGTCATCTACTACCAGTACAAGGCCGACCGGGCCCGGCGCACCCTGCGCGGTATCGACGAACAGGTCGGCAAGGCCGAGAAGGCCGTCGCCGGGAAGGTCCCCGTCAAACGCAACCGGTTCGTCCAGCTCGCCGGCGCGGACAAGTCCGTAAACCGCACCCTCGAGGCCAAAGCCCGTGCCCTGGCCGCGCTCAAGGGCTACATCACGAACATCGACAACCCGACGCCCGAGTTCGTCCTCGACGCCTACCACCGGCTCTACAACATCGAGATCGACTACGCACAGTGCATCTGAAAATGGCGGCGCAAATATGGTCCGTAAGGCGCCCCGCCGGCGACGGCTCCTCGACTGAATCCACACGTCATTCTACCGCTTTGATCGACTCGTCAATAACCGCCACACCGCCCGATCGCATGCGTCCAGACAAGCACCAAAACGATCACGTCGACTTTGATCTTGTCGGCGCCGTTCTTATCTTAGCGGCATTGCAGCAACTACACGTCTGCCGCGTTCGCCCGAACGTTGACGTCACTCGACCTGCGCGGCTCCGTCGGACGCACCGGGATCTGCTGGGACAACGCCATGGCCGAATCGTTCTTCGGCGCCCTGAAAAACGAGCTCGTCCACCGGACTGTTTTCGCCACCCGCAGCCTCGCCCGGCGTGCTATAGTCCGATACATCGAGGTCTTCTACAATCGAAGACGCCTTTCTCTGGGGGTCGGGGACCTGTCGTGTGACGTTGCATAGGCGGGACAGGCCACGCGGCGGCGCGACGCTTCTGTGTGGGTGTGGCTCTCGTGGCTGGTAGTCGTTTATGACGTCCAGCGGGAGAGAGTCGGTGGTGGTGGATGCGGGCGTTTCTGGTGAGGTTGCCGTCGGGTGTCCGGTATTGGACGGTGCTCGACGACGAGCTGGTTGTGGTGGGTGATGCGGACGCGTTTCTGCGTCAGGTCCGGTTCGGTCGCGACGGGGCGGAGCTGACGGCACGTTCGTATGCCGGCGCGATCGCGCTGTTCCTGCGCTGGTGTGGTCGGACGGGGCGGGACTGGCGGGTCGGGGTTGAGCAGCTCGGGTTGTTCATGACGTGGCTGCGGCACGCGGGACCGGAGGCGTCCGGTGCGGAGGCCCCGTCCGGCGGCGGTGAGCTGCTGGTAGGTCCGGGCCGTGCGCCGGTGCGCGGGGCGCGGCGGATCAATGCCGTGCTGACGGCGGTGCGCGGGTTCGTCGTGCACGCGGTGACGTCGGGCCGGGCGTCGGGGAGCCTGCTACCGCTGATCTACGAGCTGGCGGATGACCGTGACCTGCCCGAGCAGGCGCGGGGTGAGAACCCGTCGATGGCGTGGCGGATGCGGGCGCGGCACCGGCTGCACGAGCCGGAGTCGGAGGTGGACCGGGCCTCGGACGAGGAGATCGTCGCGCTGCTCGGTGGGTGCCGCAGCGCGCGGGACCGGCTGATCGTGCTGCTGATGGCCAGGGCGGGGCTGCGCCGCGGTGAGCTGTGCGGGCTGCGGCGCGGCGACGTGCACCTGCTCGCGGACTCGCGGGTGCTGGGCTGCGCGGTGACGCGGGCGCACCTGCACGTGGTCCGGCGGGACAACCCCAACGGTGCGTGGGCGAAGTCGCGGCGCCAGCGGGTGGTGCCGCTGGACTTCCTGGTCGTGCAGGCGTTCGACGCCTATGAGTTCGAGCGCGTCGGCGTTCCAGCGGCGGCGGGCGGTGACTTCCTGCTGGTGAACCTGTTCCGCGGCTCGATCGGCGCGCCGGTGCCGCCGGGGGCGGTCAACATGCTGCTGGCCGCAGCGGGCCGGAGGGCGGGGCTGGGCCGGGCGGTGACGCCGCACCAGTTGCGGCATGCGTTCGGGAGCAACCTCGCCGACGCGGGTGGGAGTCTCGACGAGGTCGCTGAGCTGCTTGGGCATGTGTCGATGAGCTCCTCGCAGGTCTACCTGCATCCCGATCCGGGGCGGCTGCGGGACGCGGTCGAACGCGTGCCGAGTCCCCGGCCGGACGGCGGGGCGGGCCGGTGAGCGCCGTGCTGCGCGCAGTGGCCGAGCCGGCCGGCGCGACCGGAAGCGGGATTTGCCCGGTGTTCGGGGTGCCGCGCCACGGCGAGCACGCCGCGGCGCGGGTCGCGGCCCTGCTCGACGCGGGGTTCCTGGCCGAGGTCGGCTGGGATGCGGCGCGTCGGCTGCTGTCCCCGCCGCCGGGACATCGACTGCTGGTCCGGCTGGTCTGCCGGGCCGCCGGTTGCACGGCGACCGCGGCCGGCGGAGGTGTCTGTGTCTCCTGCCGGCGCCGGCTCGCCGAGCATGGCTTCGGCGCCGACGAGGTCGCGCTGCTTCCCGTCCGCGACCTCCCGTCCCGGGGCACGGGTGGGTGTCGTCTGGCGGGCTGCGCCCGCGAGTGGGACACGGCGGCGCAGGGGCTGTGTCGTGCGCATGCCGACCAGCGCCGCGCGCTGGGCCTGGGCATGGCCGAGTTCCTCGGCCACCGGCAGGCCCGGCCGCTGCCACCCTGCCCGCCGTGCGGGGTCACGGCCTGCCCGCGCCAGCAGCGCCACCGCGGTGGCGCCTACTGCGCGGGCCACCAGATCCGGCTGCGCGTCGCCCGGCGGGCCGACCCCGCCCTGGACGAGGGCCGCTGGCGGATGGTCGAGCCGGCGATCGGCCGGGGCGGCGAGGTCAGCCTGCGCGGGCTGGCGCCGCTCGTTGTCGCGCAGGTCCTGTTCGGATTGCAGCAGCGCTGCCGTGTCGACGGGGTCAAGACCAAGGAGGCCGACCTGCGCCGGGTCTGCGACGACCTGCGCCGCCAGCAGGTGACCATGATCGCCAACTACCAGGTCCCCGACGACCGGGAAGCGAACTTCCACGCGCTGGCCACGACCCTGGCCGGCCACGTCCGCCGGGCGCTGGCCACCCCGCAGACCGAGATCTGCAAGGACGAGTGGGACCTGGCGGTCTTCGGGCACGGCGGCACGCTGTCGTTCACCGCCATCAGCCAGCGCTGGCTGCGCGAGGCCGCGAAACGCTGGGCCTCCGACGACCTGCCGCGGCGCCGGTCGAAGGCCGGCAAGCCCGGCCTCGTGGTGCGCCACCACCTGGGCTGCCTGGCCAGGCTGTCCGAGAGCCTGCGGATGCGCGACGACCGCGGCGAAACACCCGCGGCGCTCGGCCGCGCCGACATCGAGGCCTTCCTGCACCGGCTGGCCTACCTGGAATCGACCGGGACGATCACCGGCGACGCGCGGCTCCGCGCCTGCCGCGAGGTCCGCACCGTGCTCACCCGGATCCGCGCGCTCGGCCTGACCCGCCCTGGCGGGATCGCTGGCGGGCTCGGGGAGGACTTCGCCGTCCACCGCGACGACATCCCGGCCGAGCCGGAGCCCGCCGAGCCGAACCGCGACCTCCCACCGGAGATCATGCGGCAGGTCTGCGACCAGTTCGGCGTCTTGACCTCGCCGGAGATGCGCACCGCGTTCTCGCTGGCGATCGACACCGGCCGCCGGCCCGAGGAGATCGCCGCGCTCGGCTTCGACTGCCTGGCCCGCGACGCCGACGGCGCGCCGCTGCTCGTCTACACCAACCACAAGGCCAACCGGCTCGGCCGGCGGCTCCCGATCGGCGAGAACACCGCGCAGCTGATCGTCACCCAGCAGCAGCGGGTCCGCGGCCTCTTCCCGGACACCCCGATCGCCGAGCTCGCGCTGCTGCCCACCGACCGGCGCAACCCCGACGGCCGCCGCCCGGTCACCTCCTTCACCCTGTCGTTCCACCACCGCACCTGGCTCGGCCGGATGCCGGCCCTGACCACCACCGACGGGGTTGGCTCTGGCGGTTCCATCTGGATCTGGCGCTGATCTTGTGATCGGACTGGCCCCGCGGTGATCGGATATTGGTCGGCGGCTGCGATCATCGGGCTGGTGTGACCTCCTTGACCTTGGGGTCTGGCTGCCGCATCTGGCGAACGTCGCGCTGGACAGCGTGGAGCGGGTAGCAGGCGAGTTGAGGCTTCGGGTGCGTGCCCGGGCGGAGCAGGTGGCCTGTCCGCGCTGCGCGACGGTTTCGTCGCGGGTGCATGGCCGGTATCGGCGGCGCCTCGTCGATACCGCGCTGGGTGGGCTGGGCGTCGTGGTCGAGCTGGTGGTCCGCCGGTTCCGCTGCGCCGAGCCGGGCTGTGCGGTGGTGACGTTCGCGGAGCAGGTCGAGGGGCTGACCAGCCCGTATGCGCGGTTCACGCCGCCGGCGGCGGAGGCGGTGCGCCAGATCGGGCTGGCGCTCGCGGGACGGGCCGGGGCGCGTCTCGCCACCGCGCTGGGTCTGGAGGTCGGCCGGGACACGTTGCTGCGCCGGGTGCGGGCGCTGCCCGATCCCGAGGTCACGACGATCGCCGTTCTTGGGGTGGACGACTTCGCGCTGCGACGCGGGCACACCTACGGCACAGTCCTCGTCGACGTCGCCACCGGCCGGCCGGTGGACCTACTCGCGGACCGGGAAGCCGAGACGTTCGCCGCCTGGCTGAAGGCCCATCCTGGCACCGAGACCGTCTGCCGTGACCGGGGCGGCGCCTACGCCGACGGCGCGCGCACCGGCGCCCCCGAGGCCATGCAGGTCGCGGACCGCTGGCATCTGTGGCACAACCTGGCCGGCTACGTCGAGAAGACCGTCACCCGGCATCGGGCTGACCTGCGCGAACCCGCCGCCGAACCGGCGCCGCCGTCGGCGGAGCCCGAGCAGGTCGACGTCGAGGCGAAGGCCCCGGCGGTGCGCGCCGAGCAGTTCGAGCAGCAGGACTTCGTGCGCAACGCCCGGGAACGGTATGCGGCGGTGCAGGAGCTCAAGGCCCAGGGCCTGGGCATCAAGACGATCAAACGGGAGCTCGGGCTGGCGAAGGAGACCGTCCGCAAGTACTACCGGGCCGAGACGGTCGAGGACGTGCTCGCCAGGGCCCGCGAGGGCCGGGTCAGCGTTCTCGACGCGCACAAGCCCTACCTGCACGAACGGTTCAACGCGGGCGTCACGACCTTCAGCGAGCTGTTCCGGGAGATCTCCGAGCGCGGCTACACCGGCAGCTACGCGACCCTCCGCGACTACCTGCGCCCGCTGCGCACGGCCGGCCGCGCCCCGACCCCGGCGCCCGCGGCGCCGAAGGTCCGCACGGTGACCCGCTGGATCCTGACCCACCCCGACCGGCTCGACGCCGACGACACCGCCGCGCTGAAGAAGATCCTCGAGCGCAGCCCGCCGCTCGCCGCGGCCACGGCCCACGTCGCCGGCTTCGCCGAGATGCTCGTCGAACGCCACGGCGAGCGGCTCGATGCCTGGATCACCGCCGTCGAGGCCGACGACCAGCCCGACCTGCACCGCTTTGCCCACGGCCTGCGCCGCGACCACGCCGCCGTCCTCGCCGGCCTCACCGAACCCCACAGCTCCGGCGTCGTCGAGGGCAACGTCAACCGCATCAAAATGATCAAAAGGCAGATGTTCGGCCGCGCCAGCTTCGACCTGCTCCGCAAACGCGTCCTACTCGCCAGATGATCACCAGAGGGCCGGAAGGATCACAAGATCAGCGCCAGATCCTTCCATCTGGCTCTGGCGCGGATCTTGTGGTGGCCCCCGGCCGCGACGCGACCTGCCAGTCGTGGCCGGTCTGTCGGCCGCGGATCCCGGTGACGCCCAGTGATCGACTGCGCTCGCGTCACAAGATCTGCGCCAGAACCAAATCAAACCGCCAGAGCCACGGGGTCGAGTTCGACAAGAGCAGGATCGTGCTCTACGCCTACCGGCACACCTACGCCCAGCGGCACGCCGACGCCGGCGTCGGCATCGACGTGCTGCGCGAGCTGATGGACCATCGCAAGCTCGACACCACCCGGCAGTACTACCGCGTCGGCGAGCAGCGCCGCCGCGAGGCCGTCGACCGGCTCACCGCCCTGCAGTTCGACCGGCACGGCAACCGCGTCTGGCAGCAGGCCCAAGCCCTCCTCGACGCCGCGCACACCCACCGGGCGATCGGCGAGGTCGCCGTCCCGTTCGGGATCTGCGCCGAGCCGTCCAACGTCAAGGCCGGCGGCCAGGCCTGCCCCTACCGGTTCCGCTGCGCCGGCTGCGACCACTTCCGCACCGACGTCTCCTACCTGCCCGAACTGACCAGCTACCTCGACGACCTGCTGCGCACCCGCGAACGGCTCCTCGCCACCGCGGACGTCGACGACTGGGCCAGAGCCGAGGCCATGCCCTCCGACGAGGAGATCACCCGCATCCGCAGGCTGATCGGCCGCGTCAGCGCCGGCCTCGACCAACTCACCGGCCCCGAACGCGCCCAGATCGACGACGCCGTCGCGACCGTCCGACGCCACCGCGCCGCGATGCTCGGCATGCCCCGGCTGCGCGCCGGAGCCCTCCCCGCCGGCCAGGCGACGCCATGACCACTTCCTCCTCCCGCACCGCCGCGATGGCGAAGGGCCGGCGCGCCGACACCGACCGGCGCCGCGGGCGCGTCCAGACCGCCCTCACCAGCGCCCACGCCGCCGGCGAGGAGATCACCATCAGCGGTATCGCCCGCGCCGCCGGCGTCGACCGGACATTTCTCTACCGGCACCGTGACCTGCTCGAGCAGGCCCACGCCCTCGAAGCCCAGCCCGCTCCCACCCCCGGCGTCGGACCCGCCGTCACCCGGGCGTCCCTACAGGCCGACCTGCTCGCTGCCCAGGAACGCGCCGTCCGCCTGGCCGCCCGCATCCACCAACTCGAAAACCGCCTGTCCGACACCCTCGGTGAACAGGCCTGGCGCGAGTCCGGACTCGGCGCCCCGGCCGACATCGACAAACTCAACACGCGCATCGTCAACCTCGAGCAGCAGGTCGTCGACCTACGCCTCCAACTCGAGGAACGCGACCAGGACCTCGCCGCCGCCCGGCAGGCAAACCGCGAACTGATGACCCGCATCAACGCCCCGACGACGAGCCGATAAAAACCCGGCGCGTCGCCCTTGCACCACACCTGTTGCAGACAATACCTTCAAGTCAAACAGCCCCTGAGCTGCACAAACGCAGAAATCAGGCGCCCGGACCAGCGTCCGACCCCCAGAGAA
>NZ_JASNFO010000162.1:0-9144 GCF_032027725.1 Pseudofrankia coriaricola | reverse complement strand
CCACATTCGCAGGAACGTCGCTGTCATTCACCATGGACAGCAGTTCCGACCGCATATCCGCCGTTAGCTCCACCTCGCCATTCTAGCCGAACGACCACATAAACGAAACAGAATCACGAGACACTAGCCGAGCTAGTTGCATCGTTCACGGCTACCGTACTGTGACCAAGCCCAGTTCGTGGGCGACACGCGCGCCGAGATCGGGGTCGACCTTGGCCCAGTATTCCTTGACCGCGCGCTCCTGGATGAAGCGTTCCACGCCCTGGCTCAGGTGCCCGGCGATGTTGCGGACCAGGTGGTCCCGATCGGTCGGTGTCAGCACTTGCCGGTAGAGTGTGCCGGGCTGGATGAAATCGTCGTCGTCCTTGTGCGCCTGGTAGGCCGTGCGCATGATCTCGGCAGATTCTACGAACCAGCTCGGATCACGGTAGCGCCGCGGCTCGGCCGTCGGACCGCCGTAGCTGTTCGGCGCATATACGGGCTGGTTCCCATTGTGCTCGTAGCGCATCGGGCCGTCCTTGTTGTAGTTGTGCACCTCGTTGAGGGGCCGGTTGACCGGCAGCTGTTCATAGTTCGGACCGGTGCGATAGCGGTTCGAGTCGCCGTATGCGAACATCCGGCCCAGCACCATGCGATCCGGGCTGGGGCCGATGCCCGGGACAAAGTTCGCCACGTCGAACCCGGCCTGCACGATCTGGGCGAAGAAGTTCTCGGGGTTGCGGTTGAGCACCATGCGGCCGATCGGGATCGTCGGGTAGTCCCCGTGTGGCCATACCTTGGTGATGTCGAAGGGGTTGAAGCGGTAGTCCGCAGCCTCCTGGTAAGGCATGATCTGCATCTCGAGGCGCCATGACGGGTAATCCTGGCGGGCGATCGCCTCCCAAAGGTCACGCCGGTGGTAGTCGAGGTCCTCGGCGCGCATGGCTTTGGCGTCGGCGTCGGTCATGTTCTGGATGCCCTGCTCGGTTTTGAAGTGGTATTTCACCCAGAATTTCTCGCCTGCGGCGTTTTCCCACATGTAGGTGTCGCTGCTGTAACCGTTCATGTTGCGCCACGTGCGCGGCGTTCCCCGGTCGCTCATCAGGACTGTCACCTGATGCGCCGACTCCGGAGAGAGTGTCCAGAAATCCCACTGCATGTTGTTGTCGCGCAGGCCACTGTCGGGCATACGTTCCTGCGAGTGAATAAAGTCAGGGAACTTCATCGGGTCGCGCACGAAGAAGACCGGGGTATTGTTGCCGACAAGGTCGTAATTGCCCTCTTCGGTGTAAAATTTGAGGGCGAAGCCACGGACATCGCGGTCTGTATCCGGATAACCCTCCTCGCCGGCCACCGAGGAAAATCGCGCAAGCATCGGCGTCCGCTTGCCTACTTTTGCGAGGAAGGCGGCCTTGGTCCACTGGGTGACATCGGCGGTCACCTCGAAGTAGCCGAAGGCACCCCCGCCCTTGACGTGGTATACGCGATCGGGCACGCGTTCACGGACGAAGTGAGCCAGCTTCTGAATCAGGTAGGCATCCTGCAGCAGGTTCGGACCACCGGGGCCGACGGTCAGCGAGTACTCATCGCTGGCCACGGGCGCACCGGCGTCAGTGGTGGTGTTGGGCCGTCGGTTAGGCATCCCCATCTCCCTACCGCAGAGCAGATTCGCTTCGCCTGGAGGATAGCGCGGGGGCCGCTCTGAGTCCGCCCTAGCGTTGGGGCGCGGGCAGGCATCCATAGTTGTTCCGGTATCGTCCCATCCGGGTTATCTCAAGAATCTTCTTCGCGATACCCTCGGGCTCGAGCAGCGCACTGGCGGACGACACAGGGCGTCGACCAGGCGTCCCAGCTGGAATCCATATTGGCCACGGCCTCGCTGTGGGGAAGAGCTTCGGCGTTCCAAGGCATCCCTCGGCGGCGGCACTCCAGACAGGCACTGCTCGCCGTGCGGGCGCCCTCTGTCCGCTCCGCGCAAAGAACTAATGCACCAAAACGCGCACGGCCGCGCGGCCTCACTGATATCCCCGCGAACGTTGCCCGCATATCCGACCGAACTGACCTTATGTCAACAAGCCCGACTCGGCCGCGATGGTGATCCGCCAGGCTGCACTATTCTGTCGGCCCACAGACCCGGAGACGGGCCGGTGGCGGCACAGGATCCCAGAGAGGAACCCCGGTGACGGCTGTGCAGGAGCGGGCGGTTGGGCTCGATGTTGACGAGTCGGTGCACGTCCGGCAGCGGAAGAACTTCCTGGAGTACATCCGGACGACGTCCCACAAGGACATCGCCGTCATGTACACGGTCGCTTCGTTCGGTTTCTTCCTTTTCGCCGGGGTGCTTGCGGAGATGATGCGGGCCGAGCTGGCGCGGCCCGGGCTCCAGTACTTCTCCAACTACCAGTACAACCAGTTCTTCACGGTGCACGGCGCCCTGATGCTCCTGCTGTTCGCGACGCCGCTGGCGTTCGGGTTCGCGAACTTCCTGATCCCCCTGCAGATCGGCGCCCCCGACGTCGCCTTCCCGCGGCTGAACGCTCTGTCGTTCTGGCTATTCCTGTTCGGCGGCCTGCTGCTGATCTCCGGCTTCCTCACTCCCGACGGAGCGGCCGCGTTCGGGTGGACCGCATACACCCCGCTTAGCAGCAAGGCCTACTCACCCGGCGTCGGCGGGGATCTGTGGATCACGGGGCTGGTCGTCTCCGGCACCGGCACCATCCTCGGCGCCGTCAACATGATCACAGCCTTGCTGTGCCTGCGGGCACCCGGCATGACGATGTTCCGCATGCCGATCTTCTGCTGGAACTTCCTGGTCACGTCGATACTCGTGATCGCCGCCTTCCCACCACTGGCGGCCGCGTTGCTGGCGCTGGAGGCCGACCGGCGGTTCGGCGCGCACATCTTCGACGCTGCCAACGGCGGCGCGATCCTCTGGCAGCACCTGTTCTGGTACTTCGGGCACCCCGAGGTCTACATCATCGCGCTGCCCTTCTTCGGGGTCGTCACCGAGATCCTCCCGGTGTTCTCCCGCAAGCCCCTCTTCGGCTACAAAGGGCTGGTCTTCGCCACCATCGGCATCGGCATGCTCTCGCTCGCCGTGTGGGCACACCACATGTTCGTCACCGGCGCCGTCCTGCTGCCGTTCTTCGCCGCGACGTCGTTCCTGATCGCCGTGCCCACCGGGGTCAAGTTCTTCAACTGGATCGGGACGATGTGGCGCGGCTCGCTCACCTTCGAGACGCCGATGCTGTTCAGCCTCGGCTTCCTGGTCACCTTCCTGCTAGGAGGCCTTACCGGGGTGCTGCTCGCGAGCCCGCCGATCGACTTCCACGTCAGCGACACCTACTTCGTGGTCGCACACTTCCACTACACCGTGTTCGGCACGGTCGTGTTCGCCGCGTTCGCCGGCGTGTACTTCTGGTTCCCGAAGGTCACCGGCAGGATGATGAACGACCGGCTCGGTCAGGTCCACTTCTGGCTGGTCTTCTTCGGCTTCCACCTGACGTTTCTCGTCCAGCACTGGCTCGGCATGCAGGGCATGCCGCGCCGGTATGCCGACTACGGCCCGGGCGACGGCTTCACGACGCTGAACACCATCTCCACCGCGGGCGCCTTCCTCCTGGGTGTCTCCACGCTCCCGTTCCTCTACAACGTCTGGGCGTCCTACCGGAAAGGTCCCATCGCCGGCGTCGACGACCCGTGGGGATTCGGGAACTCGCTCGAATGGGCGACCTCCTGCCCGCCACCCCGGCACAACTTCCTGTCGCTGCCGCGGATCCGCTCCGAACGCCCGGCCTTCGACCTGCACCACCCGGCCGGCGCCGAGGCAGGTCAACGTCCCGCCGAACAGCTGCCGGCCGAGGGCGTACCCAGCCTCGCGGAGCACGCCGGACCGCCGGCCTGGCCCGCGGGGTCAGCTCGGCCGGACGAGCAGCCGTGACATGCCGATGCACGACAATCTCGGCCGGGATGCCCGCGACCGCGTCGCCGTCGGCGTGGACCTGGAAGGGCAGTCGGCGTTAACGGTCACCCCGCACGCCCCGGGGCACCTTCGCGTGCTCGGTCCCGACGTATCGACCCCGGGAACACCCACAGGAACGGTATGAGCAGCGTGAGACGGCTGGTCCGGGGGATGAACAGCACCTCCGTCCGTGTTGCCAGCCGGGTCCGGTGTGGGTGCGGGTGTCGCTGCGACGCTGCTCGGCCGTTTGGTGGTGTAGCGAGTCGACGGCTTGGGCGATGGCGTGCTCGGCGAGTTGTCGGGTGCCGGCTTGGTCGAGGGTGATGGTGCGGTTGCTGGCTCGGCTCTTGGGCGGCCCGCAGTACAGCTCGCCGGGCAGGGCGAGCAGCTGGTGGGTGACGGTCAGCTCGCACGCGCCGGCGTCGAGGTCTTCGTGGTGCAGGGCTGCGGCTTCGCCGCGGCGCAGGCCGCGCAGCGCGATCAGCCACCACAGCGGGGCGAGCCGGTCGTCCTCGATGCCGGCCAGGAAGGTGATCATCTGTCGTAGGGTCCAGACGGCGACGGGTGGGTGGGCACCGTCTCTGCGCCAGGCGGCGACACGCTCATCGGTCCAGATGACTGGATGCGGCCGGGTCGGCTTGTGGAGGCGGATCTGCGGGAGCGGGTTGCTGGCGATTAGACCCTCGCGCACGGCGGTGTTCAGCGCGGAGCGCAAGGTGGCACGGATCCGGTCCACGGTAGACGGCGCGATCAGCATCCCGGCGCGGGTACGCCGGCGAGCCAGCTGGTCGAAGCACCGCTGCAGCCGCTGGCAGGTGAGATCGGCGAGGGCGATCCGGCCGAGAAGCGGGAATCAGATAGCGGTCGACGTGGTCGCGGTAACCATGCAGCGTGGACGGCCGTAGACGCGGCTCGGACTGCGCCAGCCAGCAGCGCAGCCACCGTCCGACGGTCCAGGCCCCCGCCGCGGCCTCGTCGACCGGCGCCGCGAGGATGGCCTGCCGGGCCGCGACCGCGGCCTCGCGGGTCGCGTGGCCGCCGTGGCGGTAGCGGGTCTTGCGGCCGCCGCTGGTGGTGACCTGGACGGCGAAGTACCAGCTGCCATGCCCCGGCTCCGCCAGCTGTGGGCAGCGGCCGGCAGCTGCCGGCCGGTGGCGGCGTCGGTGCATCCGCACCGCTTGAACACGATGTCCTGCCTGGTGTCCATGACCTACCTCCAAGTGCGAAGGACGAGCCTTCGACCTGGACCGTGGCCAGCCATCGCCAGCGCAAACTGCACCCGCAGCACATGATCGGGCCGTGGGTAGACTCAGCTGACACCGCAGTGCGAAGCCGAGCGGATACTATCCGCAACTGGCCACCGGATGTGCGTCCGGTGGGAAGCGTTGCGGTGGGTGTAGCGCGCCAGAACTCGATTCGGGGCGTGGTCTGCTACCGGACCACCCTGATCCGCGGGGAAGTCCCTAGCGGCGGCGGGTGGGGCCGGCCGCCGTGGCGGTGGGGAGGTCGCGGCTCGGAACGCGGCCGCGTGCCTGGCGTGTCGCGATCGCGGCGGACTGGACCAGGCGGTGGCCCAGTTCCAGGATGTGGTGGATCTGGATCGGGTGCTCGGGTCCGGTGATGCTCAACGAGAGCAGGACCCGGCCGATCGGGTCGAAGATCGGGGCGGCGATGGTCTTGACCGCTATCTCGTCTGAGCCGGCCAGGCCGTCGAAGGACAGCAGCATTTCGTCGGTCTTCGCGAGGGCGCCGGTGAGCTGCTGCTCGGCGTCCTCGTCGGTCGGCTCGTCGCGGATCCTTGTCATGGCGTCGACCACTGTGGGCGCGGCGATCGCGGGAAGCGGGACGCTGAAGCCCCTGGCGCGGATCTCGGCAAGTACGCCTCGGTAGAGCTCCTCGAGTGCGGGGGTGAGCGCGGCCCGGCCGAGCCACGCGGCGACCGTGTCGTCGTCGGCCCAGGCCAGGAACACCGCTCCGATCGGTGCCAGCAGCGGCGTCCGGTCGCCGGGGTAGCCGATGCTCGTCGCGCGTGGCTGCGGGCCGCGGCGGGCGAGGAAGATGACGTCGCGCCCCGCGAGGGCGGAGACGCCGATCTCGAGGTCGAGCTCGCTTGAGAGCGCCTCGGCCTGCTCGATCGCGGCTTCGATCGCCGGGTTCTGTTCGATCGCCGCGAACCCGGTTGCCGCCAGTGCCGGTCCGAGCATGTAGGTCCGATGCGCCGGGTCCCGGATGAGGAACCCGCAGTCGCACAGCACGGCCAGGGTGGCGTGGGCCGAGGCGATGTTCATGCCCAGGTGCGCGACGAGTTCGCTGATCGTGAAGCCACGGGACGGGTGCGCGGTGAGGAAGGCAACGATGTTCGTCGCGCGGGCGGACGCGGGCGCGGGCCGGGCCATACAGCAACGGTAGCGGACCGGTACGCGCTTCGGGGCCACCCCAGGGGCTTGACTGCAATGCAAATTTTGCTATAGCAATGCAACATGTTCGACTTAACGGGCCGTGTGGTCGTGGTCAGTGGTGGCAACGCCGGGATCGGTCTGGCCTTCGCCCGAGGCGTCGCCCGGGCCGGTGGCGACGTGGTCATCTGGGGCCGACGGGCGGACAAGAACCTCGAGGCGGCCAAGGAGCTGGCCGGCTTCGGCCACCGCGTGCTCGCGCAGGAGGTCGACGTCTCCGACGAGGCCCGCGTCGTCGAGGCGATGGCCGAGGCGGCCGAGGAGCTGGGCCGGGTCGACGGCGTCATCGCCAACGCCGGCCTGATGCGCAGGGAGCGCAGCTTCCCGGAGATGACGAGCGACGCCTGGCACAACCTGCTCGCGGTCAACCAGCACGGCGCGTTCTTCGTCATGCGCGAGGGTGCTCGCCACATGAAGCGGCGTTACGACGCGGGCGACCCCGGCGGGTCGCTGCTGTTCTGCGCCAGCCTTTCCGCGCTGACCGGCAGCCCCGGCATGCAGCACTACAACGCGTCCAAGGGCGCGATGGCGGCCATGTCCCGTGGCATCGCGGTCGAGGCCGGCCGCTACGGCATCCGCAGCAACGTCGTCTGCCCCGGATACACAGAGAGCGAGACCGTCCAGATCTCGATCGACAGCCCCTTGTTCGACCGCAACCGCCGCTACAACCCCTCAGGCCGAGCGGGCAAAGCCGAGGACTTCGAGGGTATCGGCGTGTACTTCATGAGCGACTGGTCGCGCTATCACACCGGCGACCTCGTCGTCATCGATGGCGGCTGGTTGGCGAACGCGGGAAAGACCGACGTAACGGAGCTGCCGCCATGGCCGTAAAGGTGCTGCGCGTCGAAGGCATGCGCGACGACACACGCGACCCGGCGCAACGGGCCGCCCTGGAAGCCGACGAGGCACGGCCGCTCGACATGAGCATCGACGCGGTGCTCGAGGGGGCCAGCCGGCAGACCGGCCTGCACGACTTCGGCTCGCTGGAGTTCACCCAGCGCCTGGGCCTGCTGCTGACCGAGGTCGAGGCCGACGCCAACGTGTGGCGGACGTACAAGGCGACGTTCGTCGACCAGTGCGTCCGGGCGGCGGCGAACCGGCTGCTCATCCAGCGCTACTGGGACGACCACCCCGCCTGCCTCGACGCGCCCATCGAGCGGCCGATCAACGTCATCGCGCTGCCCCGGTCAGGCAGCACCCATCTGGAGAACCTGCTGGCCGCCGACCGCCGGCTGCGGCATCTCCCGGTCTACCTGGCCGCGCAGCCGGCCCCGAGCGTGGGCGAGACGGCGGGGCCGGACGGGGTGGACCCGCGCTGGACGCGGTCGGACGCGCGGTGGCAACGGATGAGCAGCAACGAGATCTTCGTCGCCATGCACGAGCACTCACCGGACCACGCCTGCGGCGAGAACGAGCTGCAGGTGCCCGACTTCGCCAGTTACCAGTGGGAGTGGATGGCGAACGTCCCCGGCTTCCGGGACCACTACCTGAGCCACGACCAGACGCCGCACTACCGCTACATGAAGGACGTCCTGCGGACGATCGCCTGGCAGTTCCCCAGCGAGCAACGCTGGATGTTGAAGTCGAACCAACACAGCGAGCAACTCGTCCCGCTGATGACGACCTACCCCGACGCGACCGTCGTCATGATCCACCGTGACCCGGTGGCGACCCTCCAGTCGCTGTTGACAATGCGGGGCCTCGCGCTGAAGACCAGCCAGAAACGGCCCGATATCGATGCCCATGTCGCCTACTGGGTCGACCGCCTAGAGCGGATGCTGCGCGGTTACCTGCGTGACCGGCACCTGGTGCCCGCGGGCCAGCTCGTCGAGCTGAGGTTCGACGAGATCGTCGGTAACGACGTCCAGGCGGCCGCCGGCGTGCTGGAACGCGCCGGCCTCACGGTCACCGACGAGACCCGGGCGGACATCGAGCACTACCTGGCCTCGCACCCCCGCGGCAAGCGCGGCCGGGTCGTCTACGACCTGGAAGGCGACTTCGGGCTCGACGCGGACGAGCTGCGCGACCGGTTCGCCTTCTACACGGACGCCTTCCAGATCCGACCCGAGGTGGGAAAGGACCGCACCCGATGAGCGCGGAGAACCCGATTAGCCCGGACTCGCAGGAGCAGCCTCTCAACGCGCTCATCGTCCGGGAGGGCGAAGGCGTCCAGGACGCCGTGCCACTCGGCGACGGCATCTTCGCGTCGAAGGGCATCTCCAACAGCTATCTCGTCACGACCCCGGATGGCGACCTGCTGATCAACACCGGGATGTACAACGAGGCGGACCAGATCAGGACGCGGTTCTCCGCGGTCAGCGCCAACCCGGTGCGCGTCATCGTGTTCACCCAGGGCCATCCCGACCACGTCGGAGGCTGGTCACAGCTGGACGCACCGGGCATCGAGACCATCGCGCAGGCGAACCATCCGGACGTCCGGGAGTACTTCCACCGGCTGCAGCCGTTCTTCGCCCGCCGCAGCCGCCGGCTCTGGAACCGTGACATCACCAGGGTCGACCCCACCTACCAGCCGCCCGAGCCGGTCCTGACGACCACCTTCCTCGACAGCCACACCTTCACCCTCGGCGGCCGCCGGATCGAGCTGTACTCGACGCCGGGTGGGGAGACGACCGACTCGTTGGTCGTCTGGCTCCCCGACGAGCGCATCCTGTTCACCGGCAACCTGTTCGGACCCCTGTTCGGCCATATCCCGAATCTGTACACGGTCCGCGGCGACAAGATCCGCAG
>NZ_JASNFO010000161.1:0-239 GCF_032027725.1 Pseudofrankia coriaricola | reverse complement strand
TACTCACGAACGCCACCGAAACCCAGAGAAAGGTCTTCCAGCTAATCGGCGCGCCTATCTCCAAGACCGTTGGTAGTCAGTAAGACGATCAATGGCTGCCGCGAACCCGCAAGTCACGAGCCCGCAGTGCGTCCTAGATCAAGTAAGTTCGGCCTAGAGGGCCAAAGGATGTGCGAAAATGATCTTCTTTCGCACGTCCGGCGGCCGCCGTCCCCAGGGTCACCAGAGGGCCAAAGGAC
>NZ_JASNFO010000160.1:0-8977 GCF_032027725.1 Pseudofrankia coriaricola | reverse complement strand
GTGCGAAAATGATCTTCTTTCGCACGTCCGGCGGCCGCCGTCCCCAGGGTCACCAGAGGGCCAAAGGACGTGCGAAAATGATCTTCTTTCGCACGTCCGGCGGCCGCCGTCCCCAGGGTCATTGACAGGCACCCCGCACACGACGAAGGCCGCCGGGGATCCGGCGGCCTTCGTCGATCTGTGGCGGGGGCAGCGGTGGGCGGATGGGGCTCGAACCCATGGCCGGAAGACCATGAGGCCCTCGGTCCCGCTGACGTCAGGGCGTCCGCGGGACCGAGGGCCTCTCGTGGCCGACTACGGCGCCTCGGCGCGGGCCTCGCCACCCGGCTGGCGGCGGCCGGGGCGCCCTCGGGTGTGACGTACTGGCGGACCAGCCACCTGGGCGGCCACCGCTTCGCCGCGACCTTCTTCGTGCTGCCGGAGGGCACCGCCTGGGCCTACGGCGACGAGGACCTCGTCGAGACGGTGCTGCGGCGCAAGGGCGAGTTCGCCGACGTCGCCGACCACTACCGCGGCTGCTGCGGGCTCAAAGGCCCTCAGGTGCAAGCACTCGAGCTCGAGGTCCTGCGCCAGGTGGGCTGGAGCCTGCTGGACTCCCCCCGCACGGGCTCGTTCGACGGCTCGCGCGCCGAGCTGTCCTGCGGGTATGACGGCGAGACCGTCACGTGGTCGGCAGACGTCCGGCCCGGCCGCGGCGTCCCGGCCCCCGACTGCCCGAGCCCGCCCGCATCCGCCACCAAGAGTCAGACCGAATGGGCGGTCTCGGCGATCAGTCGCGCCTAAGCGCCTATCCAGGGGTTCTGCGCGTAACCCGGGTGAGATCACCGGGTGGGAGGTCGTGTTGACACCGGCCCCGCCGGGGGTTGGATCGAGGTTGCACCAGTCGTCCACCCGTCCGGCGAGGTCGTGGTCAGTATGCGCCCGCCCACTGTGTTCGCCAACCGCCCCACCTGCGACCTCGAGCGGCTGCGAGGGGATCTGCGAGGCCGGTGGCGGGTGGCGGTGCGGGCGGTGATGGTGCTGCTGTCCCTGCACGGGCTGACCGCGGCCGAGATCGGGGCACTGCTGGAGTGTCATCCGGCCACGGCGCGGCGCTGGATCGGCCGGTTCAACATCGCCGGACCGGCCGGGCTGGCCGACCGGCCCCGACCGGGACGGCCCCGGCTGGGTGGACGCCGGCTGTGCGCGCGGATCGCCGCCCTGCTGGAGTGCCCGGGGCCGTGGACGGTCCGGCGGGTCTGGCGCTGTCTGGGCCGGCCGGACCTGAGCCTGCGCACGCTGTACCGGCGGATCCGTCAGGTCGCCGTCTGGCGCCGGCCCTGTCCCGGAGGAGGACATCGAGGAGGCGCGCCGGTGGTTCCGGCCGTGACGAGGCGGCGTCCGCACAGCGGCCGACTCGGTATCCCGTTCGTGCTCGATACCGGTGCGGTGATCGCGTTGTCCCAGCTCGACAAGACGGCGCGAACGATGCTTGCCGCCGCTCTGCGTGAGCAGTCTCAGGTCTGGGTTCCCGCTCCCGTCATCACGGAGCTCGTCCGTGGCAATCAACGGCGAGATGCCGCCGTCAACCGCGTGTTGAAGTCCGTCAGTGATGTCCATCCGCTCGACGAGCCGCTCGCGCGGGATGCCGGCAGGTTGCTCGCCGGTGGCGGCACGACGGTGGATGCCATGGTGGTGGCGACCGCGCAACGTGTCGCGGGCGCCGGCTCAGTGGTGATAATGATTGGCGATCCCCGCGACATCACGGCACTTGTCGCTGACGACTCACGGGTACGAGTGGCGGCTGTATGACCCGGTCTCCCCAGGTCATACGCGGTGTTCTCCCCGGGGCTGCCGATGCCCGTCGCAGCGAAAGTAGGTAGAGCCGGTCACGCGAAAAGCACGGTCCGTATGCGGACCGTGCTTTTCGTCGTTGTCGGGCCGGGTGATGGCGGCTACAGGGTGATGGGCAGGCGCTTGTGGCCGCGGACGGTGCTGGTGTGCAGCATCTCGACGCCGTCCCGGTCGATCTCCCATTTCGGGAAGCGGCGCAGCGTCTCCTCCAGCGCGGCCCGCGTCTCCAGCCGGGCAAGTGCCGCGCCGAGGCAGAAGTGGATGCCGTGGCCGAGGGAGACGTGGCCGTCGACCTTGCGGCGGATGTCGAACCGGTCCGGGTCGGGGAACCTGCGCTCGTCGCGGCCGGCGGACGCGGTCAGCAGCAGCACCTTGGACTTCGCCGGGATCGTCACGCCGTGCAGCTCGACGTCCCGGATGGCGGTACGGCCCTGCACCGCCGACGGCGCGGCGTAGCGCAGCAGCTCCTCGACGGCGTTCGGGATCAGTCCCGGGTCCTGGGCGAGGTCCGCGCGCGCCTCCGGGTTCTCGGCGAGGATGAGGCCGGCCCAGCCGACCAGCCGGGCGACGGTCTCCGTGCCGGTGCTGACGAGCAGGCAGGCGAAGTCCGTCGCCTCCTCGCTGGTCAGCCGGCGGGTGCCGCCGTCCTCGGTGCGCATCTCGGCCTCGACCAGCGCGGTCATCATGTCGTCGCGCGGGTTTGTGCGCCGGGACTCGATCGCGTCGCCGAAATAGTCGTACAACTTGATCTGGGCGCCGAACGAGATGTCGTTGACGATGCCCTTGTTCTCGTCGATGTGGAACGCCTGGTCGATCGTCCGGCGGATCTCCTCGCGGTCGGCCGGGTCGACGCCGAGCAGCTCGGACATGACCCTCGACGGCAGCTGGGCGGAGAACTCCTGGACGTAGTCGAAGCCGGCGGAGCCGAGGTGCGGGTCGAGCAGCTCGGCGCACACAGACCGGATGTAGGGCTCCAGCTCGGCGATGCGCCGCGGGGTGAACGCCCGGGAGACCAGCAGTCGGATCGCAGTGTGCGCCGGCGGGTCCTTGAAGATCATGAAGCCGGTGTCCATCGGCTCCGAGCTCATGATCTCCAGAACCGTGCCGTAGACGGAGCTGAAAGTCGCCGGGTCGCGGTGGGCGGCGTCGATGTCCTGGTGCCGTGACAGCGCGTAGAAATCGAGCCGGTCGTTGCGGTAAACGGGCGCCTCGTCACGCAGCCGGCGCCAGACCGGGTACGGGTCGACGTCGATCGCCTTGTCAAACGGGTCCCAGTACAGATCGCGCACTGCCGAAGCCCTCGCCCCCGTGATTGTAATTGGTATTTGCCCAACCAAATCGGAGCATAGCCCGCGGCGGAGACCACGCCGAGCGGCGGCGGTGAAGCCCGGTGGGTGGTACGTCACATCACATTTCCATTCCCAGCGATAGAACTACGTCACGACAACAGGCAAAAGGGGGAATCGCCCCGCGCGCTCATGCCCTCACCTCATGGCGCACGGCCACCACCCTCCGTGCGCGCCACAACCGTTTTGGCCTGGCTGATCTCACGGACAGAAGCCGGGGCTGTCGCCCATCTGTCAACGGCCAGACAGGCCCGGTCGCCGCCCCCGCCACTCCGCAGGGCAGGTGACAGCGCGGTACCTTCACACCAGAACGCGCACGGAGTTCGAGCCTGCCTGTGGTTGGTTTTCCCGAGTGAGACGTCCACCTCGACGTGGGTCTCCGCGGTTAGGCCGTACCTATTTCAGTACTCAGATCAATACAGAACCTTCAGGCGGGCCAGCTTTCGGTCAGGATCCGCGGGCCGCGGCGGGAGAGCATTCCGACACTTTCGCCGCGGGACGCCATGCGTTCGTCCGTCGACTCGCCGCGGATGTAGCGGGCATAGAGCTGCTGGCGGATGACGGCGAGCCGCCAGCAGGCGAACGCCTCGTACCAGGCGATGGCGGCCAGGTCGAGACCGCTGCGCGCGGCATGGCGGTCGACCACCTCCGCGCGGGTCGGCAGGCCCAGCGTGTCCACGCCAGGGTCGTGGAGGGCATGGTCATCGTCCGTGTCGGCGAGCCGGTCCTGTCCGCCTAGCCACCATGGACGGCCCGCTCGATCTGCTCGGCGAACCGTTCGCGCGCGGCGGCTCAGCGGGCCGGCAGGTGCCCTGACGGAAAGAGGCCCGTGGCCGGCTCGAACTGCGCCAGCAACGTGCGCGCGAGCGCGGTCCGGTGGACCTCCGTCGGGCCGTCGGCGAGCCCCATCTGGAAGCTTTCCAGCACCCAGGCCCCGAACGGCATCTCGTTGGAGATCCCCAGCGAGCCGTGTATCTGCACCGCCCGCGCGGCGACGTCGTGCAGGACCTTGGGCATCGCCGCCTTCACCGCGTGAATGTCGGCGCGCACGCGGTCGTAGTCGTTGTAACGGTCTATCCGCCAGGCGGTGCGCAGCACGAGGAGCCGAAACTGCTCGATCCCGATCCACGAGTCGGCGATCATCGCCTGCACGAGCTGCTTGCGGGCGAGCGGCTCACCTTTGGTGGACCGGCTGAGCGCCCGCTCGCACATCATCGCGAACGCCTCGCGCACCAGGCCGACGGTCCGCATCGCGTTGTGGACGCGACCGCCGCCGAGCCGGGTCTGGGCGACGGCGAAGCCCTGCCCGCGCTCGCCGAGCAGGTGGTCGACGGGCACCCGCACGTCCTCGTAGCGGATGTACGCGTGCGCCCCTTCCATCTCCTCGTGGCCCGCGACGCCGACGTTGCGCAGGATCGTGACTCCCGGGGTCTCGGCCGGGACGACGAACATCGACTACCTGCGGTGCGGCGCCGCGTCAGGGTCGGTGACCGCGAGCACGATGAGGACGACGCGTACCGGGCGTGGCTGGAGAACCACTTCTCGCCGTTGATCACCCACTGGTCGCCGTCGAGCTCGGCACGGGTGACGAACTGGGTCGGGTCGCTGCCGCCCCGCGGCTCGGTCATGGAGAACGAGGACATGATCTCGCCGGCGACGAGTGGCTCGAGATCGCGCTTCCTGAGCTCGTCGGTGCCGTAGCGGGCGAGGATCTCCGCGTTGCCCGAGTCGGGCGCCTGGCAGCCGAACACCACCGGCGCGGCGTGCGACCGGCCCGGGATCTCGTGCATGAGCGCCAGCTTGACCTGCCCGTACCCCGGGCCGCCCAGGTGCGGGCCGAGATGGCAGGCCCACAGGCCACGTGCGCGGACCTTCTCCTGCAACGGCGGGATCAGCTCCCGTCGCAGCGGATCACTCAGGTCCCGCGCGTTCGCGACCACCAGGTCGACCGGCTGCACCTCCTGGCGCACGAACTCGTCGATCCAGTCAAGCTCCGCCTGGAAGTCGGCGTCCGTCTCGAAGTCCCATCCCATGCGCGCTCCCTCGCCGTGTCGGATGCTGACGGCGGGCTCAGGGCGTTCTCGGGTATCGACCCCGGACGCGGAAGCCTGTTCTCCCGCGCGGCCCGCGCGGCCAGCACGGCCGAGGGCAGGCTTGGTGGAAAACACCGGCGGTGCCGCTCGTCGGTTGACGCGCGAGCAGCCCGCACGTTAGTCAGATTTCAGCACAGTTTCAGTGGCACAGGCCGGCGCTCCAGTGCCAGATACGGAGGAACCCATGTCCGACGTTTCTATGATCATCGACGGAGAGCGCCGGGCCGCCCCGTCGACCTTCGGTGTCGTCAATCCGGCGACCGGCGCGGTCCACGCCGAGGCGCCGGACTGCTCCCGCGAGCAGCTCGACGAGGCGTTCAACGCCGCGGCCAAGGCCTTCACCGACTGGCGCAAGGACGAGACCGCCCGCCGCACCGCACTACGAGAGGCCGCGACAAGGCTCGCCGCGGCCGCGGACCGGATCGGCCCGGTCCTCACCGCCGAGCAGGGAAAGCCACTGAAGGCGGCGAAGATGGAGCCGCTGGCCGCCAGCATGTGGCTGAAGTACTTCGCCGATCTGGAGGTCGGCCGCGAGGTCATCCAGGACGACGCCCGCGCCTACGCCGAGGTGGTACGCCGCCCCGTCGGCGTCGTCGCCGCGATCACCCCGTGGAACTTCCCGATCGTGCTGTCGGCGTGGAAGATCGGCCCCGCGCTGCTCGCCGGCAACACGATGGTCCTCAAACCCTCGCCGTTCACGCCCCGCAGCACCCTGCTCATGGGCGAGATCCTCGCCGAAGTCCTCCCGCCGGGCGTCCTGAACGTCGTCTCCGGCGGCGACGAACTCGGCAGGTGGATGACCGCCCACCCCACACCCCGCAAGATCAGCTTCACCGGGTCCGTCGCCACCGGCAAGCACATCGCCGCCTCCGCCGCCCCCGACCTCAAAAGAGTCACCCTGGAGCTCGGCGGCAACGACGCCGCGATCGTCCTCGACGACGCCGACCCGGCCGTCATCACGGAGAAGCTCTTCCGCGGGGCCTTCGACAACAACGGCCAGGTCTGCTCCGCCATCAAACGCCTCTACGTCCCCGAGTCGCTCTACGACGACGTCGTCGACGCGCTGGCCGCCCGTGTCGCACGGGTCAGGGTCGGTGACGGCATGGACCCGGCCTCCGAGCTCGGCCCCATCCAGAACCGCCCCCAGTTCGACCGCGTCTCCGGCCTCGTCGCCGAGGCGATCGCGGGCGGCGCGAAGGCCGCCACCGGCGGCGCCCCGATCGACGGCCCCGGCTACTTCTACCAGCCGACCGTCCTGACCGGCGCCGCCGAGGGCACCCGCATCGTCGACGAGGAACAGTTCGGCCCGGCGCTGCCGGTCATCTCCTACCGCGACGTCGACGAGGTCGTCGCCCGCGCCAACGCCACCATGTACGGCCTGTCGGGCTCGGTGTGGTCGGCCGACCCCGACCGGGCCGTCGCCGTCGCCGAACGACTCGACTGCGGCACCGCCTGGGTCAACACCCACGTCGCCCTCGGGCCGCACCAGCCCTTCGGCGGGTTCAAGTGGAGCGGCCTCGGCGTCGAGAACGGCCCCTGGGGCCTCGCCGGCTTCACCGAAATCCAGGTCCAGTACCGCGCCAAGCGCTGACGCCCGCCGGCCGCCGCGCCCCGACCAGCGCCTGGCCGGGGCGCGGCGCGGCGCGTCCGAAGCAGGCGCCTCCGGAACGCGGTGCGGCTGGAACGCTGAGGCTGGTGACGCTCCCTTGCCCGGATCCCGTCGGCGGGTCAGCCCAGGACTGGTTCCCAGATGTGGCGGGACGCCGCCTCCGGGTCGGTGATGAGGGAGGTCGGGACGTCGAGGCGGCGGGCGATGCCGGCCGGGCCGGCGGAGCCGAACTCGGGCCAGCCCGGGTCGTCGTCGGTGGCGAAGGCGACCCAGGCCCTGCGCATCTCCTCGGAGAGCACCACGGCCTCCTCCGGCGTGGGCGTGCCGAGCAGCATGTCGGACATCCCGCGGTAAGGTTGCCGAAGGTCAGCGCGACATCGACGGCGTGGCAGGATCCGAGCACTCCGCCAAAAGCCGGCGACGGCCAGGTGAACTCGTAGCCGAACGCGCGGCCGGGATGGCGGTGGGCGCACCACAGCGACGGCATCCGGAACGTGCGGTCGGACATGATCAGCGTGTGCAGGTCAAGGTCCGAGATGCCGGGGTGGGCGGCGCGGTGGTCCGCCAGGGCGGAGGCGGGCAGGCCGGCGCGCTCAGCGGTCGCGGCCGGGTCGGCCTTCGTCAGGCCTGAGTTCGGTCACCTGCTCGTTTTCGATCATGGTGTAGTGCGTTGACCTGGGGTGATGGGTGCCTGGTGGGTGGTTCTGAGGCACTAATTGGTGCCCTACGGTGTGGTTGTGGCCTGGATTCGGCGGGTGCGGACGGCGTCGGGGGCGACGGCTGTGCAGATCGCCGAGTCGGTCGGGGGCCGGCGGCGGATCGTCGCGCATGTGGGTTCGGCGCATACCGAGGCCGAGCTTGGGGTGCTCATCGAGCGGGCCCGGGAACTGTTGGAGGCTCCGGGCCAGGGCGAGCTCGAGCTCGGGGTCGAGCCGGTCGCGGTGAGGACCCCGCTGCTCGGCGAGGCCGGCCCTGCCCCGCCGGTTCTGTTCGACGTGGCCGTGGAACCGCTGCGTGGGCGGGTGGCGGTCGCTGGGCCGCGGGTGGTCGCGACCGGCTCGCGGGTGCTCTACGACGTGCTCGTCTCGGTGTTCACGTCGTTGGGGTTCGACGCCCTGGGCGACGAGGTGTTCCGGGACCTGGTGATCGCCAGGCTGGTCGAGCCGACGTCGATCCTGGACACCGGCAGGGTGCTGGTGGACCTCGGCGCCACGCCGGCGAGCGAGAAGACGATGCGCCGCACCCTGCTCCGCGCGCATCAGGGCGGCTACCGCGACCAGCTCGCGGGGCTGTGTTTCGCCCACGCCAGGGCCGCTGGTGATGTCTCGCTGTGTCTCTACGACGTGACCACGCTCTACTTCGAGGCCGAGAACGAGGACGAACTGCGCCGGGTCGGCTACTCCAAGGAACGCCGCGTCGACCCACAGATCGTCGTCGGGCTACTCGTCGACCGGTACGGGTTCCCGCTCGAGATCGGCTGCTACGAGGGCAACCGGGCCGAGACCGCGACGATCCTGCCGATCGTCCGCCAGTTCAGGAACCGCCACGGCCTGGAGAACCTGGTCGTGGTCGCCGACGCCGGCATGCTCTCCGCGGCCAACCTGCGCGACCTCGACGAGGCCGGGTTCGGGTTCATCGTCGGTTCCCGGGTCACCAAGGCGCCGATCGATCTGGAGTCCCACTTCCGCTGGCACGGCGACGCGTTCACCGACGGGCAGATCATCGACACGATCACTCCCAGAAAGGGCCGCAACCGGGACAACGACGTCGCGTTGAAGACCGAGCCCGTCTGGGACCGGGAACAGCACCCCGCGTCGTGGCGGGCGGTCCGGGCCTACTCCGCCAGACGCGCCGCCCGCGACAACAGGACCCTCACCGCCCAGGAGAACCGCGCCCGCGCCGTCGTCGGGGGAGAACAGACCGCGCGCACCCCGAGATTCGTCACGGTCACAGGCGACGCCACCACCCTCGACGAGGCCAGCCTCGCCCGCGCCCGCCGACTCGTCGGCCTCAAGGGCTACGTCACCAACCTCCCGGTCACCGTCGTGACCGCCCCCGAGGTCATCGCGAACTACCACGACCTCTGGCACGTCGAG
>NZ_JASNFO010000159.1:0-9304 GCF_032027725.1 Pseudofrankia coriaricola | reverse complement strand
CGAAGATCATTGCCTTCGATGAGGAGGCGCGGCGCGGCCTGGAGCGCGGCATGAACCAGCTGGCCGACGCCGTGAAGGTCACGCTTGGTCCGAAGGGCCGTAACGTCGTTCTGGAGAAGAAGTGGGGCGTACCCACGATCACCAACGACGGTGTCTCCATCGCCAAGGAGATCGAGCTCGAGGACCCGTACGAGAAGATCGGCGCCGAGCTCGTCAAGGAAGTCGCGAAGAAGACCAACGACGTCGCGGGTGACGGCACGACCACCGCGACGATCCTGGCCCAGGCGCTGGTCCGTGAGGGCCTGCGCAACGTGGCCGCGGGTGCGAACCCGCTGAGCCTGAAGAAGGGCATCGAGGTCGCTGTCGAGAGTGTCTCCGAGGAGCTCTCGAAGCAGGCCAAGGAGGTCGAGACCAAGGAGCAGATCGCCTCGACCGCGTCGATCTCCGCGGGTGACCCGGCGATCGGTGCCCTGATCGCCGAGGCGCTCGACAAGGTCGGCAAGGAAGGCGTCGTCACTGTCGAGGAGAGCAACACCTTCGGGTTGGAGCTTGAGCTCACCGAGGGTATGCGCTTCGACAAGGGCTACATCTCGCCGTACTTCGTCACGGACGCCGACCGTCAGGAGGCCGTCCTCGACGACCCGTACATCCTGATCGTCAACAGCAAGATCTCGGCGGTCAAGGACCTGCTCCCGTTGCTGGAGAAGGTCATGCAGGCGAGCAAGCCGCTGGCGATCATCGCTGAGGACGTCGAGGGTGAGGCGCTGGCGACCCTGGTGGTCAACAAGATCCGTGGCACGTTCAAGAGCGTCGCGGTGAAGGCCCCCGGTTTCGGTGACCGCCGTAAGGCGATGCTTGGTGACATCGCGATCCTGACCGGTGGCCAGGTGATCTCCGAGGATGTCGGCCTCAAGCTCGAGGGCACCACCGTCGATCTGCTGGGCAAGGCCCGCAAGGTCGTCGTCACCAAGGACGAGACGACCATCGTCGAGGGCGCTGGCGACACCGACCAGATCTCGGGCCGGGTCAGCCAGATCCGCAACGAGATCGAGAAGTCAGACTCGGACTACGACCGCGAGAAGCTGCAGGAGCGGCTGGCCAAGCTCGCCGGCGGCGTCGCCGTCGTCAAGGTGGGCGCGGCGACCGAGGTCGAGCTCAAGGAGAAGAAGCACCGGATCGAGGACGCCGTCTCGAACGCGAAGGCGGCCGTCGAGGAGGGCATCGTCGCCGGCGGTGGCGTCGCCCTGCTCCAGGCCTCGATCAGTGCCTTCGACAAGTTGGACCTCAGCGGCGACGAGCTCACCGGCGCGAACATCGTCAAGCGGGCGATGGAAGCGCCGATCCGACAGATCGCGGCGAACTCCGGGTTCGAGGGTGGCGTCGTGGTCGACAAGGTGCGCAACCTGCCGATCGGCCACGGCCTCAACGCCGCGACCGGTGAATATGTCGACCTGGTCACCACCGGCATCATCGACCCGGTGAAGGTGACCCGCTCGGCGCTGCAGAACGCCGCGTCGATCGCCGGCCTTTTCCTCACTATCGAGGTTGTCATCGCCGACAAGTCGGACTCCGCGGCGGGTGCCGAAGGGGGCGGCATGGGAGATATGGGTTTCTGACCCCGCTCTGCCTTCCTGAACGTTCGCCAGGCGAGCTCTACGCTCGCGCGCCTGCCGGTGGCTTCTGCCGGCGCTGACCGGAAGGTGAGCAGGGTGCCCCTGCGCTACGGTTTCCTCGGTACGTATCCGCCGACCAGTGCGGGCTTGCCACGTTCACCGCGGCTCTGCGCGAACAGCTGACCGGCTCCGCGCCCGGGGCGTCCAGTGGGTGGTGCGCCTGCTGGACGTGCCCGCCGCGCCGGGTTCGCCGTGGGCCGCCCCGACCCACGCCACTGCCTGAGCCCGGCCGGAACCCGGCCCATGGCGGCCTCCGCGGGGCGGGGTCAGGGGAGAGGCGTACCGTTCAGGGCTGGCTCATGCGTGTGAAAGCGTTGCCGATATCGCAGGGGTGACAGCCCGACCTGGCGTTTGAACGCCGTGCTGAACGCACTCTCGGACGTGTATCCCAGCTTCGAGGCGAGGGCGCCGACCCGGATCTCGCCGTCGCGTAGTGCCCGCTGCGCGAGCAGCATCCGCCAGCGACCGAGGTATGTCAGGGGCGGCACCCCCGCCGCGGTCCGGAAGCGTTCGGCGAACACGGTGCGTGACATCGCCGCGGCGCCGGCGAGCTCGGCCAATGTCCAGGGCTTTCCGGGATCGGCGTGCATGAGCCCGATCGCCGGGCGCAACCGCTCGTCGGTCAGCACTCGCAGCCAGCCCGGGGGCAGCTCCGCCTGGCTGACATAGGCGCGCACCATCTCCAGCACCAGGAGCTGGACGTGCTGCCGGATCGCGAAGTCGGCCCCGATCCGGCGCGTGCGCACCTCGTCGAACACCCGATGGACGGTGCCGCGCAGGTTGGTCGCCTCGGCGGCCGACCCCCGGACGTGCCCGACAGGCGGGAGCGCCTGCAGCAGCAACTGCTGACCGGCCGGGTTGAGGTCGACTCGACCCCCGACCAGGACATCGTCGATGCCAAAGTCGACATCCGCAAGATCGGTGGCGGGATCGTTCTCCTCGGGCAGGACCTCGCGGCGCGGCGCGTCACCGGTGCCGCCTTCGAGCTCCAGCCACGATCGGTTGTTCAGCACGGCGACATCTCCTGGCTCGAGGACGATCGGCGAGTCGATGCCGTCCGTGGTCAGCCGCGCATGACCAGCCACCAACGCGAAGAACTTCAGCGGCGTCCCGAGCGCCCCGCGGGAGACCCACGGGCCACGCGCGGCGAACCCGCCGGACAGCACACCACGGACCTCGACGAGATCGAACACCTCAGACAGCCAGTCCTCCGCCACCGCCGTACTATCGCAAAGAAAACAAGGACTGACGAGTATTCAGAATCCGCTCGGTGCGGCGCAGGGTGGACCCATGACGCCAAGCACCACACACAATCAGCACCCCATCGGATCCGGGTTCACCCCCGCGTCGACGGTCGACGACGTCATCGAGGGCATCGACCTCACCGGCAGGAACGTCATCATCACCGGCGGCCACTCCGGGCTCGGGCTGGTCGCCACCCGCGCTCTGGCGAACGCCGGGGCCTCGGTCACCACCGGCTCCCGCGACACCGACCGCGCGACGAAAGCCATCGCCGGGATCGAGAACGTCGAGGTCGGCCAGTTGGACCTGCTCGACCCGGCGTCGATCGATGCCTTCGTCGCCGGCTACCTCGACTCCGGCCGGCCGCTGCACATCCTGATCAACAACGCGGGCTTCCCTGGCGGCGGGATCGTGCACGACGCGCGCGGCTACGAGGCACAGTTCGCGGCCAACCACCTCGGCCACTTCCAGCTGACCCTGGGCCTGTACCCCGCACTCCGTGCGGCCGGAGGCGCCCGCGTCGTCACCACCACCTCGGGCGCCCAGCGGATGTCCGACATCCTGTGGGACGACATCCACTTCACCGCCGGCCGGTACGCCCCCAGCCTCGCCTATCCCCAGTCGAAGACCGCCAACGTGCTGTTCACCGTCGAGCTGGACCGCCGCTGGGCCGCAGATGGAATCCGCGCCTACGCCCCGCACCCGGGCATCGTGCCGGCCACGGACTTCAACAGGTCGGTGGGCGCGGAGGCGCAACGCGCAATGGGTCTCATCGACGAAGCCGGTGAGCCGATCATCGACCCCGACCGCGGAAAGAAGACGCCGGAGCAAGGCGCCGCGACCATCGTGTTCGCGGCCACCAGCCCCCTGCTCGCCGACATCGGTGGCATCTACCTCAACAACAGCGACATCTCGCCACTGGACGACGACCCCAAGCCCATCGATCTCACCGCGCCCGGCGCCGACGGGATCCCGGTCGACGTCGTACCCCACTCCATCGACCCCCAGTCCGCCCAGCGCCTGTGGGAGCTGAGCGAGCGCCTGATCGACGGTCCTTCGGCCTAACCCGCCGCAGCAAGCGGCACCGGCACCGGCACCGGCACACCAGGATCACATTGGCGACTCGTGAAGAACCCGCTGGCGGGTCGCGACCCGCAACTCCCTGATCGTGCGCAGTCGTCGAAGGCGGGTTCCTTGGCGAGCTCGACACTCGCCGCCGCGGTCTGATCACCAGGGCCTCTCAGGTATTTGCACGCCCAGGCTCTCCGAACGTAACAGCCCCACCGGAGCCAGCCCGGTCGGTGTTCGTGTGAGAGCGCAGGGCGCGGCGGGCCAGCGGGCCGAGCCTGTCGAGAAGGTCGAGGAGGACGGCGAGGCTGTCGAGGGCGCTGGTCGCGGCGTGTGCCCCATCGGGGTCGACGCCGTCGTACAGCTCTAGCCCGATGAACGCCGCGGACACGGCGCGAGCCAAGCCGGCGAGGTCGGTGACGTCCGCGAGCGGCGAGTCAGCGAACAGCCGGCGCAGGACAAGTTCGACCTCGGCCGTCCACAGCTGGAGCGCGGCGCGGACGGGCTCGGCAAGCCGAGAGTCGACCTGTGCGCCAGCGAGCAGCTGCGCGAGAACGGCCACATCGCCACGCTGGCGTTCCGTCTCGTGCAGCTCCTGGCCGAGGCGCAGCAGTTCCTTGGCTGAGCCGACGGCCGCGAACCGATCGCGGTAGTGCGCGATGCGCTCGGCGGTCGCGCTCTGACAGGCGGCGGACAGCAAGCCGTCAACGGTGCCGAAGTGATAGAAGACCAGCGCCTGGTTGACGCCCGCGGCGGCGGCGACAGTCCGCGCGGACACTCCAGCGATCCCGTGTGTTCGGATCGCCTGCAGTGCGCCCTCGATCAGCCGCTGCCTCGTAGTGGGCGCCGGGCTCCGGCTGGCAAGGTCGTCCATACGTCCGTTCTTCCAGCAGCGGCCTTGGGCCGCTCGTGTGGGCGGCGACGCGGTACCAACCTACCGGGTCACGGATCAGTAGCAATCGAAGTCCGCCGCCCGGCTGATGGCCACGACATCTGATCTCGGCACTCCATCCGCCAGCAGAACCACCCGTCCCGGCTCCCGCGCGAGCCGATAGAGTTGAGCATACGCTCAAGAGTCGCCGCCTATGCGCGATGTCCGAGCGACCTGGAGTCCACTCCCGCCGATGCTCCCCCAGGACCGCTCAGAAGTTCTGCCAGGTGAAGGGAAAACTCAAGACTTTCAGACGGCTTTCAGACGGTTGGATAGGCGCAGTCCGCTTGCTCCTATGTCAAGCGGCCGCTGTGAGCCGGGGGAGTCGTCCTGGGGAGCATCGCCGAGAAGCGCCCTGTAGACCACGTCGGAGAGTTGGCGTTTGAGGACGCGGATCGATTCGGGGGCGGTGTCGACGCTGGCGAGCCGGTCGGTGACCGGTCACGAGGTGCTTGGGGCGCCAGAGGCAGCGGGTGGGTGACTGCCAGGTCGGATCCAGCTTGTGCAGGTAGCTTGCCGTCGGCCGGCGGGGCGCCAGTGGGCCGGCTTCGGTGTGGGCCCCGTTTGGCGTCCGCGACCGCGAGCGTCTGCTCACTGCCGGCAATCCGCGGGATGGGGCGCGTGCGGCCCTCGCTACTGCCTCTACCACCGACCGGTGGCGCGGCGCAGCCGCCTTCGCATCCGGCCGGGACGGCACCGAGGGGCATGGCCGGCCGACGAGTTTGAGCGACCGGTTAAGTTCTGCTACTCTTCGTTGAGCGGATGCTCAACGAAGAAGAGGTGGCGCTTTGTCGCGCATCGAGACAAACGCTCGGACCCAGCCGCCTACGGTTCGTCGATACAGCGAGGAAAGACCGTCCCCCGGCAAGCCGAGACACAGACGCTGGCGCACGCTGGCAGCTGTTTCGTTGAGCATGTCGCTGACGGCTGCCTGCGCTGGCGCGTGCACTGGCGGCAGTGCTGGTAATCCCATCAAGCTCGGCGTCATGACCAGCATCGAAACCAATGCGGTCTCGCAGCCCTGGATCGTCCAGGCGGCCAGGATTGCCGCGGCGAAAGTGAACTCCGAGGGCGGGATCATGGGCCGGCCGATCGAGATCGTCGCGTGCGACGACCACGGTACCCCGCAGGGCGCTGCCGCGTGCTCTCAGCAGCTGTTCAACGGGGACGACGTCCTCATGACGGTCGGCAACGACGGTGCGCAGGAAGAAGCTCTCATTCCCGCTCTGGAAGCCCATAACACGATTTCCTGGGCGAGCGCCGCAGCGAGCATTTCTTCTCTCGGCAGCGACAACGTCTACACTCTCATACCGTATTTTTGGTCCCGCTCGATCCTCATCGACATGCTCCCGGAGACCACCAGGCACGTTGCCTACGTGTCGCGGTCAGACGAGATCCACGTCCGAGGGTCAGTCGAATACACCCCCATCGAACTCGCCCCGACGTCGACTGACTTCGATCGTGCCTGTGTCGACATCAGGCAGACGGGTGCCGACACCGTCTTCGCTGACGTATACCCGGACCAGGCCGCGGGTTTGCTCCAGGCGTGCGACCGAGCCGGGACCGGGAAGCTGCTGTGGGCTATGACCAGCAGCACACTGACTCCACTACTCATAGAGACGCTGACGGAGCTGGACCAGCCGAACATCGTCGCGCTCGCCTTCGGGCAACCCGCACTCGACGGCTTCGCCGCCGACGTCGCGGAGTTCGGTCCGACGATCGGCGGCATCACCAACACCGTCGCGGACACGGCCGTCAACGCCTGGCTCGGGGTCACGCTGCTCGCGGACATCATCCCTCGAGTCGGGTCAGTGGACGCCGCGAAAATCAGGGCGTGGCTCGACCGGCAGAAGGCGTTCGACACCGGCGGTGCGACGGCACCGATCGACTTCACCGCCGCGCCGATCGTGGAGAGCCTGCCTCGCATCACGAATCGTTCCGCCACCCAGGGCGAAATCCGGAACGGCGCGGTAGTCGTTACGAACCCGACGCCGTTCACGTACGGACCGCCGTCATAGCAGACCTGAACGCTCTGCTCCGAGCGCGTCCCAGTGTGCTATGTCGAGATCGTCCACGCCGCCAGCATTCCCGCTGTGCTCAGCGGTGAACACGGATGGTGACAGGCTGGGGACAGCGACGCCCCTGTAACGGGGCGTTGGGCCTACGGTTGGCCGGCCGTCGGGGCAAGACGGACGACATTCTCGGCAGGCATGGCGTCGTGCAGGGATTGCGTTTCCGCGACGTTGGACCCGTCCACACCCTGCGGGCGCCGTCGACTCAAGGACGCCAGCGCGGCCAACGCCCGATGGTCGCTCCCGGTTCTGGCGCCCCGCCCTCCTCGCTCCTCACTCCGCCGCCATGCATGAGGACGACCGCGCGGTCGGTCGCGGCAGGGCGCTACGAACGTGGCCGTGGCGGTGGCCAGCGCTCGGCGAGCAGGTCGGCGCGGCCAGCGTGTACGACGTGCTCGCCGCCGCCCGGACGCTGCCCGCGGGTGTCCGTCCCACTCGTACCGGTCACGGCCGGTCTGCTGGCCTTTCCGCTCTTGGCGCCAGCCATCGTCGACATCGCCCGTCCATGCACCTGGCCTCGGCGGGCGCGGGGCCTGTCGCGTGGCTGGTCGGGCACTCGTCGATCGACGCCTCGGTCACGTAGCGGAAGGTTCGGATGTGTGCGGACAGGCGCGGTCAGCGACTCTGGGACAGAAGGGAGTGACGTGTCGCGCTACATGGGGCCCCGCTACCTGTCCGGGGCTGTCGAAGGAGGGCGCCCGGCCGCCTCGATGCGTGCGCCGGCCGGGACCGAGCCAGCGCACGGGTCGGTGGCGCGCTCGGATGGAACGGTCAGCGAGCGGACGTTCTGGTGGCTGGCTGGCGGTACCGCGCTGCTGTATGTGGGAGCGCTCGTACCGCTGATCTTCCTTTCTGGACGGCCGCGGGTGGTGTTCCAGGGTGCTGCCTTTGTCGCCTGCAGCGTGTTCGCGGTGGTCGTGGCTGGTGTCGCCATCGTGCGCAGCCATGGCGTCGAGCGCCGCTGGCGGCTGCTGCTGAGCAGTGCTCTGCTCTCGGCGGTGGGTGGGTCGATCGACTGGATCATCACCTGGCTGGTCGTGGACCACTCCTCGGTCACGCTGGACGCCGCCGACCTGGCATACCTTGTGCCTCCGCTGCTGGCCTTGTTCGGCCTGTTGAGCATTCCGATCCGGCCGGATGAGAGGCCGGCCGGGCAGCGCGCACCTCCGCTCGAGGACGAGGACGGGCCACATGCCGCGGTGGTGGTGGTCGCGCTGGACAGCCTGATGATCGTGGTATCGATGTTCCTGATCGCCTGGGTCACGGTGCTGGAAGACATCACGGCCAGCGGGTTGAGCGGATGGCCGTTCGCGCTGGCTGTCGCCATACCGCTGAGCGGGACGTTGCTGATCGTGGTCGCCGTCCTGCTGCTGACGTTCCGAAGGCCCCGCAACGGCCGGGCGCTCTGGCTGGTGACCGCCAGCCTGGTTCTCTTCGCCGTGTCGGAGACGGCGTTGATCTACCTGGCCGCGCGCGGACCGTTCGCGGTCGACGACACGGCGCTGTACTGGATCGGCACCGTCCTCGCCCCGCCGCTGCTCGCGCTGGCGATGGTGGTCCCACTGGGACCGGCCACGAGGCGACAGGCACGGCCAGACCACGACCGCGGCCACGCGGAGCTGTCCCTGTGGGCCCATGCCTACCTGCCGTACCTGCCGCTGGGCGTCGCGTCCCTGCTCGTCGTCGTGCCCGCCGCACGGGGGGAGGCCCTACAGGGTCTTACTCTGCAGCTCTCGATCGCCCTCGCCACGCTCGTCGCGATCCGCCAACTGATCACGGTGGCACAGAACACCCGGCTGATGGCGAGCCTGCGGGCGACCCAGCGCGGACTGCGCTACCAGGCACTGCACGACCCACTGACCGGCCTGGCCAACCGCGTCCTGTTCACGTCCGAGATCGACCAGGCCGTCGCCGCGCACCAGGCCGACGGCCGGCCGCTGGTGGTGCTGTTCTGCGACCTCGACGACTTCAAGGCGGTCAACGACACCCTGGGCCACGGCGCCGGCGACGAGCTGCTGCGCGCGGTCGCCGGGCGGCTGCGCGGCGCCGTCCGCCAGGAGGACCTCACCGCCCGCCTCGGTGGCGACGAGTTCGCCGTCCTGATGCATGACCCGTCCGACGATCCGCGCGCGACCGGCGAGAGCACCGCGTGGCGCATCCAGGAGGCGATGCGCCCGGGGTTCCAGGTGCACGGGCGGCGACGCGACGTCCAGGCCAGCATCGGCGTCGCCGTCGCCGAGGCCGGCTCCCCGGCCACCAGCACCGAGGAGCTGCTCCACCGCGCCGACCAGGCCATGTACGCCGCCAAGAACCGCCGC
>NZ_JASNFO010000158.1:0-9545 GCF_032027725.1 Pseudofrankia coriaricola | reverse complement strand
GGGTGCGGCGGTCTTGTTGTTGTGCCAGATCGCCGTGGCCATCGCCAGCAGGCGTTGGGCGACGCGGATCGCGACGCCCTCGAAGGTCCGCCCGCCGTGTTGTTCCAGGTCGAGCTGGCCCTTGAGGGTGTCGTTGACCGACTCGATGAGCTGGCGGACCTTCTTGAGCATCGGCTCGCCGTGGCGCTCCGTCTCCTCCTTGCGGTGCGGCCGGAGCAGGTCGATGCGCTGCTCGGCGAGCGCGGCCTCGAGGTCCTTCGAGGCGAACCCCTTGTCGGCGATCAGCAGGATCCGGCCTCGTCCGGCGATCAGGTCGGTGTCGTGTTCGAGCATCGCGGCGAGCACCTCCCGTTCGCCGATCTTCGGGTTGGCCAGGGCCCACAGCACCGGCATGCCGGTTGGGGTGCAGACCAGGTAGAGCTTGAGCCCCCAGTAGAACCGGGAGTGCGACGCGCAGTAGCCGTAGCTGGCCCAGCCCGCCATCTCGGAGCGCTGCACGGTGGGCCGCGACATCCCGCACGGGACCGGGGTCGCGTCCGTGATCCAGTGGTTGTCGAACCAGAAGTCGCTGTCGACCGCCACCGCCCGGATCGCCTCTTTGACCAGCGGCAACGCCGACTTGAGCCGCCGGTTGTAGCCGGACTGGCCCGGCAGGTAGGGGAACATCCCGGTCAGGTGCTTGCGGGCGTAGCGCAGCCACCGGGCCTCGGAGTGGTGACCGAGCAGGGCCTGGGCGACCGCGAGGCAGACGAGCTCGGAGTCGCTCAGCGTGGGTGGCCGGCCGGTCCGTCGTCGCCCTCCGATCCGGTCGTCGATCTTCACGTAAAGTGCGGTCAGGAGGGTTTCTAGGTCTTGCGTCACAACATGACCTTGGAAACCCTCTCTCTATGCCCGGCCACCGCCCGCCCAGACTTCGGACTCACTCGTCCAGAGAGGCTTCGCCTCGGACCACCGAGGACCACGGGCGTGCTCTGGTAGCGACGCTGCCGGCCCGATCACCCTCCCCACCAGGCTGTTCATGCAGGTAGCGGGGTGATCGCGATGGCGGGTCCGGTGGCGACCGCGGCGGAGATGGTGGCCGGCCACGTCAGTCTGGACATCTCCTGCCTGGACCGGATCTACCTCAACGGTTACGTGCCGAGCCTGCAGACGCAGGGCGGGGTGATCTGGTTCTTCGCCGAGCACCGCGGCAAGCCGATCGTGTCCCCGGCGCTGTTCGAGCCGATGGGCAACAAGTTCCGCCGCGACCTCAGGCAGTGGGCGGACGCCAACACCATCCCGATGATCCGGTTCGCGGCCGGAGACCGCAAGGCCGACGTGATGGCCCCCTACCTCGCCGCCGCCGAGCAGGACGGCCAGTCCCAGGTCGCCGCGATTGGCACCGCGCAGGAGTACCAGCTCGTCTGGACCGCGCGGCGGCGCGACACCGACCCGGCCAAGGGCCCACAGTTCTCCTTCACCAAGGAACAGCGCCGGGTGACGGTGTTCTACGTCTACCTCTTCGACGCGGACATGGGACCGGGCTTCATAAAGATCTGCTCCTACTTCCCGTATCCGATCAAGGCCTGGGTCAACGGCCACGAGTACGCGAAACGCCAGGCGGCCAAGGCCGGGATCGGGTTCACCGCGCTGTCCAACGGGTTCGCCTCCTGCGACGACCCGGCCGCGCTCCAGGAGGTCTGTGACCGGCTCCAGCCCGGCACGATCCAGCTCTGGTTCGAACGCTGGATGTCACAGATCCCACTGCCACTGACCGACACCGACCGGGACGCCGGGGTGTGGTGGGAACTGTCGATGCGCCAGGTCGAGGTCTCCCGCACCCTCGTGTTCGACGCGGACGTGCACGCGCGGGCGTTCTTCGAGGCGCTGCTGACCGACAACATGGACCTCGGCCGCCCCGAGAACGTCGAACTACTCTTCCGCCGCGGCCAGCGGCTCGGCCGCCCCACGCTCCCGCCGTACTTCAGCGGCTTCAAGACGGCGATCGACCGGCTCTGCGACCTGGTCACCCTCAACGTGTTCTACCGGCACTCCCGGCTCAAGCAGTACCTCAAGAACGGCGCCGCGCTGCGGATCGAGACCGTCATCAACGACCCACACGACCTGCGCTGCAACCGGCGGCTGACGAACCTGCCCGAACTACGGGAGAAAGCCCGCACGGTCAACGACTACCTCCTGGCCACCGAGACCGCTCCTCAGGACACCACGCTCGTGAGTCCCGTCCTTGAACGGATCACCAGACCCTCGCTCACCGACGAGGGTAGGAAGGCGCCCGCGCTGCGGTTCGGCGACCTTCGAGTCCAAGCCCTGGCCGGCACGCTCGCCGCCCTGCTGTTCACGGTCACCGGCATCACCAACAGGGGCCTGCGCGCCCAGATGACCGGCCTGCTGCACCGTCCCTACAGCATGAACCAGGCCAGCTACGACCTGACCCGACTCGTCCGCAACGGTCTGATCGACAAGATCCCTGGCCGCAACAGCTACACCGTCACCGACGACGGACTGCTCTTCGCGCACCTCTACGTGAAGATCTACGACCATCTCCTGCGCCCGCTGATGGCACCCGACCGGCCCAACGCCCCACCCGAACTCACCGACGCACTCGACACCCTCCGCCGGCTCGTGGCCAACCAGGCAGCGCACGCACGACTACCCGTGGCTACCTAACTCCCAGTCACCGTCGAGCAGTCGATCCCAGACCGACACAGGTGACGAACCGCCCACTTCGAACAAGACTCAGGACAACCCTCCGACTCTGAGAACCAGAGGTTCTCTAGGGCCGCCTGTTGGCGAAGATGAACCCCGAGTTCCGCAGTTGGTGGTCACATGGATGTGATGATCATGGTGTTGATCTGCGGAAACTCGTGTGGGGCCGGGTGGGGGCGTGTATCCACGCGCTGGCCGGCCCTGGCGGGGGTTTTCGTGGGGTGATCAGGTGGGGTCGAAGGCGGTGACCCGGGTGGGTGGTGGGACGGAAACGTCCTGGTAGACGGCCTTCTGGGCCGGGGTGAGAGCGGTCGTCTGGGCGACCGTGCCGGCGGGGCCGGTCAGGGTGATCTGCATGATCCGGCCGGTCTGGCGGCGGAGTGTGCGCCAGGTTTGCTCGGATCGGCGTTCGGCGACGCGGATCAGCAGGAGCGTGAGAGGTTCTCGAAGTTCGGCCTGGACCCCGACAATACCCGGCTGATCGAGTTCGGACGGCACACCGCCCGGCGCCGGTCAGAACGCGGGGAGGGCAAACCCGAGACGTTCCGCTTCCTGGGCTTCACGCACATGTGCGCGGTGTCCAAGCGGGGCAACTTCTGAGTGAGGCGGGTCACGGACAAGAAGCGGATGACGGCAGAGCTGCGCGAGCTCAAGAAAGAGATCAAGCGGCGCCGTCACCTACCCATCCCCGAACAGGGGCGTTGGCTGGGCAGCGTGGTGAACGGACATCTCAACTACTACGCTGTCCCCGGCAACACGGACGCAATGGCAGCCTTCCGACCCAGGTAACGCGACACTGGTTCAAGGCGCTACGGCGCCGCAGCCAGCGCAAACGCCTGAACTGGGCACGGATGAGCCCCGTCGCGAAACGATGGCTACCGCCCGCCCGATCCCGGCATCCCTACCCCGCCGCACGGTTCAACGCCACTACCCAAGGCAGGAGCCCAGTGCGGTAGTCCCGCACGCTGGGATCTGTGCGGGGGGCCGCCTGCAAGGGCGGTCCCTACCGCGACCCAGTCAGGGCTGTCCCAACTTCCGGGCAACGGCCCAAGTTTCACGCCGACCAGATCAGCATTGATTTTCACGAAGAATCACCTTGTCCCATATCGCCGATTTCCTCCTGTCTCCGTCCGCGCTCATCCCCTCGAAGCACGCCGGTCGAAACGGCAAACGTCGGTGGCGGCCGGGTTGCTACGGCTCGCTGACGGACCACCGTTGAGGTCCGACCACAGAGCGCAGTGGCGTGGCGGCCTTCCCGGCAGCGCGCACCGGCCGCAACCGTCGTAGGTGACGACGACGTGGTCGCCGACCTCGACGCCGGTGACGGCGCTTCCCACGGCCTCGACGATGCCGCCCGAAGGTGGGTCGGAGTGCGGCTTCGGCGGCGCCACGGAGCGCGGTGCCGGTATGACATACCCACGTGCCGACGATGCTGCAAGGACCTCGGCACGACCGCCTCCTCGGATAGTCGATACCGTCGACCAGTGCACGATACTAGAATCGTGCTCTAACGCAAGAGTCGCGGCTCCAACCTCCGCGCTTTGGTTGTGGGGGTTGGCTGATCTGGGTTGATTGTCGGGTCAGCGCCGAGCAGGGCGGCGCTGACCGCGCCCTCGCCGCTGCCATGACCGGCACCGCGGGCGAGCAGGCTGCCGGTGGTGATCCCGATGTCGGGTTCGGCGCTCGCCTGGGCCTGTCGCCGACGAGGGCGCTGACGGACCGCCCGGCGCCGGGATCATCCCAGGCGATCGGCGGCTTACCCGGCCGGCTGTAGTCATGACCGTGGCCATGCGACACCTGCAACGCGATCGTCGAGGCAGCCACGACACCCAACCACGCGAGCTTTTCGGGCGTCCCCTGATGATCGCAGCCGCGCCGTCGCGCCTGGTATGCTTCCAGGCGCGCTTCTAGAACAGTCTGGAGGCGCTGTGGCCTTCGAGGGGATCTACCGCGGGAGCTGGAGACGATGTCTGAGCCCGATCTGAACCTCGAGCTCCCCCCGGAGGTGAGCGTCCTCCGGGCGAAGAGGGCCAGCCATCGGCCTAAGTCGGCCGATACCGAACGCGCGGTCCTCGACGCGGCCGGGGTGCTATTCGCCAAGCAGGGTTATGAAGGCACCAGCATCAATGACATCGTTAAGCTGTCAGGAGTGAGTGTCGGGAGCATCTACCATCGGTTCGGTGGTAAGGCCGAGGTGTTCATGGCCTTGGCCCGCGCGATGCTCAACAGCCATGCCGTCGCTTCGAGGGAGGCGACCGAGCGCGCACGGGCCGCCGGCGAGACCCGTCCGGTCGCCCTGTACGTGACGGGCGCCAAGGCACATCTCATAGATACCTGGAAGACGCGCAAGATCTCCCGGATCGTGCTGGGCAACGACGGGCCGCCTGGCTTTGCGAGCGTGCGGCGGGAAGCCGACGCAAAGTTCATGCACGGCGCTCGGGGCCTGACCATTGGCAAACCGCCTCTGCCCAATTCGAGTGCCTGTGCCGTCACCAGTCTCGTGCACGCCGCCGCACTGCAGATCGTGGACGTCGACGACGAGCTCACCGCGACGAAGATCGCGGACTATTTCCTGGACCTAATCGTCCGCCTGGAAGACCAGGAGGACTGATGCATGGGGCGGTACTGCAGCCTGTCGTGGTGCGCAGCGGGCTATTTAATTCAACGACCCCTGCCTATGGCCTCTGGCGGCGCCGCAACTAACGTACGTACAGTAGGACGCGATCGACATAACTGCTAATTCGTATGGGCCCGGTTAAGGGAGAATTCATTGCGTCGGCGAGCGCCACGTTGCCGTGGGCGACGCTAAAGACGAGGATAGTCATGTCATCCAAACTGTCGAGCTGCAACGCGTAGCCTGCCCCTAGACAGCGTTCAATGGCGCGTCTAAGCGTAGTATAGACGGGTCGGGTGGGTAGACGCTCATCATCCAGTTCGAGCTCAATTCCGGGATCGACGCCGAATAACAGGTCATAGCGAGTCTTGCTAGCCACCGCGTAGCGCAGGTACGCTCGCATTTGGGCCTGAAGCTATTTGTAGGGTCCGTTCTTTTGAACTTGCGCGTCGGCGTGCTCCATCTCCAAGGCCAACTCTCGCCAGGCGACCCTGCCGATATGGAGCATCATTTCCTGGCGGCCAGAGAACTGAAGGTAAATCGCTGGCGCCGATATGCCGGCTTCACGTACTACCGCACGTAGTGTAATTTTCGAGGATGGAGTCGTCTCAAGCAGCCGCATGGCGGCCCGTGTAATCTCCGAGCGGAGCTGGTACCCCTCGCCCGGGTTGTGACGCCGCCGCTGTAAACCGTTGCGACCCGCCTGCACACACGGTTCGTTACCAGTCGGCGCGAGTTGGTTGTCCCCAGCCGACACACTATTATTGTATACCAAGGCGCTATCGGCCGAAGTAGGCATTCTCAGGCGTCTCATAGATCTTGCTGTGGGTAGGCAGGTTTTGGATGTTGTCCGGCGCGGCGGATGTCGGCGCGTGCGTGCTGCCCCTGTGACGTGGTGGTCTCGGCGGGTGCCAGGGTCCGGAGGAGCTGTCGCGCGAGGAGCTCGTCGCGTTGGTTGCGGCTCAGGCAGAGACGATCGAGGTGTTGCGGGCACGGGCCATGGAACTGTCGCGGCACAGCGGGAACTCCTCGATGTCGACGGGACACGTGCGAAGTAATCACCTCCCAGAGACTGGCAGCTGTCTTCGGCGAGGAATCCGTGCACCACAGCGTTCACCTATCCCGCAGACGGCCGGCGGCCCCGACATCGGCGTACTCGTCGCCACGGCGGTGCCACCGTAGGACCTGACTTCCCTCAAGATCGCGGGTTGATCGGTTCCATGGGTCGCTGACCTGGGGGTTCGCTGGCCAGGGCTTCTGTTTTTGTGCACTAATCCGGGGCCCTACGCTGGGGTCTGTGGCCTATGTACGCACCGTGCGGACCGCGTCGGGCGCGACCGCGGTGCAGATCGTGTACTCCAACCGGCGTGGGTCGCGGACGATGGACCACGTCGGATCGGCGCACGACGAGGCGGAACTCGAAGCGCTCAAGGCGGTCGCGTACCAGCGGCTCGCGGCCGGGCAGGGCGAACTCGACCTCGGCCTGGACGTGGCCGGCGCGCCAGGCGCGCCGCTGCCGATCGTCGCGTCCCGGATGGGGCATCTGTGGGACGCGCTGTGCCGTGCCTACGACGCGGTCGGCCTGGACGATGCGACCGGCGGTGACCGGGTGTTCCGTGACCTGGTGCTGGCGAGGATCATCGAGCCGACCAGCAAGCGCGACGCGCGCCGTGTCCTCGAGGAGGTCGGCGTCGCCGCGGCGTCCTACGCGACTGTCGAGCGCGCCCTGCCGAAGTACGCCACCGACGCCTACCGGCAACGGCTGGCGACCGCCTGCGCGGCGCACGCGGCGCTCGGGCCGGCGTCCCTGGTGCTCTACGACGCCACGACCCTCTACTTCGAGACCGACCAGGGCGACGGGTTCCGCGAGCCCGGCTACTCCAAGGAACGCCGCCTCGAACCCCAGATCACCCTGGGCCTGCTCACCGACGCGTCCGGCTTCCCGCTGATGATCGAGGCGTTCGAGGGCAACAAGGCCGAGACCCACACCATGCTCCCCGTCATCAAGGCGTTCATGGCCACCCACCGGCTGCGCGACGTCACCGTCGTCGCCGACGCCGGCATGATCTCGGAGGCCAACCGCAAGGCGATCGAGGCCGAGGGGCTGTCGTTCATCCTCGGCATGAAGATCCCCGACATTCCCTATGTCATCAGCTCGTGGCGCAGGGACAACCCCGACAGCGAGATCGCCGACGGGCAGATCTTCACCCAGCCCTGGCCCGCCAGCCCCACCGACCAGCGCCGCGACCAGGTCATCTACTACCAATACAAGGCCGACCGCGCCCGGCGCACCATGCGCGGCATCGACGAACAGGTCGGCAAGGCCGAGAAGGCCGTCGCCGGGAAGATCCCGGTCAAGCGCAACCGGTTCGTCCAGCTCACCGGCGCGGACAAGGCCGTCAACCGCGCCCTGGAGGCCAGGGCCCGCGCGTTGGCGGGGTTCAAGGGCTACATCACCAACATCGACAACCCGACCCCGGAGTTCACCCTGCAGGCCTACAGCCGCCTGCTCAACATCGAGAAATCCTTCAGGATGAGCAAGTCCGACCTGGCCGCCCGGCCGATCTACCACCACAAACGCGAGTCGATCGACGCACACCTGACCATCGTGTTCGCCGCCCTCGCCGTCGTCCGCCACGTCGAGGAACGCACCGGCTGGTCCATCCGAAAGTTCGTGCGCACCGCCCGGCGCTACCGCACCATCCAGATCCGCGCCGGCGGACAGATCCTTACCGCCGAGGACCCCCTCCCCGCCGATCTCCGCGACGCACTCGCGCTGATCGTGGGACCTGGCCTTGCGCACTAATTTGAGGGAAGTCGGGCCCCGACATCGGCGTACTCGTCGCCACGGCGGTGCCACCGTAGGACAGTGCCGGGGGCAATGGCCGTAGGTTAAATGATCCCTTGGGGGTCTGGGTGAAGTTTGGTCATCTCAAGGACTCTGTTGCCTTGTTCGGTTACGCAGCGTGGTCGAGGTCGCGTCTTGTGAGGTGGCTGGCCCGCGGCCGGTCGAGTGGGGTGCCGGTCCACCAGGCGTCGAATCTGATCAGGTTGAGGGCGGTGGCGGCGAACACGTGGGCAAGCCGGGTCTTGGGGAGTCCGGTGTAGCGGCAGCGACGGATCCGGGTGACGGCGACCGTCTGGTGGATGGTGCCTTCGACGCCGGCGCGGGTCGCGTAGCGCTGTTTCCACGCGTCGGTGTTCTGGTCGGCGCGGGCCTGCTCGACCGTTTCATGAACGTCGCGGCGACGGAGCATCAACTGGCGGCCATTCCGGGTCGAGCGGTTGCATTGTGCCCCGGAGGGGGCATGGCTGGCATGCTGTGACGGGGAAACGCACCACAATCGATTCTCGGCCGCGTTCGCTGCAGGGCGACCAGATCGTGCTGGTCACGCCCTGCGGGCAGGTGGCGTGCTGGTTGTCCCAGTCGATAGTGAACGCGGCGCGGTCGAACCCGTCCCCGGCCTGAACCGGGGGGAGTTGCTGGCTCGCAGCGGGCCTGTCAGCGTGATGCCGAAATCGCGTTTCGAGTCGATAAGGAATTCGGCGCTGGTGTAGCCCGCATCGACCAGATGCTCGGCGGGAAGCAGCGACCTGCGATGGAGATCTCTGTGGATGTCTTCGAGCTTCTCCACGTCGGTGACGGTCGCGTCGGTGGTGGTCACGTTGACGACCAGGTGCGGCGTGCCGGTGGTACTCACGTCGTCGCAGGTCTCCGTAAGATGGATCTTGTAGCCTTCCCAGCCGGAGCCACGTTTGGTCGCGTACCGGGCGTCGGTGTCATACGGCGAGCAGATCCGGTCTCTGCTGGGCGGGAGGTCCTTCTCCTCCCGCCACGCCGGGCGTGTCATGACGACGACGACTGTGTAAGTCGGAGGTGGACCAGGATCGATCTACCTTGATCGGGTGGATCAGAAATGGACACCGAATGACGCAGAATGGAACGCTTCGGACAAATGACGAGGCGGCGGCACAGAGGATCGCGGAGGCTTTCGCGCCGGATGCGATCGACGCGTTGTTGAAGGATGCGAAAGCGACCGGAACGCCGGTCGACGGGGTTGATGGTCTGTTGAACCGGATGACGAAGGCCGTCCTGGAGCGTGCTCTGCAGGTCGAGATGACCGACCATCTCGGGTACGAGGTCGGCGATCCGGCCGGCCACGGGACGGGGAACTCCCGTAACGGGATGTCCACGAAGACGGTGTCGACGCGTAACGGGCCGGTC
>NZ_JASNFO010000157.1:0-10756 GCF_032027725.1 Pseudofrankia coriaricola | reverse complement strand
CGCCGTCGCCCTGAACATGCCAACCGCCACCCTCTACAACTGGATCTACCGAGGATGGATCACTGCCCAGCGCCACCCGGACGGCAGATCCTGGATCATCCTCGCCGACGACGCCGAGATCAGACGGCTCCGCGAACGCCGTGACCGCCCACCCGGCTACTACACCCGAGCCCGCTGGACCCAACCCCACCCGGCACAACCAGACCCGAGCACGAACGGAACCCAGACATGAAAAACGATCACAGCTTCAGGAGCACCAACAGTGGCTCACTGAGGAACCCATTCAGACCGGAAAGGAGCTCACCGCACTCGACGAAACACCAGCTCCGCCGCTGGACCTCCTGGCGGCGCTGGACCGTGCCATGCTCGCCGACGCCTGCTCACCGTCATCGCCGCCAAGGAACGCGACCAGCCCCCACCCGCCGGACTGCTCCCGATCACGGTCAACGAGATCCCTGACTGTTCGCCGCGTCACTCGCTCATCTCCTGCCCTGGTCGAGCTGGCGACGCCGTCACCAGGCCAACGCCAGAGCCAGCCACCACCGGAGGGTGCTGGAGGGTTGGGTGCGCTGGCCGAAGACGTCGCAGGCGCTGGCGTTGCGACGGGCCGGTGGCTGTCCACATCGACCAGGACCGTGCCGTACACGTGGCCACGGCGCGGCGCGAAGTCGACACCGAGCAGCCGCACGGCCGTCATGTCCGGTTCCGGCAGCGCACGCACCCGGCGCAAGAGGGTGTCGCGCGCCACCGCCAGACCCAGCTGCCCGGCCAGCCGCGCCCCGGCCCCGGCCGGCGAGCGCGAGCCCGACAGCCTCCAGCATTCGACGTGCCAGTGGGGTGAAGCGGGCATGCGGGCTGGTCAGTCCTTCGACCTGCTCGGCGACCGTCACCGTCGGATAGTTGGTGACCGCGCAGCGGAACCGACGGACCAGCAGGTCAATGACGACGCGGGCGCCCGCTATCGCGGCGTCGACCAACCTTCGCCGGTACCGGCCGTGCACCCGCCCCGAGACCACGCCACAGCGCGCGCAGGCCACCCGCTCCGCCCGAGAACGAGCGAGCAGCCGTAGTCGATCACCGTCCGGTTCGCCCGATCCACGATCAGGCCAGCCAGGTGCGGAGGAAGAACCCCGAGGTCAGAGGGGCACTGGACACATGATCGCACCAACGAGGGCGGCACGGCGGTACCCCGGGGCCGGACGGATCACAAGATCAGCGCCCGATCCGAATCTGGTCTGGGGTCTGGCAAATGCTAGAGCGCTGTTCTAACCTTCGGGCACCAGCTCGCCATCTTGCAGAGGACGCGCCATGACTCAGCCGGTTCGCCACGTCGATGCCGCTGTCCTGCGGGGGACAGGCGGCGCTTACACCGTCGAGGCGGTGGGGCTGTCCGAGCTCGGACTGACCGATGTGTTGGTGCAGATCGCCGGAACCGGCACGTGCCACACCGACCTTGCCTTCGGGGCGATGGCCGGTGACGCCTTCGCACGCGCGGTCTTAGGTCATGAGGGGCCGGCGTTGTGGCCGCGGTCGGCGCGGCATCCTGGCCGGTAGGGGAGCTCAGGTCGTCGTGGCCTACCTGCAGAGCCATCCGAAGACGAAGCATGTATTCGTCAGTCCCGGTCTAGCCGTTACCGGTCTCAGTCAGGCGATCAGGGCGGCATCCCTGCCCTCGGTCAAAATCCTCGGCAGTTCGCCGGGTCCCGACGGGCTCAAGGACCTCAGCGCTGGCGACAACCTCGCGTGGCTGCTGCAGTCGGCTTAAACGGAAGCCTGGCAGGTCGTCGACGTCGCGATCCGGTGGTTCGAGAAGATGCCCATCTACACCTGGGGGCCGAACTACTGGCTGGTCACCACGCGGAACGTGCGCCAGGTTGCCGACTTCACCGATCCCGAGTATCCGGCGAATATGGCGGATCAGCTCGTCAAGCTGTGGAAGGTGCGCAGCCAGTCAGCCCGAGTACCTCCAAAAGGAGCACTTACATGTCAGGCACTTTGGACGGCCGAGTTGTCGTAGTGACCGGATCCGGTCGCGGCCTCGGACGGGAACACGCGCTGCGACTCGCCCGCGAAGGCGCGTCAGTGGTCGTGAACGATCTTGAGGACGGCGGCCGCGGCCCCGCGCGCGACGTGGTCGAGGAAATAAGGACTCTGGGCGGTGATGCCGTCGCTGACGGGCATTCGGTCACGACCTGGGGTTCGGCCGCGCAGATAGTGCAGACCGCGATCAGGACTTACGGCCGACTCGACGGGCTCGTCTGCAACGCCGGCTTCCTACGCGACCGGATGCTTACCAACATGAGCGAGGCGGAGTGGGACGACATCATCAAGGTGCACCAGTACGGCACCTTCTTTCCGCTACGTCACGCCGCCGAGTACTGGCGGGGCCGCCGCAAGGCAGGGGAGGCCGTCGACGCGGCAGTCGTCACGACCACCGCCGCGTCGGGACTACACGGCAATGTGGGGCAGGTGAACTACGGTGCCGCCAAGGCGGCAATCGCGCTGATGACGATCTCCTCGGCGCGCGAGTTGGGACGCTACGGGGTTCGTGTGAACTCGATCTCCCCGCTGGCGCGGACGCGACTCACGATGACCGGTCCAAGCGGCGGCTCCCGGATGGCGCCGGACGCCGATGGGTTCGATGAGATGTCGCCCGCCCATGTGTCGCCGCTGGTCGCGTGGCTGCTCAACCCGCAGTGCACCGCGACGGCACAGGTCTATGCCATATTCGGTCGCCAGATCCATCGTTACACGCCCTGGTCTCCCGCCGAGTCCGCCCACGCGGCGGAGGATTGGACCGTCGAGTCGGTCGCAGCTGCGTTGCACAACTGGCCGGATCAGGATGACCCCGGCGTCATCCCCGGACTCTCGGCGCCTGCCTCGGCGAGTTGACCGATGACGATCGACGCGAGGCTGATCGGCCGCGAACTCACCCCGGTGACCGGTGCCTGGACCGAGCGTGACACTCGGCTCTACGCGCTCGCCGCGGGGGCGGGCAGCGTGGACCCCCAGCAGGAACTGCGGTTCGCCACCGAAAACACGGCCAACGTGACCCAGCGTGTGCTGCCGACCTTCGGGGCTCTCGAGGCGTGCCGCGTCTGGGACCGCTGGACGAGTTCAGCGTGCGCTCCGACAAATCCGGACTGCGGCCGCGGCGACTCATCAAACAGCGCTTACCAGACGAGACTCGAGCGTGCCTGGCCTAACAGCCGTGCGGCCAGAACGCATAGGCCGCTACGAATGAGCCCGGTGATCGACGCTTTCCACCACATCTACCGACAAGGAGATTCCCACATGTCCGGAGCCCAGTCGACTATGCGGCTCTCGCTGTTCATCAACCCGACCGGGCACCACCAGGCGTCCTGGCGCCATCCGCGCGCCCAGGCGGATGCTGGCGTCAGCTTCGCGCACTACGTCGAGCTCGCGCAGGCCGCGGAGCGTGCCTGTTTTGACGCCGTGTTCCTCGCCGACAATCAGTGCGTGCTGGCTGGTTCGCCCGGCACGTTTGGTCGCGTCGCCCAGTATGTGGCCAACTTCGAGCCCCTCACGCTGATCTCCGGACTGATCGCCGTCACGGAGCGGATCGGCTTTATCAGTACGGCGTCGACCAGCTTCAACTACCCCTACCAGGTTGCGCGGAAGTTCGCGTCGATGGACCACATGAGCGGAGGGCGTGTGGGGTGGAACATCGTCACGTCCGGCCCCGTGGAAGCTCCGAACTTCGGCCTCGCCGAGCACTTTGAGCACGAGCTGCGTTATGAGCGTGCCGCCGAGTTCGTGGAGGTCTGCAAGGGACTGTGGGACAGCTGGGAGGACGATGCCTTCCCGCGCGACAAGGCCAGCGGGCAGTTCCTGCTCCCGGCGAAGGTGCACACGCTGGACCATGACGGTCCTCACCTGCGTGTTCGCGGCCCTCTCAACGTGCCGCGCAGCCCGCAGGGGTATCCCGTGTTCGTCCAGGCGGGGTCGTCGTCGACGGGCACCGCCTTCGCCGCACGCTACGCAGAGATGGTGTTCGTGACGCCCCAGTCGGTCGAGTCGGCACGGCAGCGTTACCAGCTCATCAAGTCCCAGGTCGCCGACGCGGGCCGCGATCCCGACCACGTGAAGGTGATGCCGGGTCTGGTCGTGATCGTCGGGCGCACCACGGAGGAGGCCAGGGAGGACTACGAGCGGCTGCAGTCGCTGCTGCACATCGACGTGGCGCTTAACATTTTCTCCCTTAAGCTCGGCGGCGTCGACCTGTCGCCGTATCCACTCGACGAGCCGTTGCCGATGTCGGCCGAGCCCGATCGGGAGTCGGGCTTTTCACGGCCCCATTTCGGCGAGTGGGCGAAGCTGGGGCAGCGCGAGGGGCTGACGTTGCGCGAGCTGGCTCTGCGCGCCGCCGGGTCGATGGCCGGCATAGTCGCCTACGGCTCGGCTACCGACATCGCCGATCTGATGGAGGAGTGGTTCCGGACGGGCGCCACGGACGGCTTCAACATCCAGCCGGCATATCTCCCGGGGCAGTTGCACGACTTCAACGAGTTGGTCGTGCCCGAGCTGCAGCGGCGTGGCCTGATGCGCCGCACCTACGACGGGCGGACGTTACGAGACCACTTCGGTCTTCCGCGCCCGTGACGGTGGACCGATGACGACGACGGAGGATGAGCGCATGTCCCACACGGTGCAACACACGCCATGGTCCGAGCGGGTGCGGATGCCGACGCCGAAGCGAGAGCTCGACCGCCGGTGGGCGGCAGTCCGGACGGCGATGGCAAGCGAAGGGATCGAGGTGCTCATCGTCCACAACCATGTCGACAACCTCGGCGGCTACGTGAAGTACCTCGGCGACATCGCCTCGTCAGGGGGGTATCCGCTGACCTTCGTGTTCCCGCTGGAGGACGCGATGACGATGGTCGCGCACGGACCGCACGGCCGGGCACGCGATGTCTCGCCGACCGCCGATCCGTTGTTCTATGGGATCAAGCAGATCGTGGGCACCTGGAGCTTCGCGTCGGCGTCTTACACGGCGCAGTACGATCCGGAGGCGATTGCCAAGGCCGTGAAGCCGTACGCGCCGGCGCGGATCGGGATCCTGGGCATGGCGCAATTTCCGCACCTGTGGATGACCTACCTCCAGGAAGCCCTTCCCAAGGCGGAGTTCGTAGATGCCTCCTACCTCGTGGACCCGATCAAGGCTGTCAAGTCGGAGGACGAGCAACGGGCGATCCGCGCGACGATCGAGATGCAAAAGGCAGCCTTCGAGGCCGGACTTGATGCCATCGAGCCCGGGCGGCGTGAGTGGGAGGTGATCGCGGCAATCGCCGCCGCAACACGCGATCGGGGCAGCGTCGGAGGCGTGCTGATGATCGGCTCGGCCCCTCCCGGCCACCCGGGAATGATCGACATGCCTCGCCACCACAACCGCGTGCTACAGGCTGGCGATCAGATGACCCTGCTGGTCGAACCCTCGAGTGTCGACGGGTACTTCGCTGAGATCGGTCGCACCATCGTGATCGGTTCGGCGAACGACGCGCTCCTCGAGGAGCACGAGTTCGCGCTCGCCGCCTACCAGCGAACCGTCAACCACCTTCGCCCCGGAGCGAGCTCGAGCGCGATCTTCTCGGACTACAACGCATTCATGGAGGAGCATGGGCGGCCCCCTGAGCAGCGCCTGCACGCGCACGGCCAGGGCTACGACATCGTCGAGCGACCGCTGATTCGATCTGACGAGCCGATGCTCATCGAGCAAGGCATGTTCCTGGCCGTGCATCCGTTCTACGTGCACGGCGGCGCGGCCCTGTTGCTATGCGACTACGTCCTCATCGGAAGCGATGGCGCATCGGCGCCTCTGCATGGCGTCGAGCAGAAGGTCTTCGAAGTATGATCGCGGGCCGCCGGTCTCGGCTATGAAAGACGGTGAGCCCGGCCTCGATGCGCGAGGCGGCGCGCGCACGTCGATGATTCGCGACGGCCCGAGGACGCCAGATGGAGAACGTGGCGACCGCCGAGATCGCGCGCTCGCAGGTATGGCCGTGGATTCGCCACGAGAAAGCGCTGGACGCCGATCACCGCCGATCACCGCCGATCTCGTCCGCTGTCTGGGGAATCCGCGGTGAGACGGGCGACGACGAGTGGTTCGAGACCCGGGGCCGTTCGAAGGAGTCGCGGGAGCTTCGAGCAGGTCGGGTTGTCCGAGGAGCTCGTCGAGTTCCTGACCATCCCGGCGTACGAGCGACTGGGCTGAGACGCCCGACCTCGCGTCGGGTCGCGGTCCGGCATGGCGAAGGCGGTTGGCAGCGCGTGCGCCACCAGCGTTGGCCAGAGTGACGATGCCAGTCCGCGTCAGCGACTTCAGAGGAGGGCGTATCGATCTCGCCGGAATACGCGGGGCCAGTTGCCCCCGCGGGCAGATCAATGAAGATTCTGCGCCACGCACTCGGATCTATTCTTGACAGTCGAATCCGCCGACGCCATTGTTGCGGAAGGGCGTCGGGTGGCCTGAGCAGCTCACGTGGAGCTCGTATGCGATGGAGTAAGGGTGTCGTCGGGGTCGTTACGGTTTCAGTAGTCGCCCCGGTCTCGGCGGCGTGCAGCAGCAAGGGTCACGTGGGGGCGGGCACGTCAGCGCCGACGTAATTAGTAGACGTTGTTCCCTCGCCGTCCAGAAGGGATCGCTCAGGTGTACTCCGGAACAGATCGAGCTTTGCCCACCGCTGAGCCGAAACCGCAGCCTGGGAAGAACGCCTGGGTGATCGCCCGCACTATGGCAGCGGAGCGCTGCGCGACCCCAGCCAAGGCAATCGAGGAGGCGGGTGGTTGCATCGGCCGGAACGTCAAGATCTTTGGCGGCCAGAGCAACTCAACGGTGGAGAACAATGGGATCCGCTCTGCGATCGCGAATCAGGCGGACGCGATAGTCCTGGTAGCCGTCGACTGTTCGAGCCTGTTCTCGTCGAGATCGGCTGCAGGTGCCCCGACGCCGGCGCTGTACCTGCTCGACGCGGCGTACGACCTGACTTCCCTCAAATTAGTGCGCACGTGCGCGGCCCGATGCAGCGGTCAAGATCGTAATGCTACGGACAGTGAGGCGCGGGTCCGGCGTGAGGGCTTGGCGCGAGAGTTGGTTGCCGATCTGTTGGTACAACTGCCGCCCGTGTCGTGCGAGTGGATCTCCTTGTGGGCCCGGCGGCAGTCTCCGGCAACGACTCGGCGCCTCCGATTAGTGCACAATTTTCGTCGCTGGCGCCGGCGAAGCCGCAGGTCACAGCCTTACGATCTTGCGAGAAGAATCAACGTGAGGGAAGTCAGGCCCGACGCCGGCGCTGTACCTGCTCGACGCGGCGTACGAGGAGGGACCGGTCCTGGACGCCTGGCTCGACCGGGCCCGGTCGCTCGGCGGCTGGTGAGTTCATGACCGGCGCTTGGACCGAGGCTTCAGAGGGTGGTGGCCCGCTCGACGGGACCCTGCTCCGGCTGGCGTTCGGCTGCTTCCCGAGCGGCGTCACGGCGGTGTGCGCCATGGCCGATGGCCGGCCCACGGGCATGGCGATGAGCTCCTTCACGTCGGTGTCGCTGGACCCACCACTCGTCTCCGTGTGCGTGGCGCACACCTCGACGACCTGGCCGGTGCTCGCCGTTCTCCCGCGGCTCGGGGTGAGCGTGCTCGCGCAGGACCACGGCCCGGTGGCCACGGCGCTGTCGGCCAAGAGAGGCGATCGGTTCGCCGAGGTCGCCTGGGCGGCGTCGACCACGGGCGCGGTGTTCGTGCACGGCTCGACCCTGTGGCTCGAGTGCGAGGTCGACCGCCAGGTGGCGGCCGGCGACCACGACATCGTCGTGCTGCGCATCCATGCGCTGCAGAGCCACCCGGAGGTCGCGCCGATGGTCTTCCACGCCAGTCGTTACCGTCAGCTCGGGCCGGCTCGGTGAGTCCCGGGCCGCTGCGAGCGGGCACAGGCCGCGAGGCTGGCCTTCGCCGTAGGGCACTCGTCGGGGCTGATCTGCGCCGCCACTGCCGGACGAGCTCGCCGACCGACCGGTTGCAGGTGCCCGAGCTGCCGCCATCCTGGTCCGCTGGCTGCCGTTTGGAGCGTTCCCGATTTAGTAGACAATTCTATTATGCGGCCCGCATCACCATCCAGCTCCACCCCGCCACCGCCACCGGCCGTTCCCAGGCCGAGCGGATCGCCGCCGTCGACCGCCTCGCCGAAGCCCTCGGTACGACCGGCCACCACGCCGAACCGACCCGCGCCGACCGGCGCGGCTTCGCCGGCTGCCACGAGGCCGACGGACAGCTGGCCGGCCACCCCCTGCACGTGTTCGCCCACCTCACTCGGGAGCCCACCCCATGACCCCCAGCCCACCCGTCGCGCTGATCGACCGCGCCGCCCTCGCCCAGACCCTGCGCGCCCTCAAGCTCTCCGGCATGCTCGACGGAAGCGCACTCTACCTAATCTTGATCACCCATCCGGAGAATAAGATTCGTAAAGTAGTCCACAACCGCCTTCGCGGTGCGCCGGTCATTGACGTCCACTAGTTGGGTGGCTGCGGCCAGAAGGAGAGCCGTAAGCGCATGTGCAGTTGAATCCGGCAATGGCGGCTTGCCGATAGTGAGCCCGCGAGAACCGCGCAAGTACCTTGCGTGACGCTCACGAAGAAACGTTGCAAACCCGGGTGGACCGTCTTCGGCGAAGCTGATGCGATCTAGGTCACGCTGCTTCCAGGTCTCCATCAGGTATGCCTTGGCGCCGGCTATGTAGATACGGAGTGGGTCCGTTTCACCGGCATTGATCGCCCTACGGGTCTCCCGCGCAGACACCTCCGAGTGTCTTGCCAAAGCTGACTCGACCAGTGTCATAAACACTTCGCTCTTGCCACCGAACTGGTGGTAAATGCTGCCGACGCTGACACCAGATTCACGCACGATGTCGTCGATACTGGTGCCCTCATACCCGTTGCTGCCGAACAAGCGGCGAGCCGCGTCGAGCACAGCCCGTCGCGTCTCGGCGGACCGGCGCCATTCTCCCTTCCGGTCGCCATCCCGTCGACTTGAAGCGGAGGCGACGTCTTGCACCGGCTGACTCACTGCTCACCTGTCCTTTCGGGATGCGACTGCCGATGCGCGCTCCAACACTTGTCTGACGAACCCGGCGCATCGCGGTGCTTGGTCCAGTCGTGCTGCTGCGATCCAGCAAGGTGAGTATCGGTACCCACATCCGCAGGCCTGCTTAGGCATGTGCTCCCTGGAGTCGTCCGCCTGAACCGGAAGGGGTTCGCGGTGCGATGTGCGCGGAACCCCTCCTGGTCAGTGTAGGGCAGGGGGAGCGGGACCGGTCGCGGGTCGAGAAGCTTGAGCGGCGCTGTTGCGTTGAGCCGGCCCGAGACATGGCGGGGGCGGGTGGTTGCCTGGTCAGACCTACATCCGCCAGTTGGGCGTTGATGTTGGGGTCTTGTAGATCGTCGTAAGAGAACAGGTGCCTGCCGCGCAGGGAGAATCGGGGTTCTCACACCGAACCGACATCCCAGGCGAAAGGCACCTGACGGGTGACGACTCTACGCGGCAGCAGATCATCAGGGAAGCCCTCTGCCGGTGGTCCGGTGGTCCGGCGCGGGCGCCGTCCGCTGGTCCGGATCGGGCCGGTCGACCCGACGGTGACGGGGGCTGCGGGGCTGGTCGCGGTGACCGCGCTCGTCGACCGGCTCGACCTGGTCGGCGGACTCGACGACGGGATCGGCCGGATCAAGCGGCGCGACCGGGGGCTGACGGCCGGTCAGCTGCTCGTCGGGATGGCGGCCAGCCAGCTGGGAGGCGAGTCGTCGCTGGCTGGGCTGGACCGGTCCCGGGCGGACCGGGCAGGGACGCTGCTTGCGCCGGTGTCGTTCCCGCCGTCGCGGACCGCCGCGCGGCTCGCGGAACGGTTCGGCCCTGCCCAGCTCGCCGGGATCGAACGCGGACTGGCCGGGATCGCCGAGCGGATGATGCGCTTCCTGCCAGCACAGCGGCGTGCCGAGCTCGTGACCGGGCGCCCGACGCTGGACTGCGACGCCTCCGATGTCGAGGTCTACGGCCGTAAGAAACGCGGCGTCGCCTATACCCACGACGGCAAGCGAGCGGGCCGGCCGCTGCTGATCAGCTGGGCGCGCACCGGGCTGACCCTGGCCGCCGACCTGCTCGCCGGCAACCAGGACCCGCGTCCGTTCATCATCGCGCTCATGCACCGGGCGCTTTCGGTGCTGCCCGACGCGGTGTGCGCCCCTGCGGTCTTCCGCTGTGACAGCGGGTTCTTCTCGGCCGCGTTCATGCGCGCCGTCGTCGCCGCGGGCGGCGACTTCGCGATCTCCGCACCCCGCAACCAGGCACTCTGGCGTGCCTACGCCCAGGTCCCCGAGGACCGGTGGGTCGACGCCCGCGGCATGCGCGGCGCGCAGGTCGCCGCCTGCGACTACGCCCCGGACGGCGCCCCGCCCGGGACCTACACGATCGTGCGCCGGGTAAAGGTCACCACCGACGACGTCTCCGCCGACCCGCGCTCCCGGCGCGGGCGCACGATCGTGCCCGGCCAGCGGCAGCTGCTGCTCGACGGCATGATCGACCACAGCTGGGCGGTCAGCTTCCTCGTCACCTCGCTGTCCGCCGACGAGCCGGACGGGATCGTCGCCGTCGAGCACTGGTTCCGCGGCCGCGCCGACATCGAAACACGGATCAAGGAACACAAGCTCGGAGCCGGGCTGCGCCACCTCCCGTCCGCCGACCCGACGATCAACCAGG
>NZ_JASNFO010000156.1:0-11498 GCF_032027725.1 Pseudofrankia coriaricola | reverse complement strand
CAGGAAGGCCAGGAAGTTCTCGCCGTCCTTACTGGGCCGGCACTCGCCGAAGACCTCGCCGGTGTCGGTGTTCAGCGCGGCGAACAGGTTCGTGGTGCCGTGCCGGACATAGTCATGGGTGCGCTTCTCGCTCGCGTCGAACGTGATCGGCAGCAGCGGCTGGGTCCGGTCCAGCGCCTGGACCTGGGTCTTCTCGTCCACGCACAGCACCACTACCGCCTCGGGGGGAGCGAGGTACAGGCCGACGATGTCGGCGACCTTCTCCGCGAACGCCGGGTCCCTGCTGAGTTTGAAGGTGCCCTGCCGGTGTGGCTTCAACCCGTTGTCTCGCCACAGTTTGGCCACGTAGTGCCACGAGATCGATGTCCCTGTTGTGCGGGTGACGTACCTGGCCATCTCCCGGCTCGACCAGTGCGTCAGGCCCGTCTCCGCCGGCGGGGTAGTGCGGGTCAGCGCGAGGACGCGGCCGCGGATCCGTGCCGGCACCTGCTCTCGCGGCGCCCCGCGCTGCCGGTCGACCAGTCCGTCGATGCCGTCGCTCTCATAACGAGACAGCCACAGATAGACCGTCGGCAGCGAGACCCCGGCTCGCTCGGCGACGTCCTTCTTCTGGAGGCCGTCGGCGAACCACAGCACGATTCGTGCCCGCGTCGCCACATTCGCAGGAACGTTGCTGTCATTCACCATGGACAGCAGTTCCGACCGCATATCCGCCGTTAGCTCCACACCACCATTCTAGCCGAACGGCCATATAAATGAAACGGAATCACGAGACACTAGTCCCCGATCGCACCCTGCGGCACGCGACGGTGCCTCGCTGGCGCGACTGCTACCGAACATCGCATCCAATTCGTCAGCACCGCGATCGCGGAAAGCATGATGTTCGCGTCCGGAGGGCCTGACTAGGACCGGTTCGTCGCTCTCTACCGACGGGTCCGTCAGGCAGGGGATCGCCACATCGGCTTCCGCGGGCTCGAGGACAACCCTGGGAGATCGAGCTCGGCGCGACGTGTGTCGTGGTGCGAGGTGGGCTATTCCATTCAGCGCCCCTTACCTATGGCCTCGGGCGGTGCTGTGACCAACGTACACAGGACGCGATCGACATAACTGTGAATTTGCGCGGGTCCGGTTAACGGAGAATTCATTGCGTGGGCGAGCGCGACGTTTCCGTGGGCGACGCTAAAGACGAGAACAGTCATGTCATCCAAACTGTCGAGCTGCAAAACGTAGCCTGCCTCTCGGCACCTTTCGATGACGCGTCTAAGGGTAATATAGACGGGTCGAGTGGGTAGGCGCTCGTCATCCATTTCCAGCTCAATTCCGGGATCGACGCCGAATAGCAGTTCGTAGCGAGTTTTGCTAGCTAGCGCGTAGTGCAAGTACGCTCGAATTTGGGCCTGAAGTTGTTTGTAGGGCTCGTCGTTTTGAACTCGCCCATCGGCGTGCTCCATCTCCGCGGCCAACTCTCGCCAGGCGAGGTTGGCGATATGGAGGATCATTTCCTGGCGGCCAGAGAACTGAAGGTAAATCGCTGGCGCCGATATGCCGGCTTCACGCGCTACGGCGCGTAGTGTGAGTTTGGAGGACGGAGTCGTCTCAAGTAGGCGCATGGCGGCCCTTGTGATTTCCGCGCGGAGCTGGTATCCCTCGCCCGAGTTGTGACGCCGTCGCTGTAAACTGCTGCGACCCGCCTGCGAACACGGTTGAGTGCTGGCCGGCGAGAGTTGGTTTTCCTCAGCTGACACGCCTCTACTTATACCAGAGCGGTGTCGACTGGGAGAACGAGTCGATAACGAACCTCCATCCTTCATGCCGTGATCAGGTTGGGTTCTGATCTCGGTGGGACAGGGCGCAACGCAGGCACCAACGCATCGCCAGAGCGATCACTGGTTCTGGCGACGATCACGTAACGGCCTGGTCCCTGGCGGACCAGGTGGGCGCTGCTGCGATCGTGTGTTCGGTGCCTGTCTGACCTCGGGGTCCTGTTCCCGCATCTGGCGGACGTGGTCGTGGATCGGGTGGAGCGGGTCGACGACCTGCTGCGGTTGGTCGCTCGTCCGCGGGCGGTGTCTGGTAGCTGCCCTCGTTGTGGAGTGGTCTCGACGCGGGTGCACGGCCGGTACCGGCGGCGGTTGGTGGACACCGCGGTCGCGGGCGTCCGGGTCGTCGTGACCTGCTGGTGCGCCGGTTCCGTTGCGCGGTGGCGGACTGTCCGGCGGTGACGTTCGCCGAGCAGGTCGAGGGGCTGACGAGTCCGTACGCCCGGTACACGCCGCTGGCGCGGCGGGCGTGCGAGGCGATCGGGTTGGCGCTGGCCGGCCGCGCCGGGGCGCGCCTGGCGGCGCAGCTCGGGATCACGGTCGGCCGCGACACGCTGCTGAACAGGGTGCGCGGGTTGCCCGACCCTGAGGTCGGCACGGTGGCGGTGCTCGGGGAGGATGACTTCGCGCTGCGCCGTAGGCACGTGTACGGCACCGTCCTGGTCGACATGGACAGCCACCGGCCTGTGGACCTGCTCGAAGGCCGCGACGCCGACCCGCTCGCCGACTGGTTGCGGGCCCACCCCGGTGTCGAGGTGGTCTGCCGCGACCGCGGCGGCGCCTACGCCGAAGGAGCCCGCGCCGGCGCGCCCGACGCCGTCCAGGTCGCCGACCGCTTCCACCTCTGGCAGAACCTCGGCGAGGCGGTCGAGAAACCGTGGCCGCCTACCGGAGCGCGCTCGCCGAACCACCGACGACGGTCGAGGAGACGGCCACCGTACCGGCACCCGTCTCGAGCGAGCCGCCGCCAGTCGTCCACACGCACGAGAAGCCGATCGTCACGCGTACGCGCCGCCGGTACGCCGAAGTCCAGGGACTACTCGCTCAGGGCCACAGCCGCGCGTCGGTCAGCCGCACCCTGCACCTCGACATCCAGACCGTGCGCCGCTTCGCCGACGCGACCAGCGTCGACGAGCTGATCGCGAAGTCCGTCGAACGCCGCAGCAAGATCGATCCGTACAAGGAGCACCTGCACCGCCGGTGGGCCGGTGGAACGAGGGCGTCACCGACGCAGCCCACCTCACCAGCGAGATCACCGAGCTGGGCTACCGCGGTTCCGACCAGGCGGTCCGTCGCTACCTGCGCCGCTTCCGCGACGGCCGTACCGCCCCGCCGCCCGGTCCGGTTCCGCCCACGGTCCGCGAGACGGTGCGCTGGATCATGACCCGACCCGACCGGCTCGACCCCGACGACCAGCTCGCGTTGAAGACGGTCCTCGCCAGAAGCACGGAGCTCGACGACCTCGCTACTCACGTCGCGGACTTCGCCCGCATGGTCACCAAGCTCGAAGGCTAGCACCTCGACGCCTGGATCGACGCGGTTGACCGCGACACCCTGCCCGCGCTCGTCTCGTTCGCCCGGCACCTCCGCAACGACTACGACGCCGTCGTCGCCGGACTCACGCTGCCGCACAGCTCCGGACCCGTCGAGGGCACCGCGAACCGGAAAATGCTGAAACGGCAAATGTACGGACGTGCGAACTTCGGCCTGCTCCGCAAGCGCGTACTGATCAGACAACTCGCGGACCAGGCCGTCACGTGATCGTCGCCAAAACCGAACTACGCGATCGCCCACATCGCGGTGGTCGCGAGCGGTTTGTCAAGGACCGGTTCGGGCGCGGCTCAGTGTGGGCAGGTGGGAGGTGTAAGCAATCTGTGACGTGATGTAAGGATCGACATATGGAATCCCCGAGGATGACACGGGGCCCGGATCCGCCGGCGGCGGTGATGCTGCTGCATGAGACGGAGCGGTCTCGGGTGGCTCGGCTGGTGTTCTTGACGGGGAGCGTGATCCGGAAGGAACCGCTGGGGCCTGGGGCGCCGCAACGGTTGCGCCATGAGGTGGAGATCCTCAGTCGGTTGTCCGAGGTCGAGGGGGTTGTGCATCTGGCGGTTGGAGTTTCGCCGGATCCGGGGTCGATCCTGCTTGCCGATGTCGGCGGAACGGCGGTGTCCGAGTGGAGCTCTCCGCTGGAGCCGGCTGACCTCATCAAGCTGGCCGAACAGATTGCGTGGGCCATGGGGGGGATGCACGCCAGAGGCGTGGTACATCGGAACATCAACCCGGCAAACATTGTCGTAAGTGGCGACTTGGACGCGCCGTATCTGAGCGATTTCGCGCTCGCCACGACCTTCACGACGGTTCAGTCCGGCTTCGTCCCCCCCGGGGAGATTGTCGGTACGGTGCCGTATCTGGCGCCGGAACAGACCGGCCGGACTGGTCGTCCGGTCGACCAGCGGGCCGATCTGTATGCGTTGGGCGCGACCCTGTATGAGTTGGCGACCGGCACGGCGCCCTTCGGCGAAGGGGACCCGCCGCGGATCATTCATGATCATCTGACGCGGGTGCCGGTACCGCCGGCGGAGATGAACCCGGCGGTGCCGGCCGGTCTGTCGGCGATCATTATGCATCTGTTGGAGAAGGAGCCGGACGATCGTTACCAGGGTGCCGACGGGCTGATACACGATCTCAGGTTGGTCCGTCAGGGCGCCGACCTTGCGCATCCCGGCGAGCACGATCTCCCCCGGCGGCCGCTGACGCCTTCCCGGCTGGCTGGGCGCGAGGAGGAGATCGGCGAGCTGGCCACCGTGTTCGCCGAGGCGATGATGGGCCGCTGCGGCGGGCTGCTCGTTGGCGGGGCTCCGGGGGTTGGCAAGACGGCGCTGGTCAATGAGCTGCGGCCGATCGTGGCTGGTGTCGACGGCTGGTTCGTTGCGGGCAAGTTCGACCAGAATCGTCGTGACCCGGAGAGTGACGGGGTCTGGCAGGCGTTCCGGGCGTTGGGCCGGCTGTTGTTGGCCGAGCCGGAGGACTATCTGGTCGCGGTGCGGGAGCGGATGCTGCGGGCGTTGGGAGCCAACGCCGGGCTGGCGACCGCCATCGTGCCGGAGCTGGCGACGCTGCTGAGGGTCCCCCCAGCTCTAGGCGATCCGATGACCGCGCAGCTGCGAGGACAGCGCATCGGGATCGGGGTCTTGCGTGCGGTTGCCTCTCGGAAGCGACCGGTGGTGATGTTCGTCGACGACTTGCAGTGGGCCGGGCGCTCACCACTGGGCTTGCTCGACCTGATCCTCGGCGGAGCGGAACAGATCGAGGGGCTGCTTCTGGTCGGCGCCTACCGGGAGAGCGAGGTGGACGCTGCTCATCCGCTGACGCCGATGCTCGCCCGGTGGCGTCGGCGGCCAGCCGGGCCGCACCAGGTGCGCTTGGCCAACCTGACGCCGGACGGCCAGGCGGCCATGGTGGCCGACCTGCTGCGTCTGGCCCCGGAGTCCGCCGCGGAGCTGGCGGGGCTGATCGCGCCATGCACGGCAGGTAATCCGTACGACACGGTGGAGTTGCTGGGCGCGCTGCGCCACGACGGGGTCCTAGCCGTCGGGGAGGGTGGGTGGCGATGGGACCGGGCGGCGTTGAGTCGCTGGATGGCAGCGGCGGACGTGGCCACGCTGCTGGCCGTCCGCGTGGCCGCGTTGCCGCCCGCCACCAGGGAGATGCTGGAGGTGATGGCGTGCCTGGCCGGCCGAATGGAGTTGGACCACCTGGAGGCTGCGACCGGATTCTCGGCGGATGAGATCGAGCGGCGGCTCGCTCCCGCGTTCGCCGCCGGTCTCCTGGTGCTGGAGTCTGACGGCCAGGCCAGCGTGCGGTTCCATCACGACCGCACGTGGGAGTCAATCCTGAGCGGCCTCACCCCGCAGGCGCAGCGCGCCACGCGATTGCGGCTGGCCCGGCGCCTCGCCGGGCGGCCCGAGCTCTTCGCCGTGGCGGCGGAGCAGTACCTGCGGGTGGCCGACGCTGTGCACTCCGCGCAGGAGCGGCAGCTGATGGCAAGGCTCTTCCGGCAAGCGGCCGACCAGGCGAAGCTGGTGAGTAACTATTCGCTGGTGGAGAGATTCCTGGCGGCGGCTGTGGCGCTCGTCGACCCGGCCGACGCCGACCAGCTGATCACGCTCCATACCGGCCGTCACGCCGCTCTGTACAGCCTTGGCCACTTGGAGGAGGCCAACGAGGTCTACCAGTCCATCTGCCGGCTGTGTACCCGCCCGGCTGGGCGGACGGCCGCCACCGTGGTGCAGGTCAGCAGCCTCACCAACCAAGGGCCTGCCGGCGAGGCGATGCGGCTCGGCCTCGACCAGCTGCGACAGCTCGGCTTCGCCGTCCCGGACCGCGACCGTCTGGAATCGGAGATCGACCGCGGGCTCGACGCGCTCTATCAGTGGATTGACCAGACCAGTGAAGCCGACGACCTGCGACGACCGAAGATCACCGACCGTTCGCGGCTCGACGCCATGAAGCTCATCGACCGGCTCACGCACCCGGCGTACCTCTGTGACGAGCAGATGATGACCTGGTTGAGCCTGCAGGCGGTGGAGATGTGGAAACGGTGCGGCCCGGATCGTGCCCTGGTCGGTCCAGCCAGCGGCGCCGCGAATGTGACGATCGCCCGCAGGCGGGACTACCGCACTGGGTATCGCATCGTGCGGCGCATCCTCGCTGTCGCGCAGGCCCGCGGGTATGAGCCTGAGGTATGGCAGGCGCAGTTTATGTACGTGATCAGTGTCGGTCACTGGTTCGACCCCCTCGAGGACAACCTGTCGGCGGCGCGCCGCGTGCTGGAGGGCCTGATCCAAGGAGCTGAACCGCAGTACGCATGTTGGAACCACTACGTGCTGCTGAGCGGCCTGCTGGACTGTGCGCCGTCGCTTGACAGCTTCGTCGCTGAGGTCGACGAAGCGCTGGCACTGGCCATTCGTACCGGCAACGGCCGAGCCGAGGAGGCGTTCCGGCAGTATCGCCAACTGGCGAGGGCACTGCGAGGTGAGAGCACCGAATCGCCGGCCGATGAGGCGGCTCAGCTGAACATGCTGGCCGCCAACCCGATCGCCGTCGTCGACCTGCACCTCAGCCGGGCCTTCGCCGCAGCCATCCTCGACCACCCAGGTGAGCTGGCCCGGCACACGGCGGCCGTGATGCCGTTGCTGTCAGCCACCGAGGCCCAGTACAGGGCAGTCGTGGCGCGTGTGCTGCGGATCCTGGCCTTGGCAGGGCAGGCCTGCACGAGACAACCGGACCGGCGCAACGCCATACTGACCGAGCTGGACTCGTTGGTCGAGTGGTTGGCCTCGCGTGCTGCCGACGCGCCCGTCAACTTCCTGCACCTGCTCCGTTGGGCGGAGGCCGAGCGGGCCTGGGCCGTGGGCGACTTCCGCGAAGCGGCGCATGCCTTCGACGTGGCACAGGAAGAGGCATCCGCCCAGGCACGCCCGTGGCACCAGGCGCTGATCCTGGAACGCGCCGCACGGTTCTACCTGGCTCACAGCATGGAGCGAGCCGGCCACGCGCTGCTCGCCGAAGCCCGTGACCGTTACGCGGCCTGGGGCGCCACCGCCAAGGTCAGCCGGCTCGACTGGGCCCACTCGAAGCTAGGGGCCGAGCCCTCCGGGACAAATCCGTTCGTGCGGCCACAGGCGCAGTCCGCCGCCCGCGTCACCACCGGCACCATCGACCTGCTCGGTGTAGCCGCCGCCTCCCAGGTCCTCAGCTCGGAAACCAGTATCGACGGCCTGCGGAACAGAGTCGTGGAAATCCTGTCCGCGATGACCGGCGCCACCAGCGTCCACCTCCTCCTCCACGACCGGGAGCAGCGCAGCTGGTCGGTGCCGTTGGACGATCACGACACCGTCTCGCTCGATGAGGCCGGCCGGCGGCGCCTCCTGCCACCCTCGGTCATCCGGTACGCCGAGCGCACCCACGAACCCGTCGTCGTCGACGACGCCACCCGCGACGACCGTTTCAGCCGCGACCCATACCTCACCGACCTGGACCGCTGCTCCCTGCTAGCCATACCCATCATGATCCGAGCCGAGCTACGGTCAATGCTGCTCCTGGAAAACCGGATGATCCACGGCGCGTTCACCACCGAACGCCTCGAAGGAATCATGCTCATCGCCGGGCAACTAGCGGTCTCGCTCGACAACGCCCTCGTCTATGCATCACTGGAACACAAGGTCACCGAGCGAACCCAGCAACTCGCCACCGCCAACCAGCGACTGGCCACCGCCAACCAGCGGCTCGGACAGCTCTCGATCACGGACCCGCTTACAGGCCTGGCCAACCGGCGACGCCTCGACCAGGTCCTCGACGCCGAATGGCACGGAGCCCAACGCAACGCCACACCCGTCGCGCTGGCCATCGTCGACATCGACCACTTCAAGCTTTACAACGACCACTTCGGCCACACTGCCGGCGACCGATGCCTCCAACGGGTCGCCGCCTGCCTGGCCGAGAACACCCGCGACACCGATCTGACCGCCCGCTACGGGGGCGAGGAGTTCGCCGTCGTGATGCCCGGCGCCGACATCGCCACCGCCACCCGAATCGCCCGACGAATCCGCGCCGCCGTTGAGGAGATCGCCGAACCACACTCGATGGCCCCCAACCAGATCATCACCGTGAGCATCGGCACCACGTCGATCATCCCCACTCCCAAGGCCAGACCGAAAGCACTCATCGATCTCGCCGACGCCGCGCTGTACCACGCCAAAAGCGGCGGCAGAAACCGGGTGGAAACGGCACTCACAAGCCCCGCATCGGGATAGTACGCGCTGTCCCACGCCGGCGAGGGACAGTCATCCCGCAAGACCCGAACTCCCAGAGCAGGAATCGATCGGGGTCGGGTCGGCGTGCCGCTGCGTAACCCGAAGTACACGGACCCCCAAGTGTTCAACCTGACTTCCCTCACGTTGATCGTCTCGGCAAGATCGAAAGTCTCTGGCCTGCGGAATCGTCCGCTGGGGTGCCGGATTTTGTGCACTAAGCCGGGCCCTATCCTGGGTGTCCGTGGCCTATGTGCGCACCGTGAAGACCGCGTCGGGGGCGACCGCGGTGCAGATCGTGTACTCGATCCGGCGCGGGTCGCGGGCGATGGACCACATCGGGTCCGCGCACGACGAGGCGGAGCTGGCGGCGCTGCGGGCAGTCGCGAACCAGCGCCTCGCAGCCGGGCAGGGAGAACTCGACCTCGGGCTGGACACGGTCGGCGCGGCGGGCGGCCCGCTGCCGATCGTCGCCTCGCGGATGGGGCATCTGTGGGACGCGTTGTGCCGCGCCTACGACTCGGTCGGCCTCGGGGAGGCCACCGGCGCCGACCGGGTGTTCCGTGACCTGGTCCTGGCGCGGATCATCGAGCCGACCAGCAAGCTCGACTCGCGGCGCGTCCTGGAGGAGACCGGCGTCGCGCGGCCTCCTACGCGACGATCGAACGCGCCCTGCCGAGATACGCCACCGACGCCTGGCGGCGGCGCCTCGCCGCGGCCTGCGCGGCGCACGCGGCGCTCGGACCGGCCAGCCTCGTTCTCTACGACGTGACCACGCTCTACTTCGAGACCGACCAGGGCGACGGGTTCCGCGAGTCGGGCTATTCGAATTATGTGAAGCGATCGGTTATGTGAGGCCGACCGGTGTTCCCGCTGGTGGAGCCGCTTTAGGGGGCCTGTCGCTCGACATAACGGTCGGGTGTTGCGTGGTTGCCGTCTTGTCCGGTCTCTGGAAGGCGGTGGTCACAGGTGGCGGGTGGCGTGTGGGTTCTGATCGGGCGGGCTGATCGGCTCTTGGCCGGCAGCGGGCGCCCGGAGACGTCGGTCGAGGACTACCGGCGTGTGTGGGCAGCGTTCGGCAGGTTCTGCGACCGTGTGGGCGTCGTGGAACCGGTGCCGGACCACATCGCCATGTTCCTCATCGACGACGGCGCGGACGTGAGGGCGTTGACGGCGTGGCAGCGGTTCAAGCGCCGGGCGGTGACCTGTTTGTTCGCGATCGATGAGACCGGCGTATTCCCCGGGCCTGTACGCACCAAGAAGCAAAGCGGCGTGCCCGCGCAGTTCGCTGGCGAGTTCGGCCTGCGTTCCGCGTAATTCGGGGGGCCTAGAGACACTGGCTGGGCGAAGTGGCTGGTCAGGACGGTGTGGCCTGGTCACACGGTCGAAGGGTCCTAGAGAAACGGCCAGGAAGGATCTGCCTGGTTGGTAGGGGTTTCCTGTATTCTGGCTAGAGACATGTATGTGAAGACGACGACCCGGCAGTCCAAGACCGGCCCGGTCCGCTACCTGCACCTGGCGCACAACGAGTGGGACGCCGGCAGGGGACGGTCCGTCCCGCGGATCCTGTACAGCTTCGGCCGTGAGGACGGCCTCGACACCGACGCCGTCCGCCGCCTCGTCGCGTCGCTGGGCCGGCTGCTCGACCCCGCTGACGCGCTCGCGGCCACGGCGGAGGCGGGCTCGGGGCTGGTGTTCACCGGGTCCCGGCCCTACGGCGGCGCCTACGTGCTCGACCAGATCTGGCGGCGGCTCGGCATCGAGAAGATCCTGACCGGGCTCGCCTCGTCGGGGCGGGGCCGGTCCCGTGACGCGGCCACGGCGGAGCGGGTGCTGTTCGCCCTGGTCGCGAACCGGGCACTCGCCCCGGCCTCGAAGCTGGCCGCCGCCGAGTGGATGAGCCAGGACGTGCACATCGACGGGCTCGGCGAGGTGTCCGACGACGCCTGCTACCGGGCGATGGACTGGCTACACGCCGTGCGCGGCGAGTTCGAGAAGCAGGTGTACTTCCAGGTCGCGGACCTGCTCAACCTCCAGGTCGACCTGCTGTTCTTCGACACGACCTCCACCTACTTCGAGACCGAGGATCCCGACGCCGACGTGCCGCGCGACTGGCGCGGCGAGCCCGCCACCGACGAGCAGAGCGCCGACCCGGACAAGGAGGGTTCCGGGTCCACGGCAAGTCCAAGGACAGCCGGGACGACCTGCCCCAGATCGTCGTCGGGCTCGCCGTCACCCGCGAGGCGATCCCGGTGCGGATCTGGTGCTGGCCAGGGAACACCGCCGACTCGGCGCTGATCCGGCAGGTCAAGCAGGATATGCGCGACTGGAGCCTGGGCCGGGTTATCTGGGTCGCCGACCGCGGCTTCACCTCGAAGGAGAACCGCAGGTTCCTCCAGGCTGGGGCCGGTGCCTACATCATCGGCGAGAAGCTGCGGTCCGACTCCGCCGAGGCCACCGCCGCGCTCTCCCGGCAGGGCCGCTACCAGCACGTCGCCGACAACCTGCAGGTCAAGGAAGTCCGGCTGCCCGACGCCACCGACCGGTTCGTCGTCTGCTTCAACCCCGACGCCGCACAGCGCGACGCGGCGATCCGCGCCGAGCTGATCCACCAGCTCGAAGGCCTCATCGCCGAGTCGGACCAACTCAGCAGGGACAAACGCGCGGAACTGCGGGGGAAGATCTCGACGATGCCAGGGCTGAACCGGTTCCTGCGCGTCACCCCCGGCGGGCTGCTGCGCATCGACAAGGCCAGGGCGAATGCCGAGGAGAACCTCGACGGCAAGTACCTGCTGCGCTGCGCCGACCCCACGATGAGCGCGCAGGACATCGCCCTGGGATACAAGCAGCTGCTCGAGGTCGA
>NZ_JASNFO010000155.1:0-11864 GCF_032027725.1 Pseudofrankia coriaricola | reverse complement strand
ACCAGGACGACGCGAGAAGCCGACGTGGGTCCGGCTCATGGCCATGCGACGGCGCAAGACACTTGTCACCTGCCGGCCATGCCACGAAGCCATCCACGCCGGACGACCTACCACGCAACCCACGGCATAACCACTGGAGAGCCCGTTGCGGTTAACGCCGCCCGGCGGGTTCGGCGGGGGGCCGACGGAAAAGGACCCAACCAGGGCACCTCGCCGGCGGCCTACCCGACTCGGAGGGCGGGTCGGGAAGACGGGCCGAGAGAAACCCCGGTACCGCGTCCCGGCCCGACCCTACACGAAGATCAAGGGGCCGGTGAAGCACAGGCATTTCTATCTTTATGTCATCCTCGATATCTACAGCCGCTATGTCGTGGGCTGGATGCTCGCGCCGAACGAGTCCGGGGAGCTCGCGAAGGAACTTGTCGCGCAGACGTGTGAGAAGTATGGCGTCGATACGTCGAGGCTCACGGTGCACGCCGACCGGGGCTCGTCGATGACGTCGAAGACTCTCACGCTTCTTCTGGCGGATCTTGACATCGTCCGGTCGCACTCAAGGCCGCGGGTCTCGAACGACAACCCCTTTTCCGAGTCCCAGTTCAAGACCCTGAAGTACCGGCCCGAGTTTCCCGACCATTTCGACACCATCGTCGAGGCGCGGGCGTTCTGCCGGGAGTTCTTCAACTGGTACAATTTCGAGCACAAGCATTCCGGGATCGGCTACCTTTCGCCGGCGGTCGTGTACTTCGGCCGGACCGATCAGGTGTATGCCGCGCGCGGTCGCGTGCTCGATGCCGTCTACGCCGCGCACCCGGAGCGGTTCGTGAACCGGCCTCCGGTCCCGCCATCGCTTCCGAAACCCGCCGGGATCAACACGAAGCCCGGCGAGGATGCCGGGCCAGCCGACGCGGGCGTCCCGCAAAGATCGGAGGTGCTCCCCGCGCAGAGATCGAATAGAAGACCAGATGCAGGCTAGTTCACAAACAATCTTGTCTCAAAGATCTTGACAAGTTCCGTGTCGACGTGGCGTGGCTGGCTTTGATCATCGCGGTGGCCTGGGTGACGATCTCCGGGTAAGCGGCTGCCAGGAGCAGCGCCTGCGGCGATGACTCGGTGGCCGCCCGTGGGTTGGACTCGATCAGGGCTTGCATCCGGCGTTTCCATGCCTGTGTCGGGCCGGGCTGTCTGTCGGGCTCGCCTGCGGCCTGAATCTTGGCGTAGATCAGCTGTTCGGCTGAGCAGCGGCGGAGGAGGCGGCGGGCCTGACGTTCGGCGGCGATGATGTCCTGGCAGGCGCTGACGCCGAGCTGCGGCGTTCCGGGTGGGTTTTCTGGTCCAGGCAGCCAGGTGCCGTGTTTGAGGCAGATCTGCTGGTGCGCCGGCAGGAACCCTCAGGCCGCAACCCCGGCCACGCCTCCAGCGGCTGCAGGCACTCCGCCCCCTGGGCGTCGACGTAACGCAGCGCGAACTCAGGGTCCGCACCCACAGCCGCCACCGCGACGCCCACGAGCTCTCCCGACACAGACGATCATGTATCGCTCAAACTACCGTGGCATCCAGAAGCAGTCGACCAAGATTCAATGACACAAAGTCAAGTATCAAGACACAGGACATCCGTCCCGAGACCGGCCCGACGACGGTTGTTGGTGGGCATGTAGGTTCCCCCGTCGATCTTCCAATCGTTGGCGAGCTGTCAGGGGATTCCCGGGCTGGGTGTCACTAGGCGCAGTGCTGAGTTACCAGGTTCCGGTGGCACTTCTGCGGGGGGAAGCGCCGGGGCAACCCGCACGCCCGGACCAGATCACGCGGCCGGCTCCACGTGGTGGCTGTGCTCAGGCAGCATCGTCAAGATCCGGGGGACGGTCGCCACCGTCCCCCGTAGTACACCGTCGGCGGTCGCATGCCACTTCCCACGCCTCAGGCAGCCATTCCTAACGCCCACGGAAAAAGATCAGTGGACCGGTGACGGCGACGACAAGGAAAAGCGCAGCGACGAGCACCCACCAGATCCATCCTGGCCAGACAGCGGACAGCGTGCTGACGGCGACGAAGGCGAACACCCAAGCCGCGCCGGCGGCTGCGTAGCCGCGCCACGTGGGGTAGCCCCGAGGGCGGAATACCTCGCGGACGTCCCGGACGAGAGGGACTCGGCGGCGATCGGTGGCGGACATCTTCAGCGGCCCTCCTGCATGACCAGGACGGCGGCGGCCGAACAGGAACGACGGACGGTGTCGGCGATTCGGGCAATCAGCTTCTCGGTGGTCACGACGTCCGGGGCTCCTTCCTTATCCGCGGCGGGGCGCAGGGGCACCACCAACGCGGTCACGGCGCTCCCCGCCACGCGGGAGACATCGGTACCGCACCCCCGCCCGGTCTGCGAGCCGCAGGACACCGAGCGAAGAAGGTCGCCTACCTGGATCTTGTCATGTTCGCCACTGAGATGACATCCGGCCCGGGAAAATGACGGGCAGCGGGGGAACCTACAGGCATCTTTGGCCGTCTCCCTTCGGGCGTCTTCCGCGAGGAAGCCGATAGCGGGGATCTTGTCAAGGGTCCTTGACAAGCCGGATCTTGTCAAGGAACGCTGCGGAGGAACTGCCGTATCCGAGGAGGTATGACCGGCCATGACGAACCTCCCCGACAGGGCAAAGCCGGTCGCGGCCTACCTCGCCGCGCCGGCGCCTGAGCAGTCGACGGCGCTGGCCATGCTCGCGCAGGAACCCGTACGGAAAAGAGCCGACGCGTATCGCGAGACGCACCCGGGTCACACGGGCAACATCGTGATTGTCCGAGGGCTCATGTTCGTCCTGCTGCAGCAGGGCCGCTCGCAACCGACCGACCCTCGAGTCCGAGCGCCCCGGGACGCTCCTGGCCGGCTTTGACCTTGCGGCCGCGCTGTTCATCGTTGAGGGCGCGGCGCTGGCGGTGGAGCACGAGCTTTGCGAGCACGACGGCGCCGTCCCCGGCCGACCAGCCGGCCCGCGCGGAGCCGGCGACCTCGTGGCCAGTGACCGTTCTCCCGCCAGCTACAGCGGGAGCGACGGCGGCCCGTCGGCGGAGCCGAGGGCGCGGGCCTGGTCGTAGGCGTGGGCGGTGGCTGGGTCGTTGGGGCGGGTGCCGAGGGCGCGGCGGGCAGGGTCCGAAGTGTCGGCTGTGGCGGGGGTGCCGTAGGGCAGGCCGAGGGTGTGGTGGCGGTAGTGCTCGATGCGGTGGGCTGCCTCGTCCCAGGCGGTGGTGGCGGGGTCGGTGGTGGGGCGGGGGCCGAGGAGGGCGGTGAGGTAGTCGGCGGGTTCGGCGGTGGCGTGGAGCAGGGCCTGGGTGGTCTGGCGATCGAGGGAGGCGTCGAGGCGGGTCCGTCGGGCTGCGGCCGCGGTGTGGGTCCGGGTCGGGGTGTGGGGGCTGGCCGTGTCGGTGGGGTGGTTGAGCTGGTCGTCGAGGGTCCGCCGCTCGGTGAGCAGTGTGGCCGTTGGCCGGGTGGCGAGGTGGCTGATCTCGGCGGCGGCGAGGAGCCGGGTGACGGTGTTCCATTCCTGTTGGGGGGTCGCCGGGGCGGGGAGCTCGTAGAGCGTGGCGTCGAGGTCGGCGGTCGTGCACAGGTCGGCGACGCGGCGGGCGAGGACGGCGGCGCCGGTGCGGATGTCGGTGAGGGGTTCGCCGGCCAGGGCGGTGTGGAGCTGGTCGGGATGGTGGCCGTGGTCGAGCAGGGCGTGCAGGCCGGCGATCGCGCGGTGCCGGGGGATCGCTTCGTGGGGGTTGTGGAAGCGGGTGCGGGCCTGGTCGGGCAGGGCCGCGGCCCAGGCGTCGGCGAGGCGGGTGGCCTGGTCGTGGTGGCGGAGCCAGGGATCGCGGTGCCTGTCGTCGGGTGTGGCGCCTGGGGGTGGTCCGGGGTCGTGCGGCGCGGTGTCGGGCTGGTGGCGGGCGTGGTAGATCGCCAGCGCGGTGACGGCGTCGTCCCAGGCGGCGCTGTCGGGGCCGGACGGCGGGCGGGGGCCGATCCGGGCGAGGAGCTGCGGTGGTGGGTGGGTGACGGCGGCGGCGCGCAGGATGGTTTCGGCGGCGAGTTCGGCGCGGCGCAGCAGGACCTGGCGCGGCAGGTCGGTGCTACCCGGCGCGCGCCGCGGCGCGTCCGGCGCGAACGTCGGCGCGACCGGCGCGGTCGGCGCGGAGGTGGCGCGGTCTGCTGGCGCGAGATTCGGCGCGGCCGGGGTGGAGCGGGGCGCGTGCGGCGCGTCCGGCGCGGGTGTCGGGGTCGCTGTGGGGTTCGGGTCGTCAGCGGCGCGCCGCCGGGTCGGTGTGGCGTGGTGAACCGGCTGCGCCTCTGGCGCGTACTGCGTCGTGGGCATGGGTGCGTGCGGCGCGTCGGCGCGGGTCGTCGCTGGTGCGCGCCGCGGCGTGCCCGCGCCGCCCCCGCTGTGCGCGTCGTTGGGGTCGTTCGTCGCGTCGGTGTCACCGGGAGCCGGGCGGCGGCCGGGCGGGGTGGGTTGGTCGGCGCGGTTGCTGGCGGCGAGGCGCTGGGCGGTCAGGTCGGCGAGGGTGTGGGTGAGGCGGAGTTGGTGGGCTTCGGTGGCGGCGGGGTCGTGGTCGGTGGCGAGGCGGTCGGGGCGGGTGCGGGCGAGGCGGTCGGCGAGCCGGTCGAGGGGGCTGTCGGGGTCGGGGCCGGCGGGCAGCCAGGTTTCGTCGTCGTCGCGCTGGTCGAGGTCGGCGCGGTGAAGGACGTAGGCGTGTAGGTCGGTGCGGGCGCGCGAGAGCATGACGTACAGGCCGGGGCGGCTGGTGTCGTCGGGGACGACGGCGCGGGCGGTGTCCATCGTGGAGCCCTGGGCCTTGGCGGCGGTCAGCGCGTAGGCATGGCCGAGACCGCCTTCGCGGCCGTCGTCGAAGCGGTGGGTCAGGTAGTTCCAGGGCACGCGGACGGTGCCCTTGCTCGGGAAGTGGACCTCGAGGGTCTGCTCGTAGGGGTTGTCGGCGGGGTGGACGGCGGTGACGACGCCGACGGTGCCGGTACGGATGTAGGCCGAGGCGGGCCGGCCGGCGGGGACCAGGGTGTGGCCGGCCTGCGTCAGGGTGACGACCTCGTCGCCGGCCTGGAACTCCCGGCTGGCGACGTGGAGGACCGGACCGGTCAGAGTGCCGTCGGCGGCCAGCAGGACGCGGGCAGCGGTGTTGAGGGTGTCGACGTCGCGGTTGCGTTCGGCCATCATGTGGACCCCTGCCGGCCGGGGTGTCAGTACGGACTCCCCCGTGCCGTGCCCACCCCGGCCGGCAGCATCACCTTCACGACCGGCGGGCCCGTCCACCATGGCTGGGCGCGACGTGGCGTCCGACGCGGCGCGGTCGCGCGCGCCGAGTTTCGCGCCGTGCGCGCCGCTGGAACCAGCGCGGTCGGCCGCGCCGCCGGTCGGAGTCGCGCCGTCCGCGCCGCCTGGGCGCGCCGTCGGCGCGGTGGTGTCCAGGGCGGCGCGGTCCGCGCCGCCAGCATCCTCGGCGCCAGACCGGTTCGGCGCGTCGCCGGCCTTCGCGGCGCGGTTCGCGTCGTCCGGGTCGGCGCGCCTCGGCGCGTCGGCGCGGGGCCGGGTCGCGCCGAGGTGGTGGAGGCGTTCGGTGTACCAGTCGGCGACGGCGCGTTCCAGGAGCGCGTCGGCGCTGTCGGCGAGGTGGACACGGCCGGCCTCGGCGAGCCGGTCGAGCGCGGCGCGGCTGGCCGGCGCGGTGTCGGCGCGCAACGCGGCGAGCGCGGCGCGAACCGGCGCCATCTCCGCACCCGCCTGCCGATGCACCGTCGTCAGCGCGGGGACGTTAGGGGTGTGGGCGGCCATGTGCGCGAACCAGCCACCGGCGCCGACTGAACCGAGCTGAGCCGGATCACCGAGCAGAATCACCACCGTGCCGGTCCGGGTGGCGTAGCGCAGGAGCCGTTCGGCGTCGCGGGTGGCGACCTGTGTCGCCTCGTCCACGATCAGCACCGAGCCCGCCGGCCAGACCGTGGCCGGGTCGTCGGTGTGGTCGAGCAGGGTCAGCCAGCTGGCCACGACCCGGGCCGGGATCCCGATCCGCTCGGCGAGCTCCTCCGCTTGGCGGCCACCGTGCGCGGTCGCCAGCATCGGGTGGGCGGCGGCGGTGACGATGGCGGTCAGGGTCCGCATCGCTTCGGTCTTGCCGGTGCCGGCCGGGCCGACCGCGACACGGACCAGGTCGCCGCTGGTCAGCAGGTGGCGGACGAGGTCGGCCTGCTCGGCGGACAACGCCGGTCCCGCGGCGCCGACGGGTGCGGGGCGGGTAGCGGTCTCCAGCTGGGTGTCGAGGAGCTCCGTGTCGACGAGGCGGCGGGGTGGCGCGCCGGCGGCGACCTGGCCCTGGCGGTACAGCGCGAACAGGGTGTCCTCGGCCGTCAGCAGGTTCTCGGTGGTGTAGAGCGGTTCGGGTTCGTGACGGCGCCGAGTACGGGTGGTGTCGTGCAGGACGACGACCCGCCGGTCAGCGAGAAACCGGTCGGACAGCCGTTCGATGTCCTCGGCACCGAGCCGATCGCCAGCCCAGCCGGCGACCTGGCGGATCACATCGCGCCGCAGGAACGTGGTGGCCTGCGCGGTCAACCCGGACGCGCCAGCAAGCTGAGCGAACAGAGCGGCAACGTCGTCCTCCGCCACTTGGGCACGTGGCACCGGACGGCCGGTCAGGGTGGGAGCGAGCTCGCGAACCTGGGCGACAGTCCAACCGGCCGAGGTCAGCCGGTCGCGCTGGATCGCGGCAACCTGGGCGTCCGCGAGAACCTTCTTAGGAGCACGCGAACGAAGCTGCGCCGCCGCCACCGTCGCACCAGACGGTTCCAACCCGGCCGCGACGAGCTGGGCGAACTCCTCGGTCACCTCGCCATGCCGCGTCGAGAACGCCCCCAACAGATCCGCCGGGAAACCAGCGATCTCGGCGACGTTGTTACGAGCCGGCTCCCAGGTGATGCCCCGGCGGGCGGACAGCTCGTGGCGCAACACCGCCGCACCGACGTGACCAGCCGTCTTGACCTGGGCGAGCAGCACCTCCCCGTCGATCGCCCGCCACTCCCACCCACCAGGCCCCGGGTCGTCCGGGTCGCCTTGGACGACGACCGCGTTGACCAGCACGTTGTGGACATGCAGATGGGCCTCGTCGCTACGCGACACGTCATGCAGATACGACGCCACCGCCAGACCCAGCGCCCGCCGATTCTCCCCCTGCACCGTCCCGAACGCGGCGTGACGCTCCAGGTAGCCGATCGTCGCGTCCACCGCCGCATCCAGCGCCGCCGCGATGTCGGCGCGCAGCGCCTCGTCGCCGAACGCCCACAGCAGGCTCACCGACTTCGGCACCGCACACACCATGTCGTAGCCCAACACCGTCGCCGGTGGCGTCCGCGCCGCACACCACCGCTCCACCTCGCCACGACGGATCCGCCACCACCCATCCGCCCCACGCTGCCCAACCAACAGATCAGCCTCACCGCGTCCCGCACGCTGCCCGGCACTCGGCGCACCGGCCTCGACACCCCGGTCAGCGGCAAGCCCATCAGCTCCGGTTCGTCCGTCCGCTGCGTCGCCCCGATCGACGTTCTCGACGCCCGGTTCGCCAGCCCCAGCAGCGAGGATCTTCGCGGTGCGGCTGACCAGCCGACGCAGATAGGACGCACCGACCCCGGCCACCACCGCCGCCTCCGCCAACGTCAACCACTCCCCAGCGCGAGACGCCGCCCCGGACGCGGGCCGCACGCCAGCGCCAGCACCCGTCAGCTGGCCAGAATCCGAGCCGACGCCGCGAACGGTCCCCTGCCCACCAGCACTCTCCGCGCTCACGGGCGCCGAGTCGGGACCGCCGCTGGCCCGGTCGGCGCCGGCGTTGTCGGGACGCTCGACCCGCCCCGCGGTACCGGTCGCCGCCAGCAACGGCCGGCCCGTCACCGCATGCCGCCCACGCAACAGCCGAGCCAACGCCTCCCCCGACACCGCCCCCCGCAGCCCCACCAGCACCGCCCCCCGCCCACGCGCCCGCCCCACCGCCCTCTCCCCCGCGTAGTAACGCGTCAGCCCGGCGGCGGCCCCGGGCTGGCCGGACTCCAGATAGGCGACCACCGCACCCGCCGCCCGCGTCACCTGCCCCACGTCACGCGCACGCACCCGCAACACCCGCACCGTCGCGATCACCGTCACCGTCCCCGGCCCGCCCCACCCGGGGCCCGCACTGAAACCACGGACACTGCCCGGCCCGAACACCGCCAACGACACCGCGACAGCCACCGCGAACGACATCGCCCCAGACCCACGCACCCGACCAGTCACCGCCAAGGACATCCCGGCCGACATATCCCTCCCGCTGGCGCCCTCCACCTGCTGGCTGGCAGCGCCGGCCTCTACCCGTGCTTGCGCTGCCAGGCTTCGGGCTCCTACCTCGCGTGACCCGTCCCGCGGAAGGAGTGACCGTTCACGGATCACCCCCACAGGCGTGGGAGGACGCGGTCACCGTGATCGGCATCTTCAAGACGATCGGATCACCCCCACGGGCATGGGGAGGACCGGAACCCGACGACGAGGGCCTCGGCGCTGAGCCGATCACCCCCACGGGCGTGGGGGGACACTTGCTGACCTGGGGGTTTAGGGACTTCCGGTGCCTGTTGTGGTTGGAGGGCGACGAGTTGGAGGCCGTCGTAGGTGACTGGCCTCTGGCAGATCGGTCCCCACACCGCCCTGGTCGACCACACCATCACCCCCGACGAATGGACCCTCGCCGACACCGACACCGCCATGACCAGCCAACCGCGGTGACCTCGGCGCGCAAGATCGCGGATCGGTCGCAGACTGGGGGTGCCGACATGTCCGGTCCGGGACGCGGACAACCATCGGCGGGGTCACGCTGGTCATCTGCGCCAGGGTCCTGCTGATCATCGGCACATGTCTCGATGCCCGGACAGCAGCCGTCGAACGATCATCAGTTCGTGGCCTGCCGAGCGCGATAGCCGGCAGGCCCGCGCCCATCGGCTCTCCTCAACCCGGTCAGTCCGGCGCGGTCGACATGCTCGGTGCCGCGGCTGGTATGCCGGCCGGCCCGGATTCCAGTGCGGCGCGGGTGCGTTCGTCGCGGCCAGGTCCGTCAGCCTCGGTCCGCCACTGCTCGGGACGGGACGTCCGGGTCAGCTTCGTCTGATCGTTCCCGAAGTACAATCAGACGTCCCGGTCCAGCGACACATTCGCCACGACGCCGGCGGGCAGCGTGCCAGACCTGCGGCCGCCCGGTAGTGCCACGTTGGTGTCGGGCGATAGCCTCGCTCGACACCGCCAGCGGCCGTGGCGCACGATCGACCTGTCAGGACCCTGGACGACGAGGACGGTGCGATGCCGCGCGAGGAGCCCCGGTTCCCCGGCAGACCTGGCGGCCTCCAAGAGCGCCAGGGGCCGATTGATGCCAGGTACCTCGCCGACCGCCTCAATCGGGCGACGACGTCTGAGGAGCGGGCCGGGCTAGCGGACCCTCTGCCAGGCAGCCGCGCTACATATGGCCGGCATCGGGAACCGTTGGACGGCATGGCACTTCCTGCTCCCCGCGAGCGGCGCTGCAGTTGTCGGCGCGGAGTCGGCTACCAGTGCACGTTGCACGCCGACGGCCAGGATGGGCGCTGCACGGCCTGCCGGATCGCCTGCTACGGCGCCCCGCCCGATCTCGACGCTACGGTCATCGTTCTGGAGGAACTGATCGCCGAGTGTGAGGAATCGTTCGGCCCCGATAATCATCACACCTTGCTCAACCGGAGCCGCCTCGCCCAATGGCGTGGCCAAATGGGCGATGTACAGGGCGCTGTCGCCGAGTTTGGCGCAATACTCAATATCCAGCTAAGAGTCCTCGGTGCCGGCCATCCCGAGACCCAGGCCACCAATGACCGTCGAGTGCACTGGCAAAATACCGCCCGGGCCTCCGAGAATACCTAGTGGTGAGCCTTTAATTCCTATTTGGATCGCATACTGGGGGTGTGCCGGAGCCGCGTGCTGTGCTGGTCGGGCTGTCCGCCACACGACCGGAGGCCTTCGGTGACCCCGACCGGCGCGTTGCTGATCACTGGCGTACCACCGCGCAGGCGCGAATGTCGCTGCGGCCGCCGGCCTCACCCTGCCTCACAACTCCGGCCCATCGAAGGCCACATCAACCGCATCAACCGCATCAAAAGGCAGATGTACGGCCGTGCCAACCTCGACCTACTGCAACGCGTCCTCCCGTCACATGGCCAGGGGCGCAGGTCGCATGCGCGGCGGGAGGCCTTCGGTTGTCGGTCTGGGCTCGAGCGGGCATCGACGAACGTGGCAGTAGCGCTTAAGTGGGTGTTCGATCCCGCGGGTTTCGTTTTATTCGGATTTATGTTCCTCGCCAGGTTGGGCAGGGACCCGGCAAAGTCATGAAGTTAGGCCGTGACCTGCGGTGTCATGACTGCCGTGATGTGCCCGGCGTGTCTGACCTACATCCGCCAGTTGGGCGTTGATGTTGGGGTCTTGTAGATCGTCGTAAGAGAACAGGTGCCTGCCGCGCAGGGAGAATCGGGGTTCTCACACCGAACCGACATCCCAGGCGAAAGGCACCTGACGGGTGACGACTCTACGCGGCAGCAGATCATCAGGGAAGCCCTCTGCCGGTGGTCCGGTGGTCCGGCGCGGGCGCCGTCCGCTGGTCCGGATCGGGCCGGTCGACCCGACGGTGACGGGGGCTGCGGGGCTGGTCGCGGTGACCGCGCTCGTCGACCGGCTCGACCTGGTCGGCGGACTCGACGACGGGATCGGCCGGATCAAGCGGCGCGACCGGGGGCTGACGGCCGGTCAGCTGCTCGTCGGGATGGCGGCCAGCCAGCTGGGAGGCGAGTCGTCGCTGGCTGGGCTGGACCGGTCCCGGGCGGACCGGGCAGGGACGCTGCTTGCGCCGGTGTCGTTCCCGCCGTCGCGGACCGCCGCGCGGCTCGCGGAACGGTTCGGCCCTGCCCAGCTCGCCGGGATCGAACGCGGACTGGCCGGGATCGCCGAGCGGATGATGCGCTTCCTGCCAGCACAGCGGCGTGCCGAGCTCGTGACCGGGCGCCCGACGCTGGACTGCGACGCCTCCGATGTCGAGGTCTACGGCCGTAAGAAACGCGGCGTCGCCTATACCCACGACGGCAAGCGAGCGGGCCGGCCGCTGCTGATCAGCTGGGCGCGCACCGGGCTGACCCTGGCCGCCGACCTGCTCGCCGGCAACCAGGACCCGCGTCCGTTCATCATCGCGCTCATGCACCGGGCGCTTTCGGTGCTGCCCGACGCGGTGTGCGCCCCTGCGGTCTTCCGCTGTGACAGCGGGTTCTTCTCGGCCGCGTTCATGCGCGCCGTCGTCGCCGCGGGCGGCGACTTCGCGATCTCCGCACCCCGCAACCAGGCACTCTGGCGTGCCTACGCCCAGGTCCCCGAGGACCGGTGGGTCGACGCCCGCGGCATGCGCGGCGCGCAGGTCGCCGCCTGCGACTACGCCCCGGACGGCGCCCCGCCCGGGACCTACACGATCGTGCGCCGGGTAAAGGTCACCACCGACGACGTCTCCGCCGACCCGCGCTCCCGGCGCGGGCGCACGATCGTGCCCGGCCAGCGGCAGCTGCTGCTCGACGGCATGATCGACCACAGCTGGGCGGTCAGCTTCCTCGTCACCTCGCTGTCCGCCGACGAGCCGGACGGGATCGTCGCCGTCGAGCACTGGTTCCGCGGCCGCGCCGACATCGAAACACGGATCAAGGAACACAAGCTCGGAGCCGGGCTGCGCCACCTCCCGTCCGCCGACCCGACGATCAACCAGGTCTGGATGTGGGCAGCGGTCCTCGCCGGCTGGATCTCCGCGCTGCT
>NZ_JASNFO010000154.1:0-12198 GCF_032027725.1 Pseudofrankia coriaricola | reverse complement strand
GCCCGCGGCGGTGGACACCATGCAACCGGGTGCCGGCAACGCGAAGAAGCCACTGCTGGGAGGTGTACTGACAGGGCATCCCTCCTCCAGCGGGCCCGACCTAGCCTGGGGGCTGTGGACAACCGCGACGAGGTCAAGGCCTTCCTCAGCTCCCGCCGGGCCAGGATCACCCCTGGGCAGGCTGGCCTGCCGACCCACGGCCGCAGCAGGCGCGTACCGGGACTGCGCCGCAGCGAGGTGGCCGACCTGGCCGGAGTCAGCGTCGAGTACTACGCCCGACTCGAGCGGGGCAACCTCGGCGGCGTCTCCGAGAGCGTGCTGGTTGCCCTGGCCCGCGCGCTGCAACTGGACGAGGCCGAACGGGCGCACCTGGTCGACCTCGCCCGGGCCGCCGGCCCGGCCACACGCACCCGGCGCAAGCCCACGGCCCACCAGATCCGGCCCACCGTCGCCCGCATCCTCGACGGGATGACCGAGCTACCGGCCCTCGTCAACAACGGGCGCCTCGACGTCCTCGCCGCCAACCCCCTGGCGGAGGCACTGTTCGCGCCCGTGTTTGCCGACCCGGCCCGACCGGTCAACCACGCCCGGTTCACCTTCCTCAACCCCCGCGCGCGTGACTTCTGGATCGACTGGGAACGCGCCGCCGATGACAGCGTGGCCATGCTGCGCCTCGAAGCCGGCCGCGACCCCTACGACAAGGCACTGTCCGACCTCGTCGGCGAACTGTGCACCCGCAGCGACGCCTTCCGCGTCCGCTGGGCCGCCCACGACGTCCGCCTGCACCGCACAGGACTCAAGCACTTCCACCACCCCCTCGTCGGCGACCTGCACCTGTCCTACGAGGTCCTGGAACTACCCGCCGACCCCGGCCTGGCCCTAATCGCCTTCAGCGCCGAAGCGGGCTCACCCAACGACGACGCCCTCAAGTTCCTCGCCAGCTGGGCCGCCACCCACAACCCAGCCGACGCCCTGCGAGCACCGAACCAGAAGTGAGCCCGGGGGTAACGCACTACAGCCTCGACAGACCTGTCGCGGACGCCGAAGCCGGCTGGGTCCGGTTCGGTGGGAGGCAGGGTGGCCGGCCGGGGGCCGGGTCCGGCTGGTAGACCTCCAGCCTGCCCGCCCGTTTCCGTTTGGCGGCGTACATCGCCTGGTCGGCCTGGTGGAGCAGGATGTCGGGGCTGGTCGGGCGGGTGGCGGAATCGACGGTGACGAGTCCAAGGCTGGCCCGCGGGGTGTAAGGCCTCCCCGCGAGCAGACACGGCATCTGGATCGCCGCCGCGAGCCTCTCGCCGACATTGCGGGGATTGTCGGGGCCGCCGCCGTCGAGGATGACAGCGAACTCGTCACCGCCGAGCCGGGCGACGGTGTCCACCGCCCGCGTCCCCGCCCGCAACCGCTCCGCGCTGATTTTGAGGAGCTCATCCCCGGCGGCATGCCCGAACGTGTCATTCACGCGCTTGAACTCGTCAAGGTCAAGGAACAGCACGGACAGCGATGATCCCTCGCGAACGTCGTCGGTGTCGTGCGCGACCGTCTGCTGTAGTCGCTGAGTGAACAATGCCCGGTTGGCCAGGCCGGTCAGCGGGTCGTGGAACGCCTGGTGGTGCAGCTGCCGTTCGCGGTCCCGGACCTCGGCCAGTAGCCGGGTGTTCTCCGCCAACGTGAGCATCTGCCGGCCCAGCGCCACCAGCAGCAGACCGGTCATGCCGTACGTCTCGAACCGGTCCAGCCGGACACCGGCCGACAGCTTGCCGACAACCAGCAGGCCCGCCGCCCCGAGCACAACATACGGCAGCATCGCGTGCGCCCACATCGCCCGCGGGCTCGGCGGGGCGGGGCCCTCATGCCGCGTGCCGCCTGGAACCGGCACCAGTGCGGCCAGGAGAAACAGCAGGGGGGCAAGACCGAACATGGCCATGGTCCGCGACGAAAAATCGATCTTGCCGAGGGCGGCTCGGTAGACGAAGACGTTGACGGCGAGTCCATGGGCCAGCAGGCCAGTGCCGAGCAACGCGAACGTCGCCGGGGAGCGCGGCCGGCGAAAGCTCGCGATCAACACGACCACCGCGACCAGAATCAAGACGGCAACCAGCTGGCCAAGGTCAAGCAGGAATTGCATGAGGTCGGTCCCGCCTGCCCGGACGACCGCGGCCAGCACCGTTCCCCACTCCAGCAGGACGATCGAACCGACGATCAGCACACAGTCCAGCATCGTGATCGCATACCAGCGCCCCGCGCCGCGCGACCGTCGCCCAACGCCTCCGCTACGGCTATCCGCCGGATCGGTGGGCAGGGACAGCACCCCAGCCAGCCCGACCCCGTACAAGACGAGGTGTAACGCATACGCCGGGGTCACCTGAGCAGCGCCACTGTCCAGCGCTACCGCCAACGTCCCGAGGCTGGAGACCGCCGCGCTAGCAGCCATCGCACCGATGAGCCACCGCCAGCGCCGGTCGCCAGCGCGAGCGCGCCGAGCGGTCCAGAAGCAGGCCGCCGCGGCGGCCGCCTGGCAAGCAGCGTTGACAGAAACCGTCGCGATGAGGCCTGGCTGCGGGTCGAGGAGTACCACGAAGGCGATTTCCAGCCCAAAAAGCGCCAAACAGGTGACGACGGCACGCCAGAACCAGCCTGGCGCTCGACCCGCACTGGTCGAACGCCACGAATGCGACCCGACGCCTACAACGCCGCGGAGTCCAGACATCGCTCATCCCCGAGGGGAGCATACCGCAACCATCCGCATTCGGACAGCGACAGTCGCCCGTCCCGGCGGACCGGCGCGCCAGGAGCCGGTGGGTGATCGACAGTGGCAGCCCGGTAGGTCCCGCGAGCTTGGCTTGCCGGAAAGGGCTGCCCGAAGGTCCTATTTGCGCACCTTGCCGGTCGCGGTCCGCGGAAGCTTCGAAACGAACTGCACATATTTTGGAATCTTGAAGGCCGCCAGTCGGCCTCGCAGTGCCTCGCCCTACGAATCCGCGGTCCACGCGTCCGACGCGGAGACGACGAAGGCGTGTCCGACCTCGCCACCGCGACGGCCGCGGAGTCGATGACGTCCGGCAGGCCGTTCAACACCGCCTCGACCTCGGCTGGGAGACGTTCTCGCCACCCGATATGATCATGTGTTTGACGCGCTCGGCGACGTAGGCCCACCGTCGGCGGCGACCCGCACGACGTCACCGGACAGGAACCAGCCATCGGAGAAGGCCCGTTCGGTCTCCGCTGGCTAGTTCCAGCCTGGCGATCGTCGACAGCACACCGGCGGGTTCGAATTTCGGCACGACGCCGACGGAGCCGCCCTCGAACAGCCACATCGCCGAGGCGACAGGGCTGCTCATCTACCGCCATCGGCTGAGTAGCAGAGGCCCGCCCGGTGGGGATAGAGCGGGCCCTCGGTGTCCGATGGCACGTCCGGCCGGCTGGCGCGGACCGCGTCCATCGAGCGGGGCAGCTCGAAGGGCAGCCGGCCGCGCGGTTCGGTGCGGCCGCTCAGGGCGTCGAGCAGCGCCGCGTCCGAGGCGCCGAAGCTGACGGTCAGCGCGGCGACCACGGCATCGAGCTGGGTGAGGATGGCCGGACGATCGAGATAGACGTCCAGCGCGACCGGCACCTGGGTAGCCAGCTTCGCGATGCGCTCGGCGATGTCGGCTGGGAAGTCGAGTGAGCCCTGGTGGGTCATCGCTTCGAGGAAGTAACGATCGCGGGGCTCGTAAGGCGCCCGCAGCCGCACGATGGCGAGGTCGGCTTCCATCGGGTTGTCGACAACGGTTAAGTGGTTGATCAGCCGGTCGGCTATCAGGTCCCGTAGGGTATCCGGGCTCAGGGAACCGGGAACGTCGTGCGCACCCGGCTTCCCGACGCTGATGATCGTGTGGAACAGCAGGCCGGCTTTCTCGGCCACCCATTTCGGGACCTGCGTCCCGCGCCCGGCAGCGCACCCGCCCGAAGCCCCACTGCAGGGAAGAGAGCATGCCACACACGCAGCCCGACACGCCGGATCGCATACGCGTCAGCCACTATCAGGTCCGGGAACAGCTCGGTCGCTGCCGGATGGGCCGTCCTGTGGCATGTGCGTCCAGCAGCGCTGCCGCGACCTTGTCGAGGGAACAGGGATCCATGGCCAGAGCTCCTCGATTCTATGCCGTTCGAGGGGGCGGAGGCTCAGCGCATCAGGCGACTGATGCCTTCTCGGATCGGTTGCGGCGAGAACACCGCGGGCAGACCGGCAAGGGAGCGGGTCTCCGAGCCCACAGACCCGTACCGCGGTGCCACACCCTCGGCGAGCCGGGTGTCGGGCAGCCGGCAAACGTTCGTAGTCAGCGCACCAGCGGAACGCCAGCACGATCGCCTCGGGTGGGATCCGGAAACCCGCGAACTGCGACACCAGCACTGGTAGATGGACTGCACCTCGATCCTTCAGTCGATCATTCAAGCCGCCGACACGGACCCGTATCCGGCCGGACGTAACAGATTCGATATTGTTAACACGACTGCGCGGTCTCCGGACGCGGCGCTGCTGGCGGTCAAGGGAGCAGCCATAATTGGCGCGCACGCACGACCGCCTCGTGACGCGTCCGTGCGTCGAGCTTGCGCATGATCGTATATAGGTATGCTTTGACGGTCTCCGGCGTGAGCGAGAGCCGTTCGGCCACCTCGGCGTTCGTGCAGCCGAGTGCCACTTGAGCCAGCACGTCGGTCTCTCGCGGTGACAAGCGTATCGCGGACACTTCGGTTTTTGGGGCGCCAAACCGCGCGAGCCGCTCAGTGGCTGCGTCGATCCGGCGCCGCAGCTCGGGGTCGGCGACCGCGGGGGCGATGGAGCGTAATTCGGCATGAACGGCGCGGACCTCTTCGAGGTCCGCGAGATCCTGCAGCCCTGGCCGGAATTCGGCCATCGCGAGCCGAATGCCCACCTGGTCCTGCACGGACAACGTCATCGAGAGGCGCGAGCCGGCGGACAGAAGGGCCTCGCGCACCCGGTTACCGAGTGGCATCCGCTCCCGGACGGCGCCGTAGAGCACGGCCTTGCAACGGCCGCGCACCCGGACCGGGACCGCGAGCACCGACGAGATCCCCTCGGCCAGCACCGGACGGTCGTAGTCGTGGGTGATCGTGCGAGCAGAGAGGTAGTCCTCGACGGCCACGGGGCGTCCCTGGGCGACGACACGCCCGCCGAGACCCGCGCCGATGCTCACGTGCAGGTTCCGCATGCTGGTCGTGCGAGTGCCGAGGAAATCGGTCAGGACCAGCCGGTCATCTGACACCGTACCGGCGAAGACCACCGGCACTCCGGCGAGGCGCTGCGCCTGTCGCAGGCCCGCGCGCAGCGCCTCCCTCGTCGAGCGGCTGTCAGCAGCGAGCATGGTGTCGAACCCTCCGTTGCTCCTGCGGATGAGCAGAGCGTATCTGCACCTTTGCCACCACGCCCAGCCCGGACACTTACTTCCGGGGGTAGCGGACACCGGCTGATGTAGCGATCCTGAGCACATCAGGAACGGACCTGGCGCCGCCCGACGCCTGATCGCCAACGAGGAGGACACCGAGAAGTCAGTGGCGCACCGGTGCGACGTCCCGCCAGCGAGTTCCGGGACACAGACATGGTGATCCGCGGCGGGGAGAACATCTACCCGCGGGAGATCGAGGAGTTCCTCTACACCCATCCCGACATCCTCGACGCCCAGGTCATCGGCGTGCCCGATCCGAAATACGGCGAGGAACTCATGGCGTGGATCCGCATGCACGACGGCGCCACACCACTGACCGCCGAGCACCTGCGCGAATACTGCGCCGGCAGGCTCGCCCACTACAAAATCCCCCGCTACGTCCACATCGTGGACCAGTTCCCCATGACCATCACCGGCAAGATCCGCAAAATCCAGATGCGCGAAGAGGCCATCAACCTCCTCAACGCCGCGAACACCACCGAAACAGGCCACGCCTAATTGGTTCCGGCCGTGAGACGGCGAGGCCCGTGAGACTGAAACGTGACACCAGTCGGGCCTCCAGTCATGACAAGCTGAGCGCGTCCGCGACCGAGGCGAGGTAGTCGATGTGGCCGTCGACGGAGTCGAAACCGAGGCCCATCGTGACCACCGAGACATGGGTACCACCCGCCGCGCGCCAGGCATCGATCTCCGCCGTGAGGCCGCCAACGCCGCCACGAGGAAGCACCACATAGTCCGCGCCGAAGGTCTCGACAGACCCGCCGAGGCCGCCCACGCGATCACGCAGCCGTCGCCACGCGTCAACGACGTGGTCGATGCCGCCCCCGAAAAAGAGGAAGCCATCCGCTAGCCGGGCGGCCCGGTCAAACGCGACGTCGCTGGATCCACCAAGCCAGATCGGGATGGACCGGGCCGGCTTCGGCACGAGCGCGACTCTGTCCACCCGGTCGAAGCGGCCCGAGAAGTCGACGACCGGTTCCGTGAACAACCGGCGCAGCAGCTCGATCTGCTCCTCCTGCCGGGCGCCGCGGGTACGGAAGTCCAGGCCGAGGGCCTCGAACTCGACGTGGTTCCAGCCGACCCCCACACCGAGACGCAGCCGACCACCGGACAGGAGATCGACGTCCGCCGCCTGCCGTGCCACGAGCGCTGTCTGGCGCTGCGGAAGGACCAGGACCCCGGTAGCGAAACGGATTCGCTCGGTGACGGCGGCCAGATAGGCGAACATCACGAACGGGTCGTGGAACGGGTCGCGCTCGGTGTAGGGGCCCGTCAGCTGGGGCGTTCGATCGGCGTGCACGGCACCGAGCACATGGTCGTAGGCGAGGAGGTGGTCAAAACCCAGATCCTCCACCGCCCTACCAAATCGCCGGACAGCGGTTGGATTCCCTCGAAGCTCATTTTGTGGATAGACGACGCCGATCTGCATGCGTTTGCTCATGTCTTCTCCCTTTGGCGGACGCGACACGCTCACTGGTGCTGCGGCCGGCACTTCAGGTGGGTGCCGACCGCGGCTCAGCGCAGCGTAGAGATATCGATGACGAACCGGTACCGGACGCCGGAGGTCAGCACCCAGGCGTATGTCCCGTTGATCCGGCTCAGCGTCGCCGCACCCCCGGCTCGCCCAGCCCCGTCGAGGGGCGGCCGGGTGGTGGTCGCTGTCGGGACTGGCCGATAGGCGTGATGAACAACTCGCCGTTGGTGATGTGGTGGGGGCAGGTGACCATGGAGGCGACACCGTCGGCGATGTCCTTGGGGGGGAAGACCTCGGTCTTCTCCATGAGGGGCGAGCGCGCTCCTTATGTGTTCGGTACGGCACCCATCTGCTGAAGGAGGCTCAGCATGTCGAGCTGGGCGCGTTCCTCGACGATCTTGCCGTCGGCCAGGCGGTAGAAAGCCATGCTCTGCGCGTGGACGGCCCTGCCTGTCGCTGCTACCCCGGCGAAGGTCCCCCGGTGGGTGCCCGTCATTATGTAGCGCACAGCCACGGTGTCGCCCTCGGCCACCATGTCTTCGACCGTCCACACGAGGTCCGGGAAAGCGCGGCGATTCGCGGCGACGATGTCGAGATACGTACCCCGGCCTTGCTGCTGCTGTCCGGCGAAGTACATGACGATGTCCGGGCTGATGAATTCCTCCGCCAGCGCTGCGTCGCCGGTGGGGAGGAACTCGCGGGTGAAGCGCTCCATGATGCGCGTGTTCGACTCGGCGGTCGGCGGTCTCCTCGTGCCGGATTCCGCGGGGGCACCGGAGCTGGCAGTGCCGCTGGCCGTACCGGTCGGGTCCTCACTACCCGATCCGCAGGCCGAGAGGGTGAGCAGTGCCAGCGCCGCGAGTACGACGGCCAGCTTGTTGAATCGACGCATTTTTCGTCCTCGTTCTCCGAAGGATTGCGGTGCCGGCGCCGCCGCGGGGAGGGGTGGGGATGCGGTCAGGCCTGGTCGGTAGGCATGATCCATAGCTCGCTGATGGCGGCGTGGCGGGGCCGGGTGACCATGTAGGCGACGCCGTCGGCGATGTCCTCGGGGGCGAGGACATCGGTCTGCTCGTAGAACGGGTCGATCATCTCGGTACGGACCTCGGGCTTGTTGTGCGATCCCAGCTCGGTCGCGACGCCACCGGGCTCGACGACACCGACGCGCACATGCCGCTGGGTGACTTCCTGGCGGAGGGACTCGGTGAATCCGTTCACGCCGAACTTGGTGAGGTTGTAAACGCCGTAGCCGTTCCAGGCAACGCGGCCGGCGATCGAGCTGATGTTGACGATGTCGGCGACCTGGCGCGGGCGCTCGTCCGCGGCCCGCAGCAGGTGTGGGAGGGCGGCGCGGGTGGTGTAGAGCAGGCCCTGGATGTTGATGGCGATCATACGGTCCCACTCCTCAGCGTCCGCACCGACGACAGGACCCAGGAGCATCAGGCCGGCATTGTTGACGAGGGTGTCCAACCGTCCGAACCGGTCGACGGCCCGCGCGACGGCCTGTTCGGCTTGGGCGCGGTCGGTGATGTCCGCAGCGACCACCAGCGCGGCGCCGCCTGCCTTGTCAATCTCGGCGGCGAGGTCTTCCAGACGATCCTTGCGACGGGCCACGAGGGCGACATCGGCGCCGTGCTCGGCGAGCCGGCGGGCGGTAGCGGCGCCGATACCGCTGCTCGCGCCGGTGACGAGAGCGACGGTGCCAGTCAGCTTCGATGCCATGCGGTGTTGTCCTCTCCTTCTTGGTGGATGGCGTAGGGATGCGCAGGGTGGTCGTCGTCCAGGCGCCGCCTGGCCGGACCGGTACCACTCAGCGGCCTGCGAGGACCTGCGACGCAGGCGACCGGGCCGCAGAGCACGCGCCTGGCAGGGCCTGGACGCCCCGCATGATCGACGGCTCACTGATGGCGGTGTGCCGCGCATGGGTGACTGTGAAGGCGATACCGTCGGCGATGTCCTCGCGAGCGAGCACCTCGTCCGCCCTCTCCTGCTCGGAGCGGGCACTCCAGGTGGCGGTTTCTCCTGCAGGCGGCAGCCCAGCCCGGCACGCCCGCACCGGGCCGCTCGGGCTCCTTGCTCAGCCGATGAGCGGGCGGGTCGCCGGTCGCGGCGCATGACAGCTCAACACCTTGGGTGCCGCGGCCGGCGACAACCCCGTGTGGCGCGGTCAGCGGTCGATGGTGGACATGTTCGCTTCGTCGTGGCGTTCACCGGCGGCCGGCGTGAGGTTGTTCAACCGTTCGACCTGCGTGGGACTGAGCTGGATGCGGTCGGCGGCGGTGTTCTCCTCGACGCGGGCGACCCGCTTGGTGCCAGGGATCGGGGCGATGTCGTCACCCTGGACCAGCAGCCAGGCCAAGGCGATCTGCGCCGGAGTGCCGCCCGCCTCTGTGGCGATGGCCTGGACCTCGTCGACGATGCGCAGGTTGCGCTGGAAGTTCTCCCCGGTGAAACGCGGATTGGTCTTGCGCCAGTCGTCGTCGGCGAAGTCGTCGACGGTGCGGATCGCGCCGGCAAGGAAGCCGTGGCCGAGCGGCGAGTAGGGAACGAAGCCGATGCCCAGCGTGCGCAGCAGCGGCAGCAGTTCGGCCTCGGGGTCCCGGGACCACAGCGAGTACTCGGTCTGCAGCGCGGCGACCGGGTGTACGGCGTGGGCACGGCGGATCGTGTCCGGGCCGGCCTCGGACAGGCCGATGTGGCGGACCTTGCCCTCGGTGACCAGCTCTGCGAGGGCGCCGACCGTCTCCTCGATGGGGGTGTTCGGGTCGACCCTGTGCTGGTAGTAGAGGTCGATGTGGTCGGTGCCCAGCCGCTTCAAGGAGCCCTCGACCGCGGCGCGCACGTTCGCGGCGCTGCTGTCGACGACGCCGGGGCCGCCACGGGAGTGCGACACGAGGCCGAACTTCGTCGCCACCACCACCTGGTCGCGCCGGTCCTTGATCGCCTCGCCAACCACCTCTTCGCTGTGGAACGGGCCGTAGATCTCGGCGGTGTCGATGTGGGTGACGCCCAGGTCCAGCGCCCGGTGGATGGCGCGGATCGACTCGGCGTCGTCGACGCCCCCGCCGGTGGTGTAAACGCCGGCCATGGTCATGGCGCCCAGACCGATCCGGGAGACGTCCAGTCCGCCCAGAGAGACGTGCTTCATGATTGATTCCTTCGTCTCGGTTCTCGAGTTCCAGGCGATGACACGCCCCGTGTCGCGGCAGCGACCGGCTTACGACCGGCGCCCGGCTGGGGTCGGATGCTCGCCTTGCTGTGTTCGTTCCGTTGAGGCGCGGCGCCAGACGGGGCGCCGCGTCCGTGCGTCCCCTGCCCGGGCTCAGGTGTTGGCCATGGCGTCGTCGTGGGCAAGCGAACTCGACAGTTCGCGGTAGGCGCCGGCCTGGGCGAGCAGGTCTCGGGCCTTCTGCTCGAAGACCCCGATGGCGTCGGCGCCGGCGGCCCAGCGCGGCGGCGGCTTCTCCTGGCCGGCGAGGTGGACCAGCGCCTTCGCGAGCTTGGCGGGGTCACCGCCCTGCAAGCCGTTCATAGCGTTCCAAGCGGTGACGGTCTGCCTGGTTCGCTCGGCGTAGTCGTCGATCGAGGGCTCGGCGTAGCTCGTCGAGTCCCGCGTGAGCAGCTCGGTGCGGAAGAAGCCGGGCTCGACGAGCATCGTGCGGATGCCGAACGGGGCGACCTCGGGGGCCAGTGACTCGCTCCAGCCCTCGAGGGCGAACTTCGACGCGGCGTAGGCGGTGCAGAACTCCTGCCCGACCAGACCGGCGGTGGAGCTGATGGTCACCACGAGCCCCGACCGCTGGCCGCGCATGACCGGCAGCACGGCGCGGGTGACGTTCAGCGGTCCGAACAGGTTGGTCTCGACCTGTGCCCGGAAGTCCGCTGGGCTGATCTCCTCGAAGAACCCGGCGTAGAAGTTCCCGGCGTTGTTGACCAGCACGTCGATCCGGCCGAACCGGCCGACTGCCGCCTCGACGGCGGCCCGTGCGCTGGCCGGGTCAGTGACGTCCAGCGCGACCGTCAGCAGATCGTCGTGCGCGCCGAGCGCGGAGCTGACCCGCCCGGGGTTGCGACCGGTGGCCACGACCGCGTACCCGGCCGCCAGGGCCGCCTGCGCGATGTCCACACCCATGCCGCGGCCGGCACCGGTGACCAGCCAGACCCTCTTCTCGGACTTCTCGGCCATGTCCTCACATCCTCCGTCAGAGATCCGGACCCCCGCGTCAGTGACTGGTCACGTGGTCTCCCCGTGCCCCAGCCCGCGGCGGTGGACACCATGCAACCGGGTGCCGGCAACGCGAAGAAGCCACTGCTGGGAGGTGTACTGACAGGGCATCCCTCCTCCAGCGGGCCCGACCTAGCCTGGGGGCTGTGGACAACCGCGACGAGGTCAAGGCCTTCCTCAGCTCCCGCCGGGCCAGGATCACCCCTGGGCAGGCTGGCCTGCCGACCCACGGCCGCAGCAGGCGCGTACCGGGACTGCGCCGCAGCGAGGTGGCCGACCTGGCCGGAGTCAGCGTCGAGTACTACGCCCGACTCGAGCGGGGCAACCTCGGCGGCGTCTCCGAGAGCGTGCTGGTTGCCCTGGCCCGCGCGCTGCAACTGGACGAGGCCGAACGGGCGCACCTGGTCGACCTCGCCCGGGCCGCCGGCCCGGCCACACGCACCCGGCGCAAGCCCACGGCCCACCAGATCCGGCCCACCGTCGCCCGCATCCTCGACGGGATGACCGAGCTACCGGCCCTCGTCAACAACGGGCGCCTCGACGTCCTCGCCGCCAACCCCCTGGCGGAGGCACTGTTCGCGCCCGTGTTTGCCGACCCGGCCCGACCGGTCAACCACGCCCGGTTCACCTTCCTCAACCCCCGCGCGCGTGACTTCTGGATCGACTGGGAACGCGCCGCCGATGACAGCGTGGCCATGCTGCGCCTCGAAGCCGGCCGCGACCCCTACGACAAGGCACTGTCCGACCTCGTCGGCGAACTGTGCACCCGCAGCGACGCCTTCCGCGTCCGCTGGGCCGCCCACGACGTCCGCCTGCACCGCACAGGACTCAAGCACTTCCACCACCCCCTCGTCGGCGACCTGCACCTGTCCTACGAGGTCCTGGAACTACCCGCCGACCCCGGCCTGGCCCTAATCGCCTTCAGCGCCGAAGCGGGCTCACCCAACGACGACGCCCTCAAGTTCCTCGCCAGCTGGGCCGCCACCCACAACCCAGCCGACGCCCTGCGAGCACCGAACCAGAAGTGAGCCCGGGGGTAACGCACTACAGCCTCG
>NZ_JASNFO010000153.1:0-12866 GCF_032027725.1 Pseudofrankia coriaricola | reverse complement strand
CCGTTCACCGGGCGGGTGCGCACCGAGCGGGCAGAGTGGACCGTCTGCCTGCCAGGGGTGCTGCCGTCCTATATCAGCGTCGAGCAGTACGAGCGGAACATGCAGCGGATGCAGGCCAACCAGTCCCAGGCGGCGAGTCCGGGCGCGGTGCGCGACGGCCCGGCCCTGCTGGCCGGGCTGGTGGTCTGCGCCCGTTGCGGGGCCAGTGTTGGGCGCCAACTTCAGTGCCGACGGGCGGGGGTCGTTGCGCCACTGACGCTGCAACGATCTTGATGGGGTGTGGCGGGCGGGTCGGGCTTCGTCGGCGGCGCCAAGGTGCCAAGGAAAACGCCGAAACTGTGATCGAGTTCGGTTGGTGATCGTGGGGTGGGTGTCCGGTTGGCCGAGGGCGTCACTGTGAGCGCCGTCGGTGACGGGAACGGCCCTTCCCCGTAAGTCCTTGGCGGGAAACCCGGGGAAGGGCCGTGAGGCGCCTGGAGGGCGCGGTGCTCACGGTAAACGCAGATCTGGGTGTGGTCGAGCGGCGGCTGCGGGCGGGTGAGTTGGCCTGCCCGGACTGCGGCGGGGTGCTCGCTTCCTGGGGGTGCTCGACGCGGCGTCCGCTGCGGGATCTCGGCTGGGCGGTGCTGTGGCTGCGGCCCCGGCGGGCGCGCTGCGGCCGCTGCGGGCATACCCATGTGCTGCTGCCGGTGGTGGCGCTGCTGCGGCGCGCGGACGTGGCGGCGCTGATCTGGGCGGCGCTGGCCGCGGTGGCCACCGGGACGGGCGCTCGGGCGATCGCGCGCCAGCTGGGCCGGCCGCATTCGACGGTCCGCGGCTGGCTGCGCCGGTTCGCGAGGCGGGCCTACGAGGTGCGCCGGATGTTCACCGGCCTGCTGGTCGCGGTCGGGATCGATCCGGTGCTGCCGGCGCCGGCGGGTTCGGCGGTCGGTGACGCGGTCGCGGCGATCGCCGGGGCGACGGTGGTGGCGGGCACGCGGTGGCCGTTGCTCGGCGCGCTGGCGCCGTGGGCGGCCGCGGTCGCGGCCACGAACGGGCAGCTGCTCTCGCCCTCTCCAACCTGGATGATCATAAGCGTTGCGTGATCGTGGATCAACACGAGTGCGCCCCTGGGCGGCTGGCCTGGGCGCCGCCAGCCTGGAGGAATCGTGATCACACAGGTTGCGGGATCTTCAGGAGGTGGTGGATGTCCGAGCGGGAGAGGGACCTTGCCCGGCGGCGGGCCCGCGCCCGGGATATCGCTCTTTTCAGGTATGCGCTTGTTCGCGAGGCGGCGGACCCGGCGCTCACGACGCGGCAGCGCGGCCGGCTGGTCCGGGCGATCGCGGCCCGGGAGCACGTCGGCCCGGATGGCCGGCCGGTGCGGGTGACCCGCTGGACGCTGGACCGATGGATCGCGGGCTGGCGGGCCGGGGGCTTCGATGCCCTTGTCCCGGCGCCGCGGCGGGTGGCCGCCCGCACGCCGTCGCAGGTGCTCGAGATGGCCGACGGGCTCAGGCGGGAGAACCCCGAGCGCACCGCGGCGCAGGTCCGCCGGATCCTGATCGCCGAGCTCGGCTGGGCGCCGGCGCTGCGGACCCTGCAGCGGCACTTCGCCGATGTCGGGCTCGGCCCCGGCGCGCTGCCCGCCGCCCCGGCCGGGGTGTTCTCGCCGTTCCAGGCCGAGCGGCGCAACGAGCTGTGGACCGGCGACAGTCTCAAGGGTCCCTTCCTCGGCGGCCGGCGGACCCACCTGTTCGCGTTCGTCGACGACTACTCCCGCGCCGTCGTCGGCTACCGCTGGTCCTTCCACGAGGACACCGTCCGGCTCGCCGACGCGCTGCGCCGCGCGCTCGCCACCCGCGGCATCCCCCAGCGGGCCTACGTGGACAACGGGGCCGTCTTCATCGACGCCGCGCTGCGCCGCGCCTGCGCCCGGCTCGACATCCGGCTGACCCACTCGGCGCCCTACCGCCCCGAAGGCCGAGGGAAAATAGAGCGCTTTTTCGGAACCGTCCGTTCCCAGTTCCTCGTCGAGATCGCAGACGAGGGCACCCCGACGGGCACCGGGACGACGGTGGGCAGCCTCGACGAGCTCAACCGGCTCTTCCAGGGCTGGGTCGAGCAGGTCTACCACCACGAGATCCATTCCGAGACGAGACAGGCCCCCCTCGCCCGCTGGGACGCCGACCCCACCCCGATCCGCCCGGCCAGCCCCGACCAGATCCACGAGGCATTCCTCTGGTCGGCCACCCGGGTCGTCTCCCGCACCGGCCTGGTCTCCCTGCACGGCAACCGCTACCAGGTCGACGCCCACCTGGCCGGCCGCCGCGTCGAGCTCGTCTTCGACCCATTCGACCTCACCGAGCTCACCGTCCGTCTCGGCGACACCGACGCCGGGACCGCCACCCCCTTCACCCTCGGCCGCCACAGCCACCCCAAGGCCCGCCCCGACACCCCGGCCGAGACACCGCGGCCGACCGGCATCAACTACCTGGCGCTCGTCGACGCCCAGCACACGAAGACCCTCACCGAAAAGATCAACTACCTGGCGTTTCTCGACGACCAGACCCCGAACCGGGACCCCGCGTGACCAGCCCGGCCCGCCACCGCCTCGACGCCGCGCTCGACCTCGCCCGCCTCGCCGTCACCCTCGCGCACACCGCCGCCCAGCTCGGCGACCCCTACCACAGCGACGACCAGCTCCTGCTCGGCGAGACCGTCATGCAGACCGCCATCGCCACCGAACGCCTCGCCACCGACCTGATCACCGAGATCCTCGGCGACGAGCACGGAGACCCCACATGATCGAACGACTGCGCGCGCACTACGGCTTCACCCGCATGCCCTTCGGCCGCAACCTCGCCCCCGGCATGCTGCACCGCCACGACGCCCACCGCCACGCCGTCGCCCGCATCGCCTGGTGCATCGCCGAGCGCGGCATCGGGATCGTCACCGGCGAGGTCGGCGCCGGCAAGACCGTCGCGGTCCGCACCGCGCTCGCCGACCTCGACCCGTCCCGCCACACCGTGATCTACCTGCCGAACCCGCAGGTCGGTGTCCGCGGGATTCATGAAGCTGTGGTCACCGCCTTCGGCGCCACCCCGACCTTCCACACCTCCCGGCTGATCGCCCAGTCCACCACCGCGCTCACCGGCGCCCACGACGAACGCGGCCGCACCCCCGTCCTCGTCCTCGACGAAGCCCACCTGCTCACCCACGACCAGCTCGAAACCATCCGCATGCTCACCAACCACGACCTCGACTCCGACTCCCCGCTCGCCTGCCTGCTCATCGGCCAGCCCACCCTCAAGCGCGCCATGCGCCTCGCCGTCCTCGCCGCCCTCGAACAACGCGTCACGATCCGCTACACCATGCCCCCCATGACCGCCGAGGACACCGCCAGCTACACCCGCCACCACCTCACGCTCGCCGGCCGCTCCGACACCCTGTTCACCGACGACGCCATCACCCTGATCCACACCGCCGCCCGCGGCTACCCCCGCGCCGTGAACAACCTCGCCCTCCAATCCCTCCTCGCCGCCTACGCCACCGGCCACGCCCTCGTCGACGAGAAATCCGTCCACACCGCCCTCGCCGAAACCGCCGAGGACTAACCCCCGACCCGCGCCACCACACCGACCACCGCGCCAACACCCCCACGAAAGCCCCGCCCCCGACCCAGGGACGGGGCTTTCGATCAACCAGCCGTCGGCACGTCCGAAGACGCCGTCATCGGCATCCAGCACGGCGCGCAACAGCCAGGATGACGGTGCGCTACCAGCGCGGGCCGGGTGGGCGGTTGCACCCGTCCTACGTGTGCGCCCGGGACAAGAACTACGGCACCGGGCAGTGTCAGCAACTGGCCGGGGACTGCGCGGACGCGCACGTGACCGGCCTGCTGCTGGCCGCGCTGAGGCCGGCCGCGTTGGAGGTCTCCCTCGCCGCGGCCGACCAGGTCGAACAGCGCCGGGCACAGGTGGACCGGATCTGGCGGCAGCGGCTGGAACGCGCCGACTACCAGGCAGACCGGGCCCGGCGCCAGTACCAGCTGGCCGAACCGGAAAACCGCCTCGTCGTGCGCCAGCTGGAAGCCGACTGGGAAGCCGCACTCGCCGAACGAGAACGCCTCAGCGAGGAATACGACCGGTTCACCGCCGCCCGCCCGCGCACCCTGACCGCCGCCGAACGCGACCAGATCCGTGCACTGGCCAGCGACATCCCCGGCATCTGGCACGCCGCCAGCACCACCGACGCCGACCGCAAACAGCTGCTCCGGCAGCTGATCGAACAGGTCCGCGTCGCGGTCGTCGACACCACCGAGAAGGTCCAGGTCGAGGTCGTCTGGGCGGGCGGGCACCACACCCGCAGCCAGATCGTCCGCCCGGTCGCGTGCCTGACCCAGCTCAGCTACTACCCCCAGCTCGCCGCCCGGGCCCGCGAACTGGTCGAGACGGGGCACACGACCAGGCAGATCGCCGAACGCCTCAACGCCGAGGGACTCCGCCCACCCAAACGCAGCGCGACCTTCACCCCCAACGCGGTCAACGACCTGCTACGAGCCCTCGGCATCCAGCGGACCCGCACCCCAGCCCGCCACGCCCGCCCAAAGCTGGACGACCACGAATGGTGGCTGCGGGACCTGGCCGAATACCTGGGCATGCCCGAGCCCACCCTCGACGCCTGGGTCCGCCGCGGCTGGGCCAGCGGATACCTCCACCCCCAGGCCCGGCTGACGGTCGTGCGCGCCGACCCCACCGAGGTCGAACGCCTCCGCGCCCTGCACCACGTGCCCCGAGGCCAGCACAACCGCCGCCCCTGGCTGACCAATCAGGCAGCCCGCATCGACAACATCAACAAGGAAGGAACCGACGGCGATGTCGAACAGCCACGGCTATGACAGCACCGTGGCTTGCTCCTCTCGACGACGTTGCGGTGCTTGTACCGCTCCCGGTCGAACGCGGGTGGCCGTCCGCCCGCGGACCCGCGCCGTTTGCGGTTGGCCTTCTGGTCGTCGCGTTCGGGGATCGTGTGGCCGATGTTGCGTCGACGCAGCTCCTCGCGGATCGCCTTCGAGCTGTATCCCTTGTCCGCGAGCACATGATCGGGCCGGGTCCGTGGCCGGCCCGGACACTCGCGCCGCGCCCGGATACTGTCCATGACCTGCACGAACCGGGTCGAGTCGTTGACCTGTCCGGCGGTGAGCACCACCGACAGAGGGCGGCCCTTCCCGTCCACCGCGGCGTGGATCTTGCTCGTCAGTCCGCCTCTCGACCGGCCGAGGGCCTCCGTTTCCTGGGCGGTCTCCCGGGTGTGTCCGTTGATCGGACCGTCCCCTTTTGATCCTTCGGGACAGCGTGCGGGGCACCGGCGGCGTGCTGGTGGGCACGCACGATCGACGAGTCGATCGACACCTCCCACACGACCGCGCCGACCGAGTCGTTCTTGACCACGACGTGTTCCAGGATCCGGTCCCAGGTGCCATCCAGCGACCAGCGACGGAACCGGTTGTAGACCGTCTGCCACGGCCCATACCGCTCCGGCAGGTCCGGCCAGGGCACACCCGTACGTTCCCGGAACAGGATCCCGTTGAGGATCTTGCGATGGTCCGACCAGCGCCCGCCCCGAGGCGGGTTCTTCGGCAACAGCGGCGCGATCCGCGCCCACGCGACGTCGGTGATCTCATGCCGACCAACCATGGATCACGAAGACTATCCAGCAACCTTGATCCACGAGAAACGGCCTAGCGCGTTGACCGCCGCCGGGTTCCCTGGTCCGCCTGTTCGGGGCAGGAACAGCTCCTACTCCGGTGGGCAGGGCGACGCGGCGTCGGTGGCCGGTTGACAAACTGCGACACGGCCTGCACGTTCCCTTCGGGGGACGATTGGCCATCGGCCTGAGCCGCCCGTCCAGCAGGCCGGCCACATCGGCAACGAACCCCGATAACTCACCCCGGAGTCGTTCCGACTCTCTGCCGCCTCCACCAGGATGGTTAGCATGGCATGGGGGTGATCAAAAACTAGCATGAGCCTGCGGCACCGCCCCGCGCATCAATCCTACCGGTCTTCCAGCTGGAGGATTAGGTCCAGGAAGTAGTCCGCGATCTTCGTCGCCGTGAGCTCGTCGTCGACCTCCACCATCTGCAATGCGGCAGCGTGCACGAGACTGGTGACAGCAACGGCACTCGAATTGGGCAGAGGCGGTTTGCGAATCGTCAGGCCCCGAGCACCATGCATGAACCTTGATTCTGCCTCCCGCCGCGCGCTCGCAAAACCGGGCGGCCCGTCGTTGCCCAGCACGATCCGGGAGATCCTTCGCATCCTCCAGCCATCCATGAGATGCGCCTTGGCGCCTGCCACGTAAAGGGCAGCCGACCGGGTCTCGCCGGCGGCGCGTGCCTGCTCGGTCGCCTCCCTCGATGCGGCGGCATGCCTCATCAGTATTTGGTCCGCCAGGGCCATGAACACCTCGGCCTTGCCGCCGAACCGATGGTAGATGCTCCCGACGCTCACTCCGGACAGCTTGACGATGTCGTTGATGCTGGTGCCTTCATAACCCTGCTCGCTGAATAGAACCCCGGCCGCGTCGAGGATCGCGCGTTCGGTATCGGCCGACTTAGGCCGCCGCCGGGCCCTCTTCGCCCGGAGGACGCTCACCTCCCGGGGAAGCTCGAGGCTCAGATCGGGCTCAGACATCTTGGCGAACTCCCACGGTAGGCCCCCTCGAACTCCGCACGGCCTCTGACTGTTCCAGAAGCGCGTTTTAGAGCGTATCAGGCGCGGCGTCGGGGCGCCGGGAATGTCAAAGGACGCCTGAAAAGCTTGCGAGGTTGGGTGTCGTGGCTGCCTCGAAGGTTGTGCTGCGGGTGATCGCATTGCTTGTCCGATCCGCCGTGATCGCCACGCTTACGTTCGATCTCCGGTGGACGGTGTGGTGCAGGTAGTGGCCGCGACCGGAGCTGCTGGCCGGGAAGACGCGGCGGGCGTTGGACTCGGCCGCGCTCGAGTACGCCGTCGTCGCCCAGGACGCGGTGACCCAGCTGCTCGGAGCGATCCGCCGGGTTGGCCGGACGGTGTCCGGCGCGGAGGCGCTGATCAGCAAGCGTTGTTACGGTCATGCCTTCAGCCCGCCGGGTGAGCCGCCGGTCGCCCAGAACATCGCCCCGGTCCGGGTGATCTCCACTGTTGATCCGGGGGCCAGTCATGTCCGCAAGTCCCGCGCGGCCAAGTCGTCGGCTGTAAGGCCCATTTGATCGCAGTACCGACGATGCGATCATCGCCGGCTGCGGGCTCACTGGGTGTGGGTCATGGACGGCGCCGGTATGTTCGGCGCCGTCCTGCTCGGCTCCCGACGATATCACCGCGCCCGTCGAGGTGCCTGCGGCACCGGCGACCTGCTCGCTACGGCCGTCGGTGCCGATCAGTCAACCCCCACAACCAAAGCGCCGAGGGTGGAGCGCAGACTCTTGCGCTAGAGCATGATTCTAGTATCGTGCACTAGTCGGCAGCAGCGACGATCGGAGGAGGCGGTCGTGTCGAGTCCTTGCAGCAGACCAAGAGACTCGCAGCCGCGGTCATCAGCGCGGCCAGGACTTCTAGTCGAGCGAGTGCAGCTCGGCGAGCGGGCTGACAATGACGGGTTGGTCAAGATCACCGGCACCGAGGTTGGCCATGCCGACTCGGCGCTGTGTGGCGCCGCCGGAGCCGCACTCACCCCGCCGTATTCGGGCACGAAGGAGCCGGCATCGTCGAGGCGATGGGCAGCGCCGTCACCGGCGCCGAGGTCAGCGACCACGTCGCCATCACCTACAACAGCGGGATGAGCGCGGACGGAGACAGGAGGGAATCGGCGATATGGGACAAGGTGATTCTTCGTGAAAATCAATGCTGATCTGGTCGGCGTGAAACTTGGGCCGTTGCCCGGAAGTTGGGACAGCCGTGACTGTGCCCTCTATGCCCTGGGCATCGGCGCCGGCCAGGAAGATCCGCTGCGGGAGTTGGAGTTTACGACTTACTCCCTCGGTGGGCGCCAGCAGGTTGTCTACCCCACGTTCGGAGTACTCGCAGGCGGCCGCGTAGGGGTTGGGAGCCTGCTCGAGGTCCTCGGGGATGCGGTCGACCCCGGGACGATGCTGCACGGTGAGCAGAAATATGAACAGCTGAGGCCGTTCCCGACCGAGGCGACCGTCGTGATCACCGCCGAGATCACGGCGGTGTGGGACAAGGGCAATGCCACCGTCATCGAGACCGTGTCCGAGATCGCCGACGTGGACGGCGGAGAACCGTATTGCCGGTCGACACAAGCTATGTTCTTTCGTGGCATCGGCGGCTGGGGCGGCGAGCGCGGTCCGTCGAGCAGACCGAAAAACATCGACGGGGCGCCGGATCGCGTGCTGCGGGTGGCGACTCGGCCCGACCAGGCGTTGTTCTACCGGCTCTCCGGCGACAACAACCCGCTTCACTTCGACCCGGAATTCGCCGCGCGGGCCGGTTTCGACCGGCCCATCCTGCACGGTCTTTGTACCTACGGAGTGGTCGGCCGCAAGCTCCTGGCCGAGTACGCCGGTTCGGACCCGCAGCGGTTCGTCTCGTTGAGCGGGAGGTTCAGCCGACCGGCGTTCCCCGGTGACACGTTGCGCATCGATGCCTGGCAGGGCGGAGAGGAGGTGAGCTTCGTCGTAAGGCGGGACAACGGTGAGGTGCTCCTGAGCAATGGTGAGTTCGTTCTCCACGAATAGGCATTTCGAAGCACGAAGCTCGATGAGCGGACGCCGGGGACAATTGGCCCGGGCCACCGCGCCACCAACCAATCCAACAAATCACGGCCCTCTAGTCGACCGGACGATCTTGCAGTGGGCTTGGCCGCCCTCAGCCTTTTGCTGCAACGAGAACCCGTCGTCGTCAGGCTGTTGACAGTAGAGCAGCGTTCTAGTACGGTTCTATCAATGTTGACCGAAGTGCCGATCTGTGAGGAGAAGGAATGTCGACTTACGTCCGGTCCCAGCGATGACCGCCCTGGCCGGGATCAGGGTGCTCGACCTGACATCAAGCAGAGCGGGTTCGTTTGCGGTCAGCCTGCTCGCCGATTTCGGGGCTGACACCGTCAAGACGATTCCGAGGGACCCGCGGTTAAGTCGTCGCTCTCTGTCTTCGGATTGGCTGGTCCTTAACCGGGGGAAGCGGCTAGCGCTCGTCGATCCGGTATCGGCGAGCGACCGCGCGAGCGTGTTGGGTCTGGCGAAAGGCAGCGATGTCATCGCTGCTGATGATCGCCAAGCGCTGACCAGGGCTGGCCTCGATGAGGCGACCGAAACCGAGGAACGGATTGTCGTTCTGACTCCGCCGTATGCCAATAGTGGTGCGCCCTGGTTCGGTGGGGGAGAGTCTCCGGAGTTGCTTCACGCGATCAGTGGCCTGGCCAGTTATCAGGCCTCGTTCTCCGGTGCGCCGGTCGACGCCGTCTATCCGTATCTCACCTACGTGCAAGGGGCCTGGGCTGCCACGTGCACCGTTTCCGCCCTCATTGCGCGTCAGCGCTGGGGTTCGGGGCAAACTGTGGTCGTCGACGGTCTGCACGCGGCTAACGTTTTCGGTGGTGGTGCCTATGCCCGTCCGGTCGGTGAGCCGGACCCGAACCGCGCGGTCGGTCCAGGCGGGCTGAACCCGATGTATACGCGCTATCAGGGATCGGACGGCCGCTGGTTCTACATCGGAGGCCTCGGCCCGAAATTCGGTGCGCTGGTGATCAAGCTGACCGGGGCCGATCATCTCCTCGAAGATTCCCGTGTCGGGGGCGAGCTTGAACGTCTGTGGCATATGGACAACAGCCAGTGGGTGATCGACTATTTCGAAAGGCTCTATGCGACGAGGCCGGCGGACCACTGGATCGACCTGTTCGAGTCCGCCGGAGTGCCGGTGACTCCCTTGTTCGAGCGGGCCGAGTGGTTCGGCGGTGAACAGGTCGTTGTCAGTGGTCAGCGGGTCGAGGTGATCGACCCCGTGTTGGGGCCGGTGGTGATGCCGGGAGCGCCGGTGACCTCGGAACTCACGCCGGCGCGGGTGGCTCCGGCGTCGGCGGCCATACCGGTCGGTGAGCTTCGGTGGCTGGGCCCGTCGACGGTCTCGCGTGGGTCTGGCAAGGTCTCTCCTCCGATGTCGGGGGGTCCGCTGGCCGGTATTCGGATGGCTTCGTTCGGTTCGTATGTCGCGGGCCCGTACGCTGCGTGCCTGCTCGCCGAACTGGGCATCGACGTGATCAAGGTCGAGCCGCTGCAAGGCGATCCATGGCGGCTGCAGGGATTCAGTGGCAACCGCGGGACGAGAAGCCTGTCGGTCGACTTGCGGCGGCCTGAGGGAGTCGACGCGGTTCGCGCAGTGTTGGGTGGTTGCGACGTGGTTCTCAACAACTTCCGGCTGGGGGTGATGGACCGGCTCGGGATCGGTCACGACCAGCTGGCCGCCTTGAACCCCGAGGTGCTGACGGTGGCGGTCACCGCCTACGGGGAGAAGGGGCCGCTTGCCGGTAAGCCCGGTTACGACACGGTGCTGCAGGCGGCCTCCGGGATGATGCTGGCGCAGGGCGGAGATGACGTTCCCGTCACCTACTCGCTGCCACCCAACGATTACACGGCGGCGGTACTCGGCGCTTTCGCCACCGTCGTCGCGCTGCTGCACCGCGACCGCACCGGGCAGGCCCAGCACGTGTCGACCTCGCTGGCCGCTGCCGCGACGGTCCTGCAGGGCCCTGACCTGGCCGACTATCCGGAACGATCACCCGGACGCTTCGGTGGCCGCGACTTTCCCGGCCCCACCGCGACCGACCGCATCTACCGCGTCACCGACGGATTCGTGCGGATCCAGACCGACGAGGTCGACAGTGCGGCCTGGCGGGATGCGGGGCTCGACGTGACAGCCGCCGAATTGGCGGCTGACGCGGCGACGGAGATTTCCCGTGTTCTGTTGCCATTGACCGTCGCGGAGGCGTTGCGCAGGTTGACCGCGGCCCACGTGGCAGCGGTACCGGCGCGACGGTTCTCGGAGGTCATCCACGATCCGCTGCTGCACGAGCAAGGTGTGCTGGGCTGGGAGACAGTTCGAAGCGGTGCCCGCTTCGCGGCCGTCAGCAGGCTGGCGTCCTTCAGCGGTACCCCGCAGACAAACCAGCTGAAGGCGCCGGGGCTCGGCGAGCACAGTCATGAGCTGCTCGCTGCCGCCGGTTACGAGAAGGCGCACATCGACGAGCTGGTCGCCGAGGGAACAGTGCGGACAGGCGGGCCGCTCGACGTCGTGTTCCTGCCCCCATATCGCTAGCTCGAATATCGCCAACTGAGAACGAGTGAGGTCTGATGTCGAAACCACTACCCCGGCCGACCCCGGAGACACAGCGTTTCTGGGATGGCGCCGCGGCCGGTGAGCTGTGGATCCAGCGTTGTGTCACCACGGGCAAGTACTTCTTCTACCCACGCGACTACTCGCCGTTCGTCACCGGCGGCGCGGTGGAATGGGTGAAGGCATCAGGGAACGCGACGCTCTATTCGTACAACATCGTCCACCGTCCGGCGCCGGGATTCGAGGACCGTGCTCCTTATGCGCTCGCGGTGGTCGAACTGGAGGAGGGGCCCAGGATGATGACCAACATCGTCGGCATCGAGAACACACCGGAGAACCTGATCCTCGACATGGCGCTGCGGGTCACCTTCGAACAGCGCGACGGCATGGCGCTGCCCGTCTTCGAGCCGGCGGTGGCCGCATGAAGCCGGGTGAAGTCGCGATCGTCGGCGCAGCCGAGAGCGATCGCCTCGGGGTCATCCCGGACATGTCGGACCTCCAGCTCAACATCGACGCCTCGATCCGAGCCCTCAAAGACGCCGGGTTGACCGCCGGGGACATCGACGGGGTCGCCAGCACCGGGGCGTACCCCGGCGAGATCGCGCACACCCTCGGTATCCGACCCCGGTGGGTCGACACCACCAGCGTCGGTGGCTGTTCGTATTTCCTGCATCTACGCCATGCCGCCGCGGCGATCGTGTCGGGTATGGCCACCACGGTACTGATCTCGCACGGCCAGTCCGGCAGGTCCGGGGTCGGGAGCTCGCCGTTCAGTTTCTCCGCGAGCGGGCCACTGGGCCAGTTCGAGGCGCCCTACGGCGTTGCCGGCTTCGCCACGATGTTCACGGTTCCCGTGCTCCGCTTCATGAAGGAAAAGGGCATCAGCCACGAGCAACTGGCTTCCGTGGCGGTCGCCCAGCGTAAGTGGGCCGCGTTGAATCCCCGGGCGTTCAAACGCGAACCGATCACAGTCGACGACGTGCTCGAGTCGAAGATGATCGCCTATCCGTTCCACATCCTCGAGTGCTGCCTGGTCACCGACGGCGGCGGCGCGATTGTCGTGACCTCCACGGAGCGCGCGGCGGACTTGGGCGCTCGGCCGGTGTACATCCTCGGTTCCGGGGAGAGCTCAGAGCATACGATCGTTTCGCAGATGAGCGACTTCACCAGTTCCCGCGCGTTCCGCGACGCCGGCGCGATGGCGTTCGCCGAAGCGGGTCTGACCCCGTCTGACATCGACCACCTCATGGTGTACGACGCGTTCGCGCACGTGCCGCTCTACGGTCTGGAGGATCTGGGATTCGTCGGGCCTGGCGAGTCCGGGGCATTCGTGGCCGAGGGGCACACGTCGCCAGGCGGGCGCCTGCCGATGAACACCAACGGCGGCGGCCTATCCTACACCCACACCGGTATGTACGGCATGTTCGCGTTGCAGGAGTCGATCCGCCAGGTGCGCGGCGAGGCTGCCGCGCAGGTGCCCGGGGTGGAGGTCGGGTTCGTCCACGGGGTCGGGGGCATGTTCTCGAACGCCGGGTCGTTCATCTTCGCCAACAGGCGGCC
>NZ_JASNFO010000152.1:0-13491 GCF_032027725.1 Pseudofrankia coriaricola | reverse complement strand
ACCAGGACGACGCGAGAAGCCGACGTGGGTCCGGCTCATGGCCATGCGACGGCGCAAGACACTTGTCACCTGCCGGCCATGCCACGAAGCCATCCACGCCGGACGACCTACCACGCAACCCACGGCATAACCACTGGAGAGCCCGTTGCGGTTAACGCCGCCCGGCGGGTTCGGCGGGGGGCCGACGGAAAAGGACCCAACCAGGGCACCTCGCCGGCGGCCTACCCGACTCTGAGGGGGCGGGGGCACAGCAATGTGCTCCCGCTACCCGACACTACTGGCTCGGCGGCAAGAACAACTACCCGGCAGACCGGGCTGTCGCCGAGGCCATGATCCAGACGGTGCCCGAGATCTATGAGGGTGTGCGCGTGAACCGGGCGTTCCTGCGCAACGCGGTGCGCTTCCTGGCAGCCGACTGCGGGATACGGCAGTTCCTCGACATCGGCACCGGGCTGCCGTCAGCCGACAACACCCACGAGGTCGCCCAAGGCGTCGCCCCGGACGCGCGCATCGTGTACGTGGACAACGACCCGCTGGTCCTGCTGCACGCCCGAGCGCTGCTGACCAGCACCCCCGAAGGTCGCACGGCCTACCTGGACGGCGACGTACGTGACCCGGCCCGCATCCTCGAACAGGCCGCCGCGACCCTCGACCTCACCCAGCCCGTCGCCCTGATGCTTATCGCGATCATGCACGCGATCCCGGACGACCAGGACCCGCACGCGGCCGTGCGCATGTTGCGCGACGCTTTGGCGCCGGGCAGCTTCCTGGTGCTGTCGCACCTCGGACTCGATGTCTACCCGGAGAAGACCCACCTGAAGGCGGGCGTCGACCAGGTCAACGCCGCCGCCCCCGGCACCCTGTTCCCGCGGACCCGCGACCAGGTTGCCCGCTTCTTCGACGGCTGGGAGCTGATCGACCCCGGCCTCGTCCCCGCACCGGCCTGGCGGACGACCAGCGAGTCGGTCTCCGCGATGTGGGCCGGTGTTGCCCGCAAGCCAGCCGCCTAGGCTCGCCGACCGCGCCGTCCCAGCCCTCTGCGGGGCGCGTGCTTCACCGCGGGCTGTCAGTGGCTGCCGCTAGCGTCCGCACCGACCATCGGCGCTCGACCGGCTCCTGGAGGCTTCCGTGACCCGATCCGACCAGCCGTCCCACCACAGCCTCGTGGCCGTCGAGGGCCTGCGCTGCACGGGGAAGTCCACGTTGTCGACCGTGCTCGCCAGCCAGCTCGGCGCCACGGTCATCCCCGATCCGGCCGATCTGTCCTCGCCGCTGCCGTACCCGCCGCGGACCCTCGGCGACGTCCGGTCCGGCCTTGACCACCTGTGCGGCGTGGAGCGGCAACGCGCCGAGGTCGCCCGCCGGGCACGCACCGGTCTCGTGTTGTTCGACCGCAGCCCGCTGTCGCACATCGCCCACCAGCACGCCGTCGCGCAGCTCGGCGTTCCCGCCGACCCTGGCTACGCCGCGCAGACGTTCACCGCCGCGGCCCGCGCGGGCATCACGCTGCGACCCGGCCGCTACCTGTATCTGCGGCTACCCCAGGCCGCGGTCGCCGCGCGGCAACGCCGCCGCGGGCCAGTGCACCCGCACCTCGTCGACCCCCGCTTCGTCGCCGCCGCTGACCGGGCCTTCATCCGCTACCTGGAGGCGCTGCCGGACGATCGGCGCCTGGTTCTCGACGCGGGCCTGCCCGTCGGCCACCTGGCCGCCGCCGCCGCGGCCTTCCTCGCCGCGGAGCCGACCTCGCCGCCGCCTGACGTCTGGACGCTCATGCTCGACGCCCCGCAGATCGTGCGGGCGCGCTCCTCCACGTCACCGGGAGCTATCGCGGTCGGCGACGTTGAGGCGAGACTGTGATCGTGTCCGATTCCCGCTCGGTCGACCGGAAGCTGCGGGCGGCGGCGTCCCGTTTTGGTCGACGCCGGCGAACCATTCAGGTCGGCGTCCCCGTGCTGGTCTGCGTCCCAGGGTTCTGGCTGTGGGTCCAGTTGGTCCGCACCGGCCTCAGTGCCGGCTGGCTGGCGCTGTTCGGGACTTGGTTTGTCGGGACCGTGGGCGTTGGCCTGTTGCTCGCTAGCCGGCGGTGGCTGCTGCTGTTGGACCGCCTGCCGCTGGCGTCGCCGGGATGCCGGCTGGCCTACCACGCGCTGCGCCTCGACGAGTTCGCCCACGACCCAGAGCTGCCTGGCCTTCTGAGTGACGTACTTGTCGACGCCGCGGACGCGCTGGACGGCGCGGCGCACGCTGCCCGAGCGCTTCAGCGGCGCCTCGATCGGCAGACGCTGGCGGGTACGGCTGCCGCGGACATCGCCGTCTTCGCGGCGTCCGGCGCCGAGCAGGTCCGCCGGGACATCCTGCGCGGGGTTGAGGAGTTCCTCGCGATCTGGGCAGACCTCGTCAACGGGCTGGGGAGAACCGTCGAGTCCGGCCCGCGATCAGAGCTGTCTGGGTCCGAATCGCGGGAGGATGCGACCCGGCGGGGGCCGGCAGATCTTGCCGAGATCTCCGCTGTCCTGGTCGGCCTCGCTCAGCTGACCCTCACCCGGCCCTGAGCCCCCCAGCCAGCGCTGCACCCTAGAGCGATCGGGCACCGCCCGGTGCATACCCGCGCCGTCCGACCCGGGCAACCGGGCGTGACGTGTTAGGCGCTCAGAGGGACGACAGTCTCGGTGTCCCACTGGTAATTCCGGCCGTCGCGGTATAGCCGCACGAGCCGAAGATCGGCCACAGAGACCTCGGCCGGGGGCAGGTCACGCAGCCCCGCGACCGGGCGGACCCAGACATGCACCGGCCGCACCGTCGCCACCCGCAACAACACCTCCGGCAACTGCACCGGCGTGATCGTGACAACAGGCAGCAAGCATGACCTCCAAAATGGGATGCGACACGGGACGGGCCAGGCACATACGTCAAAGCGACGAGGCCGGTGCGTCCGCGCTCGGCGTCACCGGCTGATTACCACGATATCGACGCAAGCAGACCCGATCACCCGATTTTTCGATCCCGGTGCTCGGCCGGCCTTGTTATCACCGCGCCGGATACCGGGCGCAGTCGGCGAGCGCGGATCTGATGCGGTGGACGGTCTCGGCTGGGAACCAGGCACCGAGCTCGAGGCTGCCGGACAGGTAGTCCAGGATGCGGCAGCCGGCGGCCCGGGCCCGCTCGTCCGCCAGCCCCGCGCACGTCAGCGCCACGGCGACGAGATCAGCCGGCGGGGCCAGGTCGTCGCTGTCGCCGCGGTCCGTGAGCACGTCGCAGACGGCCAAGGCGGCGGTGGTACCGCCTTCGAGATCCCCGAGCCGCAGCAACGCCGCGGCGCGGATCTCGTCCATCCGCACCGACCGCCACAGCAGGTCCCGACGCTCGAAGAAGCCCCGGTCGACCTCGGACGCATATCGCAGCGCCTCGTCCACCTGTCCCGCATGCAGGCAGGCCTCAGCCAGATGCACCAGTGCCCAGTGCGGCGAGGCTCCGATTCCGACTAGCTGGTCGAGCGTCGCGCGCGCCCGGTCAAGGTAGGCGGGATCCTGCTGCGCCAGCAGCGCGAGCGTGACCGCCCGAGCCTCCGCGTCCGCCACGCCGGCCTGCTCCACCCGGGCGAGCGCCGCCAGCAGGAGCTGCTCCCGCCGCGCGCCGAACAACTCGCCCGCCGCCTCGTCGATCAGCCGTCTCGCGGTGTGGTCGCCCTGCTCCTGATCCACCGGCCGCTCCCCGTGCCCTGGCACCGGCTCGCCGTCCTCCCTGGCGTCATCTCGGGCAGCGCTAGTTGAACTCCAGGAAGTCGACCATGGCTTGATGTAGCCAGGCGGGGAAGTCGGCGAACCGGGCGACGTCCCGTGCCTTCGGGTCGCCGTAGTCGTGGACCACGGCGATGGTTCCGGTGGCGAGGTCGCAGCAGGCCACGTCGTCGTTGTCCTGCCGCTCCGCGAACGGGACCAGGGACCGGCCCGGGCGGCGCTCGGCCAGGCCGGTGTGGCGCTCGCGCAGGAGATCACCGGTCATGATCCACCACGGCTCCAAATCGGTCAGCCCGTACTCGACGAGCCTGACGAACTCCGGCGGGTAGGAGAACCCGTCGGGAAGATCCCCGCCGGTCAGGAGGTCCTGGCTCGTGGCAGGCAGGGTGGCGAACGCGCCGCGGATCTCGCCGGAACCGACCAGGTCCGCGACGACACGGTCGAGGAAAGCGGGAGCGGTGCTCTCGACGAGGATCAGGTTCTGGGCCCAGAAGTACCGGCCGCCGAGGCGCTCGCCCGACCGCCGGTGGCGGGCTAGGGTCCGCGCCAGGTCGTCGTGGGAGAGGAAGGTGGCGGTCCGGCGTGCGCCGTCGCCCAGCTCGACCACGGCGTCGACCGCCCCGGCCACAGGCTCCGTGCCGGTCAGCAGGGTCAGCAGGTAGTTGTCGGCTGCTCGGCGCAGGTACAGACCGTCCCGCTCCCGGCCCGTCTGCTCATCGCCGCGGTCCGCGTCCTGCAACTCGGGTGGAAGCACGGGCGGCTCGTTGGAGGCGTTGTCGGCGAGGGGGCCGAAGTCGTCGAGGACCTCCCGCACGTCGGGATCGTCGAGGCCTGCGGCCGAGGCCAGCAACTGGCCGAGCAGCAGCGGCTGGCCTAGGTCGGCGAGCAGCTGCGCCGCGCACCGGTAGTCCTCCCAGTCCGGCCGCGTCTGGCCCTCAAGATGGCGGGACAGCACGGGGCGCAGTGCCAGCGTCAGCCACCCCGGGTCCACCCGGCGCAGCAGCTCAAGGACGACGTCCAGAGGGGCGTGCATCCCGAGCCCCGCGTGGAACACCGGTTCCAGCAGGTCCATCGTCTGCTCGACCGGAGCGTCCAGCAGCGCCCGCAGCGCGGTCCGTCGACCGAGCACGGTCGCCAGCGCCGCGCGCAGCTGTCCCTCGTATGCCTCGGCACCCGCCGCGAACATCCGCATCCGCACTTCGATGTAGCGGGCCTCGGCCGCGACCAGCTCCTCCCACGGCTCCATATCCCGATCATTCCCTGCTACGCGAGCGTTGGGCCCGCCTTTGCCGGCCACGACGTCCCCACCGATGACCACCACCGAGCACCTGCCGGTAGGGCAGATGGCGCACCTCCCCGACCACGTCGATCAGCGCGTTCTCGGACCGGTCCAGCGGCGTCCCACCAGCCGGGTCCAGCTTCCCGGCCAGGATCGCGAGCTTCGCCCCAGTATGGTTCGCCCGCCGATCATGGCCCGGCCGAGGCTGGTCGTAATGCGGTCGACGAGCGTTGGAATACCTGGTCGGATCTGGCCGGACGGACCGGGATGGACGGCGAGGGCGGCGTGAACGCACAGCAGTGGACGACAGCCGGACAGATCACGGCGGCGCGGCGCCGCTTCGAGTCCGCTATCCCCGGCTGGCAGCGGCCCGTGGCCTTCGCCGTCGAACAGCTGACCGGCAGCGGCATCGACTTCGTCAAGATTGACGTCGGGGAGAGCCCGCTGCCGGCGGTCGTGCTCGCCGGTCGGGTTCCAGAACTCGGCCACGGCCGTTGAGCTGGGCTTCTACACGGCTCGTTCGTATTCGTTGATCAGACCCCCGAGGACGGGTCGGCGCTTGATCCGTTCCGTCGCGACGCCTGCGATCGGGTGGTCGGCAGCGAACCCGCAGGTCAGCGGCCCGACGTCGAGTTCTGGCACGGTACAGGCGTCAGAACCGTCCCGGGGTGGCGAACGCCCGTACGGCCTCTGCCCACCCCGGGACCGTGGACCGGCTTTATCGCGGTCTCGAGGGACGACTGTCCGCCCGCGATCCACAACTCACGATCGGCGTCCGGACGATGGTCGCGTGCCCGGGACACGATCGCCCGGACCTAAGTCCCGTCCGTCTCCCGGCCTCGGGCACGATGGCGTCATGACTGCCTACTGGATCAACGTCTACAGGGAGATCGTCGACGAGGCCAAGGTCGCGGCGTACGCCGAACTCGTCGGTCCGGCCCTGCGCGCCGCCGGCGGCACCTTCGTAGCCCGCGGCCTTCCCGAGCTGACCTACGAGGCCGGGGAGAAGACCCGCACCGTGCTCATCACCTTCGATTCGGTCGAGGCCGCCCGGGCCGCGCATGACAGCGCCGCCTACCAGGAAGCCCTCGCCGCCCTCGACGGCGGCGCCGTCCGTGACCTGCGCATCGTGCCCGGCCTGTAGCAAGCGGGCAGCCCGCGCCGGACGCGTGCCGTGCTTTCACCACCAGAAACGAAGGCCTGTGAGAGGCCCTCGCCCGGCACATCAAAAACACCTGACGCGACCAGCCGGGGTGCCCTTGGTGCAGGCGGGCAGAGGAGGGGACAGTGCATCCCGAGGAGGGTCTTGACTATGAGGCCATCGCCACAGCGGTGATGACCGTTCCCGATCGCCTGTCCTACATGGCAGCGTTGGGTGCCGCTCTCTCGGGCGCGTGGGCGGAGCGGTACCGCCGCCTGGTTGGCTCCAGTTACCTGCACGAGATCCCGCTCGACGGTTCCACGCTTCTGTTCGACCTCGCGAGCGCGGCCGGGGCACCGCAGGCGGACCGGACGGTCGCGGCGTGGGGCGTCACGCGGCGTCCGGCGGCGCCACGGGACGTGGCGTACCAGCGCGGGTATCCGTCGCCGCGGGGCCGGGCTTCACGCCCCTTGGACAAGGGACATATGGTCCCCCACACCGCCGGCGGAGAATTCGGACCTAATATATTTCCGCAGGACCGCGATCTCAATCGCGGCTGGTCGGCGGAGGGCCGGCGCTACCGCGCACTCGAGCGAGAGATCACCGACTGGCCAGGCACGTTCTTCTTCTCCCACCTTCTCTACGCCGACGAGTCCGACTTCCCGCAGACAGTGGAACTCGGCGTCCTTCGAACCGATGGACTGTACGTCGAGCAGTTCCGCAACCGGTTCGACGCGTGATGTCGACAGATGTTTGGACTCACGCGTGGGTAAGCCTCTGGGCTCTGTGCCCGGCGGCCAGGTGCTGTGGCCCGTCAAAGTTCCGGAGCCGGACAGCGAGACTGGCTTTGCTTTGCTGCGGCCGGTCGCGGCGCGGTTGAGCGCTGTCCCGGCCGGGCGGGTGCCGTTTGATGGCGGCGAGGATGCCACCGGACAGCGCGATGATCCCTGCGGCCGTCAATGGTCGATCGTTGTGAGGCCCACCCGCCCTCTAAAGATCATGTTGATCTGACCGTCGTTTTCTCGCCAGGGACGGCGGTTAGAAGGGGGGAGTGAAGGTGGGGGTGGTGTCGTCGGAGCCGGGCCACAGGTAGGCGGTCAGCTTCCGTCCGTGCTCGTGTTCTTGGTGGGGGCTGGCAGGCGGGGGCCAGCGTAGCTGGGTGTAGAGGGTGGTGCGGTGGGTGTCATAGGCAGCTTCGATCAGGTCGCCGAAGACCTGCGCCCGGGCGGGGATGACGAGGGGATGGTGAGTGCGGCGACGGTCAGGCCGATGGGGATGGCCAGGAGGGTGAAGGGGGCGAAGGCGCAGAACAGCAGTCCCCACAGGGTGGTGGTTGAGGACAGCGGAGGCGGCCGCTGGTCTCGCCTTCCCACTTCGTCGCGGCAGCCGGTTCAGTCTGCGGCACGAAGGTCTTCGTCGAGAGACCCGAGGGAGTCGTAGACGGTGGTGGCGGGCCAGGGAGGCGTGTCCGGGTGTTGCCAGGTGAGATGGACCCGGGCCCAGCCGCCGGTCGCCAGCTCGACGATGACATCGTCCTTGGTCTCTGACCGGGCAGTGACCTGGAAGGACTGGCCATGGAGCCGATGACCGGCAGCGATCTCCTCACGAAGTTCGCTCGCCAGGGCTCCACGCTCGGCATGTTCGGCGGATTCGCCCCCGCGAAGGTCCACCCATGGAGCCAAAAAGAAGATCTCCTCAAGCGCGGAGTCACCGCCTCGGCGGACTCGAAGTTCGTGCGGCGCTGGCTTCGAGCAGTAGACCACGCGATGGGCGCGGCCAGGCCAGTCCAGAGCGAACGGGGTGACGTCAATCTGGGTCTCGATAGGGGTGCCGCCGCCACGGAGCGCGTCGAGGTCGGCGACGATGTCGTCGATGTCCTCGCGGACCTCGGACGTGTCAGCGCGCACGGTGCAGTAGATCTTGACAGTGTCGCCGCGGGTGTCGATGGCGATCTCGGCCAGGTCGTGCGAGATCAGCCCGAGCATGCACTGGACCAGCTCAAGGGCGAGATCGTTCTCGCGGCGTAGCGCGTCCGGGATGTCGCACATCGGTTCTCCTTTGCGTGGGAGCGATAGCCAAGACAGGGCTGCGGCCGGCGCGGCCCGGACGGCCTGGCAGCCCCACACCTATTGATCAGTTGGTCATACCTGCGCGGGTGCGTCGACCTGCGGGGGTGTCGTTCGCGGTGTCGTTTCCGGTGTTGGTGGCGATGTCGGATCTGAGACCGTGGGAGATTTCAGTGTGCGGACGGCCCATGGAGCCGGCAGGGTGGTCAGGTTTTGCGCTGCGGCTCGGGGTGCGGCTGGACTTCGCCGGCTTTGACGCCAGAATCCGCCGGCGCGGTGCTGTGGGTTCCTGGTCGAGTCTCCGGATCCGCTCCTTACCGGATCTGGCCGTTCGCTCGTGCACGCCATAGCGCCTCGCGGGCCGGTTTGCTACCCAGGCGCTTCAGACCGTTGGCGGCATGCCGCCGAAGCGACTCGTCGTCGTTGGAGAGCTGCTCGACGAGCAGGGGCAGGGTGTCTTCCGATTCTGTCAGTGCGATGAGTTCAAGAAGCCAGTAACGGACTCCACGATCGGTCTCCATGCGGAATGCATCGACAAGCTCGGCGACATGGCCGGCGGCGTTCGCTGCCAGGAAACCGAAGGCGTCTTCGGCTCGCTGCGGATCACGACTGCGCATCTGGCGGAGCGCGGAGCGGAAGGCCGACGACACAAGGTTGATTGTATGGCAGTCACCCGCGCTTGGGGGTGCTGATGCCGGGCGGCACCGACCGAGGTCTTCGGCGGGATCGAGCGGGCTGGGTGGTGCTCGCCGCGCCGATCCGCTGCTACCGAGTGGGCCGTCGTGAACACGCCTCACCGAGGCTGCAATCATCGTCCAGTCATCTCATCCAGATAGTCCAGCGTGGCGCGGACAACCTGAACCGGCAGCTCGCCCGCGACCAGGGTGAAATAGGCGTCGCCCGCGTCGGTTACGCGGATCTCGCATACCTGACGGTCAGGCTCGATCTCGTGACACTCGACCTTCCGGTCGTCCTCATGGATGCCAGCGAAGACAAAGATACGGTAGGCCCTGCCAGCGATCTCGATCGACCTCACCGTGGACCTCCCAAGAGCTGGTCCTATCTCGCGTACCAGCCTGCCGGCCAGAGTACATACAGTGAACCGGTCTCGAGAACCGCCTGGTCCACCTCAACCTCGACAGTTCTCGCTGCCAGCCGACCACGACGATATCGGCGCGAAAGAGAATCGTCACCCGCTTTTCGATCGTGGCGCCCAGCCGGCACGCCCCGGACACCATCAAAGCCGCCACCATCGCGACGGCCCTCGTCGAGGCCCTCGCCGCCGACATCGCGAACAGTCCCCACGTCGTCGACCATGGCCGTCCGCACCGATCCCGGCTCGACACAGAGATTGTCGCGGTGCTTCACGGGTGGCATCGCGGTGCATCACAGGCCCCCCAAGATCGGTGCCGCGACCTTGTCAGGGCCTGTAAGAACAACGGCTCTGGCGCATATTCGGTGGTGACGTTCAGTGATCGCGTGGTGAGACGCCGCTTGCGTCTACTTTGTCCTGGTTGAGGCTTTCCAGCGCAGCGCGGCGGCGCCTGCCGGACCTCGCGAACGTCTGTGAGGTGGCCGATTTCGACCGCTTTGACCTCCACGACCGGCGCTAACGCACCGTTACCACCGAATGTGCGCCAGAGCCATGATTTCGGCTCTGGCGCTGATCCGGTGGTGACGGAGGGTGATCTCAGCCGAGCAGGATCCGGTGGCGGAGGAGTGGGAAGCCCGCGCGGCCGTACATCTGACGTTTGATCAGCTTGGTTTTCGTGTTCACGCCCTCGGTGCCGCCGTTGTGGTGGGCGCGGGTCAGGGCGGCGTTGACCGCGTCGCGGTCCAGTTCGAACCCGCGTGTGCAGGCGTGCAGGTGGGGCAGGTCGGCGTCCCGGGCCTGGGCGATCCAGGCGGTCAGCTGCGCTGCGTTGCCGTCGGCGGGGGTGAGTAGCGCGGCGAAGGAGCGGATGAGCCCAGCGAGTGTGGTCATCTCGGGGCAGGCCGCGGTATGGGTGTCGATGATCTCCCGCTGATGCTCTTTGAGCTGGTCAGGGGCGGTGAGCAGGTAGCGGGTGAGGCGTCGCGGTGAGATCGCCTGGCGGTCGGCTTCGACTCGGCCCTGGGTGATGTAGCGGTAGAGCAGGTTGAGGCTGCCGGTGTAGCCCAGGTCCTTGATCTCCTCGAACAGTCGGGCGACGGGGAGGGCCGGGTCGTGCTCGCGTCGCTGGCGCAGGTGGTCGCGGTACGGGTCGACGAGGGTGGGCCGGTACTGCGGCGCCCGGATCAGCCGCTCGGGCTCGGGGATGCGCGCGTAGCGCTTGACGGTGTTCAACGACAGGTTCAGCCGGCGGGCGCATTCGAGGAGGCCGACCTGCTTGTCGAGCAGCTCGTGGACCTGGGTCCACCGTTCGCGGGTGGTGGTGGCGCGCTGGCCGTCGCGCCGGGGCGGACCGGCCGCGGCCCAGCAGCCGCTGTGCGCGGCGACCTCCTTGCCCACGGCCTCGGAGACGTTGTGCCACAGGTGCCAGCGGTCTCCCACCTGCACCGCGTCGGGCAGCGCGCGGCGGACGGCCTCGGCGTAGGCGCCGGAGCCGTCACGGCAGACGACCTCGACACCGGGATGGGCGCGCAGCCACGCCTCAAGGGTGTCGGCCGTGCGGTCGGGCAGGACATCGACGCGCTGGCGGGTCTCGGCGTCGATGAGCACGGTGGCGTAGCGGTGGCGCCGCCGCAGGGCGAAGTCATCGACGCCCAGGACCCGGGGCACCCGCCTCGCCGGGACGGGCAGGCGCAACAGGCAGCGCAGCGCGGTGTGCCGCGATACGACCACGGCCAGCGCGGACAGGACCCGCGCCCCAGCGCGGCCGGCCAGCTCCCGCACGACCACGCCGACCTGGGCCGCCAGCCGCGAGGTCCGCCGCTGGTAGCGCTCCACCACGCCTGGGACCTGTTCCCGGAACGTCTGGAGGCACCCGCGCGTCGGGCAGACCAGGCGACGGACCCGCACGTCCATGAGCACGCGGCGCGCGTCCAACGGCACATCCGCCAGCGTCCGCGCGTGATAGCCGTGCACCCGCGCCGTCCGCGCACCACACCGCGGACAGGCAGCCGGCGCGTCCGGCGTCCGGGCCTTCACCCGGATCCGGTCCCCCTCGTCCGCCACGTCCTCCACGACAAGCGGAGCCAACCCCGAAAACACCATCGCCACCAGCCAATCCACACCAACCATGACGCATCGTGACATAGCCGGTCGGATCTGCCACCACCGGATCAGCGCCAGAGCCGAAATCATGACAGGCTCGCCACGCCACCTCCTGCCCGCCGTCGCCGATGGTGCGGTGGTACTGCCGAAGCCACACTGCGCGCAGTGTGACCACGGCCGGGACCTCGCGCAGCCAGGCCGGTGCGCCGCCGGTGTGGACGGCCTCCAGCAGGTCGAACCCGTCGACGCCGACCTGGATGGCCATCATTTTGCGGTTGTCGTCGCCTTTCGGAATCCGGTAGGAGTCCATCCGGGCACCGTATCGGCTTACCCATGCGGCGTTGATCTGTCCGGTCAGCCAGTCCGGCGCGGCCGCGGCCAACGCCTCCAAGGCCGCGCGCAGCGTCTCAGCGAGGAACTCCAAGCCGATTGGCCGAGCGCACCGCCGCCAGCACATGCGTGGGTGCGTTGCCGACCGCCTGCCTTGACCAGCCCCAGCTCGGACAGCCGGACCAGCAGCAGATCCAGTACCTTCTCGTCCAAGCCGTGGTCGATGAGTCGCTGGCGGAAACTGGTCAACACCGTGTGATCGAACCCGGGATCAGTCAGCTCCAGCCCGAGCGCGTATTTCCGGTCGATCCGCGCCCGCACCGCGTCAGCCGCCTGCCGGTCGGTGAGGCTCTCCGCGAAGTGCAACACCGTGACCAGCGCCAACTGCCCCGGCGAGATACCGGGTCGACCGCGCGCACCGAACGCCGAGGCGAACTGCTCGTCAGCAAACAACTCGGGCAGCTCATCACGAAATCGGATCGCCAGCGTGCCTTTCGGGAACGCCGCACAGCAGGGCTGCGACAAAGTCGTGGGCGGCGTGTCGGCTGGCGTCGTGGGCCTGTAGCGGCTACGGCTGCCGGGTGTACCGGCCCGCGACGGCCGCCGTGTGTCTGATCAGCTTCTGCCTGGTCGGCCGCGGGATCGTCGGGTTGGGCTGTTATCTGGTCTTCTGCGACTCCGCGCGGCGGGAGAGCGGGGGCGCTGCCGTCGGGCCGGCCCCGAGAACGGGCGGACGCGGCGCCCACGGGATGATCGAGGTTCCTACGCCATGATCGTCCGAGAGTGGGGCCGCGTCCGTGCCTTCAGTGTCGCCTACCCGTGTTCCCGCCGGTCAGCGGGCCCGGCTGGCGGCCAGAGCGGTCGGGCAGGCCGGTGGGCTGCTCGGCGCACTCGGCGTGGTGCCCGACCGGCGGAAGGCGCGGGGGCGCCGCTACGGGCTGGCGTCGGTGCTGGCGCTGTGGTTCACCGGGGTTCTGGCTGGTCAGCAGACCTTCACCGCGGTCTGGGAATGGGCGGTCGAGTTGCCGGCGGAGCTGCTCGCCGGGTTCGGGCTCAGCCGCGGGGTCCCGTCCGAACGCACGATCCGGCGCCTGGTCGAGGGCTGTGACCCGGCCGGGCTCGACGCGGCGCTCTCGGGCTGGATCGCCCGGGCCGTGGCAGTGGCGGACCCGCCGTCGGGGCCGCGGGGGCTGGCCTTCGACGGCAAGACGCTCAAGGGCGCCCGGTCGTTCACCCAGGCCGGGGCGATGATCCAGGAGGCGGTGGTCGAGGCGGTCTGGCACGACACCGGCGTCGCCGCCGGCCACCAGCGGGTCGTCGGCGGCGACGAGATCGCCGCGGTCGAGGCGCTGGCCGGCCGGCTCGACCTGACCGACGTCCTGGTCACGGCGGACTCGCTCCACTCCCACGAACGCCTCGCCCGGAAGATCCGGGCCAGGGGCGGCCACTGGCTTCTAGTGATCAAGCTGAACCAGCCCACCGTCCACGCCAACCTCACCAGGCTGCCCTGGGGGCAGGCACCGGACCTGGTCACGACGGTCGAGAAGGCCCACGGCCGGATCGAGGCCCGCTCGCTGAAGGCACTGACCGTCACCACACCGAAACTCGTCGGCTTCTGGGGCACGAAACAGGTCGTCGAGCTGCGCCGGCGCACCCGGCGCAAGAAGACCGTCACCTCGAAACCGGCCCTGTCCGAGGAGGTGTTCTACCTGGTCACCAGCCTGCCCGCCGAACAGGCC
>NZ_JASNFO010000151.1:0-14386 GCF_032027725.1 Pseudofrankia coriaricola | reverse complement strand
ACGTTGGAGGAGGTCGGTCGGGAGTTCGGGGTGACGCGGGAGCGGATCCGGCAGATCGAGTCGAAGACTCTCTCGAAGCTGCGTCACCCGTCGCGCTCCCAGAAGCTGCGCGACTACCTCGAATAGGACGCGGGTTGGGGCGGGGGCGCCGGGGCGCCCCCGCCTGTCGGGGCGAGGCGCTGGGCGCGCTCGCCCCGTGTCGGGCGCTGGGCGCCCTCCCCGCGTGGTTCCGGGCCCGGGCATATGGCGGTGGTAGAGCTGGGACCGGGCTGACGAGGTGGCCGGGTAGGTACTGCGCCAATGCGCCGTCACCAGCCGTGGCTGGACATCCGAGCCCACGGGATGCCTGTCGGGCGCTGAGCGCCCTCCCCGCGTGGTTCCGGGCCCTGGCAGATGGCGGTTGGTAGAGCTGGGACCGGGCTGACGAGGTGGCCGGATAGGTACTGCGCCAATGCGCCGTCACCAGCCGTGGCTGGACATCCGAGCCCACGGGATGTCTGTCGGGCGCTGAGCGCCCTCCCCACGTAGTTCCGGGCCGGGGACCTGGGCGGCCTCAGCCGGGTTCAGGACCGCTGGCTGGTCAGGGTGGCGCGCAGGGCGCTCGCGAGGTCGGGGTACTGGAAGCGGAAGCCCGCGTCCAGAAGCACTCGCGGGACGACCCGCTGAGAAGCGAGGACTCCCTCGTCGGTGAAGCCGCCGACGACAGCGCGCAGCGCGAGCCTGGGCACGGGCAGCAGGGCCGGGCGACGCAGCACCCCACCGAGCGTCCGGGCGAACTCCGCCCCTGTGACCGGGTTCGGCGAGACCAGGTTCACCGGCCCCGTGACCCTCGGTGCGGCGCGCCGCACCGGAGGTCGGCTGACGCCGGCCTCCGGGGGTCCCGACGGCGACACCGGCGGGGCTTCCCCCGCCGGAAGATCGGCTGGCGGGGGCCCGTTGTCGGGCGCCTGCCCGTCGGCGGCGAGCAGGAAGCGGACGGCCGCCACCCAGTCGTCGATCCCGATCCAGGACACCCACTGCCGCCCGGAGCCGAGCGGCCCGCCAAGCCCCGCCCGGAACAGCGGCAGCTGGCGGGCGAGCACCCCGCCGCCGCGCGCGAGGACCGGCCCGGTGCGCAGCAGGCACACCCGCAGGCCGGCGGAGGCGGCGGCCTGGGCCGCCTCCTCCCAAGCGCGCACGACGTCCGCGAGGAAACCACCGCCCGCGGGTGCCGTCTCGTCGACCGGGCCGCCGGCGGCGGTCCCGTACCAGCCCACGCCGCTCGCGGACAGCAGCACGGCCGGCCCGCGCCCCTGCGCGGGGCCCTCCACCGGGGCGTCCGGGCTCGCGCCCGCCGCGAGAGCCCCGGCCAGCAGCCGGGTGCCCTGGACCCGGCTGTCAAGGATGGTCCGGCGGTAGTCCGCGGTCCACCGGCGGTCGCCGACGCCGGCCCCCGCGAGGTGCACGGCCGCGTCGACGCCGGCGAGAGCGGCGGCGTCGAGCTCGCCCCGCTCCGGGTCCCACCGGAACTCGCCGGGGCCTCGCGGCTCGCGGCGCACGAGGGTGACCACGTCGTGGCCATCCGCCCGCAACGCGGGCACCAGCTTCGAGCCCAGCAGCCCGGACGCCCCGGTGACGATGATCCTCACCAGGCCATCCTGTCGCACCGGCCGGCTCGGCCGCATCCGGCCGGCCGGTGACTCGCGGGCGCGCGGCGAGCCGATGCCCAGTCATGACCCGACGAGCCGGACCCATGGCGGTGACCCCGCAATCTCACCCGGCTCACCCGTCTGCCAACTGGTTGTGCATCGATAGTTCTCTTTGTGTGCTAGAACACGCACGCCCGTAAGCGGATGCGACTGGTGACGGGGCGAGTACGGGGATAGGCTTCGGCGTAGCGTCACCTGGCGGTCACCACCGCGAGTCACTCGCTGACTAAGTACGCGTCAACAGGGCTGCTCGCCGCCGTCATGGACTGGCGACGCCCACCACCACCCGTCCACGTCCGTTCCCGGTAGCCCGACCCATACTCCTGCAAGCCCACCACCCGTACCCGGCCCCGCGCGGCGCTGGTGGGCGGCGGCGCGCGCCGGCGGGGCGTCGAGCGTGGGTGGGAGAACGACCACCGTGTCGGGAGGTCAGACCCGCTGTGTTCCGCTCGTTGCTCTCCACCCTGGAAGAACTGACCCTGCTGGTCCTGCCACACGGCGGTCAGCGCACCGCCCGTCGCAACGCCTGGCGCGCCGCCACCGATCTGCACGTCACCTCCGGTTACCGGTGGGCTGAGGGCGTCGGGCCCGGCTCCCCGGTCGGCTCCGTCGGCTCGGCCGGCCCCGTCATCTCGATCGGGTCGGCGGCCGTGCGGCCTGCGTTCGCCGCGGCCCGGCCGCGCCGCCCAGTCGCTGCCCACCGCTGACCCGGCCCGGCGGGCCCGACGGCTCCGCGGCCCGGCGGGCGCTCCGGCCCGACTGGTAGCTCAGCCCCAGGTGGCGCGGCACCCAAAGCGGGGGCGGAAACCGGGGCCGGGCCGGTCGTCGGCGCACCGTCGTCCCGCTCGCGCGGCGTTACCACCATGGTCGTGGCCGCGCCCCGCCCCACAGGCCGTAGGCTCGCGGGCATGGCACTGAGGAAGAAGCCGGCGGCAGCCGCGGCCGCTCCGGCTACGCCCCCGGCACGCGGCACGAAGGGCCCGGCGAAGCCGGGTGGCGCCGCGTCCGGACAGGAGGCAGGCGGTCCCAACCGGCTCACGCAGATCCGGCTCGTCTTCAAGGTCACGCGGGAGCGTGACCCGAACGTCGTCTGGATCATGCTGCTGGGCTTCGTGGTCCCGCTGGCCGTGCTTCTCGTGCTGGGCCTCTTCGTGGGGCCGATCTGGCTGTGGACGCCCCTTGGCGTGCTGCTGGGCCTACTCGTCGCGGTCAACCTGTTCAGCCGCCGGGTGCAGCGCAGTGCCTATGCCGAGCTGGAGGGGAAGCCTGGCGCCGCCGCCGGCATCATCGAGCGGATGAGGGGCGACTGGCGGCTCACTCCCGCCGTTCAGGTGAACAGGAACCAGGATGTCGTGCACCGCGTCGTCAGCCGCGCGGGCGTTGTGATCATCGCCGAGGGGCGAGGCAGGGGCGCCCGCGACCTGCTCGCCACCGAGGTACGCCGGATCCGCCGCGTCGCCGGCGACGTGCCGATCACCGACATCATCATCGGCAACGGCGAGGGCGAGGTCCCGTTGCCCAAGCTGCAGCCGACCCTGATGCGGATGCGCCGCACGCTGCGCCGCCGCCAGATCGACCAGCTCGACCGGCGGCTGAAGGCCGTCGCCGGCACCGGTCCATCACTTCCGATTCCGAAGGGCCCGGTTCCCCGCAACATCCCCCGCGGCGGCCGCCCGCGCTAGAGCGCCGCTGGCGAGAAGGTCGCTGGCGCGACCGCTCGCCGCGGCGCCTGTCGGGCGCCAGGGCGCCCTCCCAGCCTGGTTCTGGTGTCGACGCGTACGACCGGGGCTGGTCTGGATCGGGGTCGGGATAGTGGTTGCGTTGGCGGTGCGCCAATACGCCGTCGCCATCGGTGGCCAGGTTGAGCTGACGCCTCACCAGAACGGGGTTGGCGCCTCGGTCTACGCGCGCCGGGCCGCCCTGACGGGGGCGGTGCCCGCGGCGCGGTCATGCAGGCCGCGCATGTCGCGGTCGACGAGGAACACCGGGATCAGCAGGGCCAGCAGCAGTGTCCGGACGAGCACGAGCGGGAAGCGCGCCCGGCCACCGCCGGGGACCTTCACCACGCCGAAGCCGAACAGCCGCATGCCGACGGTCTGGCCGGTGAGGCTCACCAGCACGAGCTCTTCGAGCAAGAAGATCACGAGTACGATCAGGCCGCGCGTCGAGGCGTCGTATGTGGCGCCGAACAGCACGGGCACGCCGGCCAGCAGGTTGGCCAGCACCGCGTCGACGACGTAGCCCCCGAACCGGGCGCCGTAGCTGGCCAGCGAACCCGGGCCGGCGGCCGGCAGGCCGAGCCGATCCCCGGGGGTACCAGCAGTGGGTGGCAGGCCGGGGCCTTCCAGCCAGCGTCCGAGCTCACGTCGCACGGCGCAAGCTTATCCGTATCCGGATCGCGCCAGGGAACCGTCACACACCGTGACGAACTTCGTCCTCGCAACACAGACGAAACATGCTAGCCATGCTCACTTCACACCGCGGGGTTACGCACCGCGTCCGGATATGGGTATCCTATTGGGCCAGACAGCGTGCCACGCGGGTGGAGGGTGAATGTTCGCGAACGCCGACGAAGTGCTCCGATACATCCGGGACGAAAATGTCGAGTTCATCGACGTGCGTTTCTGTGACCTCCCGGGCGTCATGCAGCACTTCACGATTCCGACGCAGGTCTTCACGGAGTCGGTCTTCACCGACGGCCTCATGTTCGACGGCTCCTCCATCCGTGGCTTCCAGGCCATCCACGAGTCGGACATGCTGCTGCTGCCGGACCCGCGGACCGCGTTCCAAGACCCGTTCCGTGAGCACTCCACGCTGGCGATGACCTTCTTCATCCACGACCCGATCACCAAGGAGGAGTACTCCCGCGACCCGCGCAACGTGGCGCGCAAGGCGGAGGCATACCTGCGCGGCTCCGGGATCGCGGACACGGCGTACTTCGGGCCCGAGGCCGAGTTCTACATCTTCGACGACATCCGGTACGAGTACACGCCGCACGGCTCGATGCACCAGGTCGACTCGGTCGAGGCCGCGTGGAACAGCGCGCGCAAGGAGGAGGGCGGCAACCTCGGCTACAAGCCGAGATTCAAGGGCGGATACTTCCCCGTGCCGCCGACCGACCACTTCACCGACCTTCGCTCGGAGATGGTCAAGACGCTGATCAAGGTCGGCATAACCGTCGAGATGCAGCACCACGAGGTCGGCACCGCCGGCCAGGCGGAGATCGACTTCCGCTTCGACACGCTACTGAAGACCGCCGACAACCTGATGCTCTACAAGTACGTGATCAAGAACGTCGCCCGTTCTCGCGGCCGCACCGTCACCTTCATGCCCAAGCCGCTCTTCCAGGACAACGGCTCCGGCATGCACTGCCACCAGAGCCTCTGGAAGGACGACGGCCCGCTGTTCTACAGCGCCGAGGGCTACGGCGGCCTGTCCGAGACCGCCCGGCACTACATCGGCGGGCTGCTGCACCACGCCCCGGCGCTGCTGGCGTTCACCAACCCGACGACGAACTCCTACCGGCGGCTGGTGCCCGGCTACGAGGCGCCGGTCAACCTGGTCTACTCGGCCCGCAACCGCTCGGCCTGCTGCCGGATCCCGCTGGGCGGCGACTCGCCGAAGGCCAAGCGGATCGAGTTCCGCGTGCCCGACCCGAGCTGCAACCCGTACCTGGCGTTCTCGGCGATGCTGATGGCCGGGCTCGACGGCATCAAGAACAAGATCGAGCCGCCGGACCCGATCGACAAGGACCTCTACGAGCTCCCGCCGGACGAGCTCGCCGCCGTCCCGCAGGTGCCCGGGTCGCTGGAGGCCGTGCTCGACCACCTCGAGGCCGACAACGAGTTCCTCACCGCCGGGGACGTGTTCACTCCGGACCTCATCGAGACCTGGCTGGACTACAAGCGCACCCATGAGGTGGACGCCATCCGCCTGCGTCCCCACCCCTTCGAGTTCGACCTCTACTACGACATCTGAGGCAGCGTCACCAGGGGTGGCTTTTTTGCCCGGGCCTCGCCGTCCGTTTTGGACGGCGAGGCCTTTTACGGGCGGACGGCCCCAGGAGCGGTCGTCATCGACGTGTCGGGTGGGCGCGGGGTCGCGGGCGACATCACGCGAGCGGGGGCACGAGAGCGCGGATGCCCAGCTCCTCATACGTCCAACCGAACGTGCGCAGCACGGTGTGACCTGCGCGGGAAATCGCCATTCGCGGCCAGTGCCGCCATGTGAGAAAAGATGGGAAAACGGCGGTGCCGACTCAGTGGGCATCCGGGCCGCAGAACGGGCCACGCCGTCGCGACTCGGCGGGCCGCGGCCCCCATCGAGGTTCGTCCGCCGGCGGGAAGAACGCGCCGCCCATGGGGATACGGCCCCACCGGGCCGCCCGAGAGCTCCCGGCCGGTCTATGAGGCCGGCTACCGGCGAGCCGTCACACAACGCCCGGATGCCCGCACAGGGTGGGTTCATCTACTGAGGTGTGCGGCCATCGTGGTGTGTCGGCGAGCACATTTCGGGCTGTTTTCCGGCCCCGTTTCGGGAGCCGTAACCGTCGCGCGCGCCGACCGAGCGTCAACAGCGCGCCCTGAGACGCAGATTTAACAATCGGGGAACTGATCGGTAACGGGACCCGGTAAGGCTCCAGTCGGACCCTCCCGTCAGTCGCGGCTAGCGTCGGCCCTCCCCCGGCCGGCCCCATCGTCGCGTGTCTAGGACCTGCCGATCACGGGGAGTATTGAGTGAGCTTTCAGGCCGAGTACATCTGGATCGACGGCACCGAGCCGGAGCCGCTGCTGCGCAGCAAGACCCGGATCATCAAGGACGGCAAGGAGCCGGAGATCTGGGGCTTCGACGGCTCCAGCACGAACCAGGCGCCCGGCTCCAACTCGGACTGCGTCCTGCGCCCGGTCTTCACCTGCCCGGACCCGATTCGTGGCGGCGACAACATCCTGGTGATGTGCGAGGTGGAGCTGACCGACTTCACCCCGCACCCGACCAACACCCGCGCCAAGGCGCGAGAGCTGGCGGAGAAGTACGCCGACTTCGCCCCGCACTTCGGCATCGAGCAGGAGTACACGTTCTTCCAGAACGGCCGCCCGCTGGGCTGGCCGGCCGTGGGCTTCCCGGAGCCGCAGGGCCCGTACTACTGCGGCGTCGGCGGCGAGAAGATGCCCGGCCGGGACATCGTCGAGAAGCACACCCAGGCGTGCATGGACGCCGGCCTCGCGATCGAGGGCACCAACGCCGAGGTCATGATGGGCCAGTGGGAGTTCCAGATCGGCGTGCTGCCGGCGCCGGCCATCGGTGACCAGATCTGGGTCGCCCGCTGGCTGCTGCACCGCATCGCCGAGGACTTCGGCGCGTCGGTCTCCTTCGCCGCCAAGCCGGTCCCCGGCGACTGGAACGGCGCGGGCGCGCACACCAACTTCTCCACCAAGCAGACGATGGAGAGCTGGGACGCGATCGTCACCTGCTGCGAGGCGCTCGGCACCCGGGTCATGGAGCACGTGACCAACTACGGCTACGGCATCCAGGACCGCCTCACCGGCAAGCACGAGACCGCCCCGTGGAACAAGTTCTCCTGGGGTGACTCGGACCGCGGCGCGTCGATCCGCATCCCGTGGGCCGTCTCGAAGGCCCGCAAGGGCTGGCTCGAGGACCGCCGCCCGAACGCGAACATGGACCCGTACGTGGTCTCCGCGCTGATGATCGACACCACCTGCAGCGCGCTGGCCGGCGACAAGCCGATCCTGTTCGTCCCCTCCCAGGCCACCGCGGCGCAGCCCGCGACCGTCTGACCGAGGGTCCGAACCGCGGGCCGAGAGACCGCACGGTGGCATAACCGCGCGTCACCCGGCCCGCTGACCCGCCCCGGCGGGCGGCACCAGCAGCACCCGGCGCCGCCGGCTCCCAGCAGGGAGCCGGCGGCGACCTACATCACCAGCGTTCTCAAGCCGAGCAAGGTGTTCTCGGTGGGGGACGGGTCCGCTTACGGCGCCGACCTGTCCGGCGTCGTCGAGCGGACGCTGATCGGCGGTGGCACCTCCGCAGAATCTTCATCTACCAGGCCCGCGCCGGCGCCCTTACCTCCGTCGACCCGGTCTCCTGATCGTCTCGGTCCGTCACCCCGCTGCCCGCGCCGGCGGGACAGCCGCCTGTAGCTTGTGCCTCGTAGCAAGAGCGCGAATGCCGCCGAACGCCGACGCTTCGTCTCATACGATCTCTTTGTCATGACGATGAGGGAAGCGCGGTTCGCCTGGCGGCCCCCTCCGGCCCACCGCGGGTCACGGCACCGAGCGTGATCGTTGATCGGGCCGCCGTCGCCGCGGCACTGCCGGGCATCGAGATCGGCGGCCAGATCGGTGCCGGCGCGTTTGGGCTGGTGCTAGCCGGCCGTCACCGCGCCCTGAACCGAGACGTCGCGGTCAAGGTGCCTCGGTGGCGCAGCGGGATTTCTCCGTCGCCCACGACAGGTGGTACAGCATGACCGTCACCGCGCGGGGTGGCACCTACACCATCGCCGTCGACGGGACGACAGTCGTCCAGTACCAGGACGCGACCGGCAAGCTCAGCCAGCAGGGCGGGATCGGTTTCGTCGGAAACGGCTCGACCGTGCTGTCCGACGACCTCGAGGTCCGCGCCCTGCCCACCTGACCGAGCCGCGGGCACCATCATGATCGACTATGCTGGTTCCAGGGAAATTCCTACAAACTCGCATATGACCGATCAGGTGTGGCGAGACCTGTTGGCACAGGCTGGCATCACGGTCGAACATCACGGTCGGAACGGCCGACGCCACGCATGTGAGCCTGCGCCATGACGGTTCCGGCCGTGGGGACGCTGCCGAGCCGCCGTCCGGTTACGGCAAGTCGCCAGGTTCGTTGCGAGCTGGCAACGACGTGGGCATCTCGGTCCTGCAGTCGCTAGTGTCGGAGATCCCCGACGGCGGACCTCCCAGATCGCCTTCGGCGATCCGGCAGGAACCCCGTCGCCGATCCGGGAGGCACTCGGGATACCTCGTCCTGGCCGACATGTCCCCCGACCAGGACAGGGCATCGGCCAAGGATGCCGGTGCCCGGCGCCGGGTAGGACGCGTCGGTGCCGGGCCGCCTGCCCTGGCGCCGGCCGGGTGCCCGAACGGTGGGGGCGGGCACCGCGGACGGCCCGGCGTTGCCAGGCCGGGTCTCGTCGGGGAGGCCGGCCGCGGGCGCGTGGCGATGGACGAGCCATGCTTCCGCCGGTCGAGAGGCAAGGCGGCTGGATCCGGACGACGTAGCCTGAGGTCGAGTCCACACCTCAACGTGGAGGGTTCATGGACAAGCAGCAGGAGTTCGTGCTCAGAACGCTGGAGGAGCGGGACATCCGCTTCGTCCGGCTCTGGTTCACCGACGTGCTGGGCGTGCTGAAGTCCGTGGAGATCGCTCCGGCGGAGGCCGAAGGCGCGCTCCTGGAGGGCATCGGCTTCGACGGCTCGGCGATCGAGGGGTTCGCGCGCCTGCACGAGGCGGACATGCTCGCCCGCCCCGACCCGTCCACCTTCCAGGTGCTGCCGGGACGCGGCGAGGGAACGCTCACGGCGCGGATGTTCTGCGATGTCGTCACTCCCGACGGCCTGCCCGCCGTAGCCGACTCACGCTGGGTGCTGCGCCGCGCGCTCGCGGCCGCCGCCGAGGCCGGGTTCACCTTCTACACCCACCCGGAGATCGAGTTCTTCCTGCTCAAGGAGCCGCCGCGGCGCGGCCAGCCGGTGCCGCAGCCGGTGGACGAGTCCGGGTACTTCGACGTCACGCCCAACGACATCAGCCATGACTTCCGCCAGCAGGTGATCGGCATGCTGGAGCGGCTCGGCATCTCCGTCGAGTTCAGCCATCACGAGGTGGCGCCGGGCCAGCAGGAGATCGACCTGCGCTACGCCGACGCGCTCACGATCGCCGACAACGTCATGACGCTGCGCCAGGTCGTCAAGGAGGTGGCGCTGCGGCAGGGCAGCTACGCGACCTTCATGCCGAAGCCGTTCACCGAGCATGCCGGCTCCGGCATGCACACCCATATGAGCCTCTTCGAGGGCGACCGCAACGCCTTCTACGACCCGACCGACGAGTACCGGCTCTCCAAGGTCGCCAAGGCGTTCATCGCCGGGCTGCTGGCGCACGCGCCCGAGATCACCGCCGTGACCAACCAGTGGGTCAACTCCTACAAGCGGCTCATCAGCGACTCGGCCGAAGGCGAGGGCGCCGAGCTGCTGGAGGCGCCGGCCTACGCCTGCTGGGGGCACAACATCCGCTCCGCCCTGGTCAGGGTGCCGCTCTACAAGCGGGGCAAGGCGAACACGGCACGGGTGGAGTTCCGGCTGCCGGACAGCGCCTGCAACCCGTACCTGACGTTCGCGCTGATGCTCGCGGCCGGGCTGCGCGGCATCCAGGGCGGCTACGACCTGCCGCCGCCCGCCGGCGACGACATCTGGTCGCTTACCGAGGCGCAGCGCCGGGAGCGCGGGATCCGGGCTCTTCCCGGATCCCTGTCCGAGGCGATCGCGGTGATGGAGACGTCGTCGCTGGTCCGGGAGACGCTCGGCAACGAGCTGTTCGAGTTCTTCCTGCGCAACAAGCGCGCCGAGTGGACCTCCTACCGCCGCCAGGTCACCCAGTTCGAGATCAACCGCTACCTGCCACTCCTGTAACGCGCACGCCACATCTGCAACAAGATGGAAACATGATGGCGAGCGCCGGACGGTCGGGCCCAGCGCGGGCGCAGGGGGCCTCGCGGGCACGCGCCCCGCTGGCACAGCGCGACGGCTGGCCGGCGGAGCAGACCTCGCCAGCGGAGCCCCCGTCCGCGGACCACGCCTCCGCTGACCGGACGACGAGCGAGCCGGCCGCCGCCAGTGCGGCGACCATGCCCCCGCCCGGAGGCGTCGGGCACCCGCGGGGCAGCTCCGCCGCGGCCCAGCTCGCCCGGCTAGGCTTCACCGACGTCGACCGGGTCGCGGCCACGCTGCACCGTCTCGGCTTCGGCCCGCCCGACGGGCTGCCGCTCACCAACAGCCCGGTGGTCGCCGAGCTCGCCCACGCCGCCGACCCCGACCGCGCCCTGGCCGGGCTAGACCGACTGATCGACGCACTCGACGCACTCGACCCGCTTGACGCGCCCGGCCCGCCAGGCGCCACCCCCGGGCCGGCGCACCCGCCGGGCCCGGCACACCCGGCACACCCGGCGGCCCCGGCGCACCCGGCGCACCCGGCGGGCTCCGCCCGGTCGTCCGCCGAGCTGCGAGCCGTGTTGGCCACCCGGCCGGGCTCTCGCCGGCGTGTGATCGCCGTCCTCGGCGCGAGCCTCGCGCTCGCCGACCACCTCGCCGCGCACCCGGCCGACTGGCGGATCCTCGCCGACGACGAGGCGGCCGCCGCCGCGCCCGACGCGGCGACCCACCGTGCCCGGCTGTTCGCCGCGGTCGGCGCGGACCCGGCCGCCGAGCGGCCGCGAGCACGCGGCGACGGGCCGGAGGTACTGGACGCGTTGCGGGTCGCCTACCGGCGAGCGCTGCTGGTGCTCGCCGCCCGCGACCTGACGGACACGGTGACGGTCGAGGACGCGACGGCCGAGCTCGCCGACCTCGCCGCCGCGGCGCTCGACGCGGGCCTCTCGGTCGCGCGCGCCGGCCTCGCGCCGACCTCGCCGCCGGTGCGCCTGGGTGTCGTCGGGATGGGCAAGTGCGGCGGGCGCGAGCTCAACTACGTCAGCGACGTCGACGTCGTCTTCGTCGCCGAGCCGGCCACGACCTCACTCCCCGACGGCATGGGCGGGGCCGCTGGGACCGCTGAAACCACCGGGACCACCGGGACCGCGAGGGCCACCGACGCCGCCGAACCGGCCGAGGAGGCGGCGCTGCGGGCCGCGACCCGGCTGGCCGAGGGGCTGGTACGGGCCTGTGGCGCGCGCACCAGCGAAGGATCGCTCTTCCAGGTCGACGTCGGCCTGCGCCCGGAGGGCCGCGACGGCGCGCTGGTCCGCACGCTCGCCAGCCACCGCGCCTACTACCAGCGCTGGGCGCGCACCTGGGAGTTCCAGGCGCTGCTCAAGGCCCGGCCAGTCGCCGGCGACCTCGCGCTCGGCGCCGAGTTCTGCTCGATGGTGGGGCCGCTGGTCTGGTCGGCGGCGTCCCGGCCCCGTTTCGTCGCCGACATCCGGGCGATGCGCCGGCGAGTGGAGGCGTCTCTGTCGAGGCGGGAGGCCGACCGCAACATCAAGCTCGGCCCCGGTGGGCTGCGCGACGTCGAGTTCGCCGTCCAGCTGCTGCAGCTCGTGCACGGCCGTATCGATCCGAAGCTGCACGCCCGCGCGACCCTCCCCGCGATCGACGGCCTGGCGCGCGGGGGTTACGTGGGCCGCCGCGACGCGACCACCCTCGCCGACGCCTACCGGTTCCTGCGTGCCGTCGAGCATCGGCTCCAGCTGCGCGGCCTGCGGCGGACGCACGTCCTGCCGCGCGACCCGGACGAGCTGCGCTGGCTCGGCCGCTCGCTGGGGATGCTCGGCGCGGAGGAGTTCACCGCCGAGCACGCGCATATCGCCCGGTCGGTACGGCGGCTACACGAGCAGCTCTTCTACCAGCCGCTGCTGGAGGCGGTCGCCCGGCTGTCCGCCGAGGAGGTGCGCCTCACGCCCGGCGAGGCCGCCGATCGGCTCGCCGCTCTCGGGTTCGCCTATCCGAACCGGTCGTTGAAGCACATCGAGGCGCTCACCGCCGGCGTGAGCCGGACCGCCACGATCCAGCGGCATCTGCTGCCGACGATGCTGCCGGCGTTCGCCGACGCCGCCGACCCGGACGCCGGCCTGCTCGCCTATCGGCAGGTCAGCGAGGCGCTCGGCCGCGTCCCCTGGTACCTGCGGCTGCTGCGCGACTCGGCCGGCGCCGCCGACCGGCTGGCCAGGGTGCTCGCGGCCAGCGGCTACGTCGCGGCGCTGATGCGCGCCGCGCCCGAGTCGGTGCGGCTGCTGCGCACCGAGGAGGACCTGCGCCCTGTCGGCCGCGACGAGCTTGCCCGCACGCTGCTCGCCGTCGCGCGGCGCAACCAGGACGCGGGCGACGCGGCCGCGCGGGCGCGCGCGATCCGCCGGGTCGAGCTGGTCCGGGTCGCCTGCGCGGACCTGCTCGGCCTGCTCGACGCGGCCGCCGTCGGCGAGGCGCTGGCCGCGGCGGCCGCCGCGACGATCGAGGCCTCCCTGTTGGTCGCCCGGCGCCCCGTGAACCGCCGGCTCGCCGCCGGCCGGCCGGCGGCGGACCGGTTCGCGGACGTCGGCGAGCCCGCGGACGACCCAAACGGCCAAAGGGCGTGCGAAAATGATCTTCCTTCGCACGCCCGGCGGACATCGTTCTCAGGAGCATTGGCCGGAGAGCCGGCCCGGATCGCGGTGATCGCGATGGGCCGGCTCGGCGGCGCCGAGATGTCCTACGGCAGCGACGCGGACGTGCTGTTCGTCCATGAGCCCAGGCCCGGCGTCGGCGCGCGCCCGGCCGGCGAGTACGCCGCGGCGGTAGTCGAGGAGCTTGTCCGGCTGCTGGGGCAGCCGGGGCCCGACCCGGCGCTGCGCCTGGACCTGGGGCTGCGGCCCGAGGGGCGGGGCGGCTCGGTCACCCGCGACCTGGACGGCTACGCGGCCTACTACCGGCGCTGGGCGCTCGGCTGGGAGGCGCAGGCGCTGCTGCGCGCCCGGCCGCTCGCCGGCGACCCGGAGCTGGCGGCGCGGTTCCGCGACCTGGCCGACGAGTTCCGCTATCCGGCGGCACTGCCGGGCGGAGCCATCGCCGAGGTCGAGCGGCTGCGGGACCGGATGGCCGCCGAGCGGGTCCCGCGCGGCGCCGACCGGACCCTGCACGTCAAGTTCGGGCCGGGCGGGCTGACCGACGTCGAATGGACGGTCCAGATCCTCCAGCTCCGCTATGCCCACGAGAACCCGGCGCTGCGCACCACCAGCACCCTCACCGCGCTGCGCGAGCTCGTCAACGCCGGCCTGCTCGACGGCGCCGAGGCCGCGGCGCTGAACGCCGCCTGGCTGTCGGCCTCCCGGATCCGCAACGCGATCATGCTTGCCCGCGGCACACCCGGCGACCTCATCCCCCGCACCACCCCGGCCCTCGACCGCGTCGCCGGGGTCCTCGGCTACCCCCTGGAGCAGGTCACCGACGTCCTCGACGACCACCGCCGCGCCGCGATCGCGGCCCGTCGCGTCGCCAACCAGGTCTTCGCCCGCGAACGGCCCTGACCAGCCCGCCAGAAAGCGGATCCAGGCCCGCCACCAACCAGGCACGATCACGTCTCGCGCCGCCGCGGGACTGCGTGGCGGGCCGCCGGGCCGGTGTCAGCGGACGCCGAGGGCGGAGAAGTCGACCGAGTCGTACGCGGGCTGGTAATAGACGTTGGTGAGGTTGGAACTGTAGATGTTCGTGACCTTGTCGTACGTCACCGGTATGTAGGCCGCCGTGTCGAGCACCCTCCGCTCGACGGCGGCCCACCGGGCCGCGGCGGTCCCGGACGGGTCGGCGGCGACGGCGCTGTCCGACATGTCCGCCACGAAGGCGTCGTCCATGGCGGTGTTCACCGCGGGGTCGCTGAGTTCCGCGATGTTCCGGTTGTCCGTGTCGGTAATCCTGCGGCCGTCGGCCAGGTTGGTGAAAATGCCGGCGGGCGTCGGCCAGCCGG